>JAEZYZ010000140.1 GCA_023418705.1 Pseudomonadota bacterium | reverse complement strand
GGGTGGGCGCGCGCGGGCCGCAAAGTGCTGCTCCTCAGCAGCCGCGACCTGCCCCTCGGCGCCGGGATCCTCCAGCGGACCCTGCCTGCGGAGCCCGAGGGTTTCGCGCGGCAGCTGTACGCGGCGCTGCGGGACGCCGACGCGCTCGGCTGCGACGCCGTGATCGCTTGCCCCCCCGCCGAAGCGGGCCTCGGCGCGGCGATCCGGGATCGGCTGCGCCGCGCCGCCGCTGGCAGCAAGCGGCGCTGAGCCGTGCGCTCGGAGCGCGTGGCCCCCCCACCTACGAGCCGGCGGAACACCCCGACGCGCTGAAGAGCTTGCGTCCGGAGAGCTCCGTGCCCTCGAGCTCGAAGACCTTGGGCTCGCGCCGCAGCCGCAGCGCCTCCGGCGCACGGATGACCGAGCCGCGCGCACGGATCTCGGCGTTGTGCTCGCCGCACACCGCTACCCCGCCGCTCTCGATGCCGGCATTCCGGAGGCTCAAGTCGAGGTTCGTCCCCGCCTCCAGCGCGCTGCGCCCGCCCTTCAGCTTGGCTCCATCCTCCAGCCGGACCTTGGCGTTCACGCCCGCGAGCAGCCCGCGCTCGCCGCCCTCGATGATCGAGTCATCGAGCTCGATCTCGCAATTGGTGTCGCCGTCCACCCCGACTTCCTTGCCGGCGATCTTGGACTTCTTCGAAAGCTTCAGCTTGGCGTTCACCCCGGATTTGAGCCCCGCCTCTTCAGCCTCGAGGCTCGCGCCCTCGAGCGAGAGCTGTAGATTGTGGCTCGCCTCCACGGCCGCTTCTCGCCCTCTCAGCACGCTGCCGGCGCCGGCCGCGATGCGCGTGTTCATGCCGGCCTGAATGGCGACGTCCGCGCCCTCGATCGTGCTGTTCTCGATCGTGATGTTGGCCAGGTTTTTGGCGTCCACCACCACGTCCGCCGATAGCTGAGAGTCGCGGATGAGGAGCCTGCAGTTGACGTCCGCCGTGATCAACGTGCCGGTGCCGTGGTGGGTGATCCCAACGATTTGTACCGCCTCGTTCACGCCACACGAGACGGGGAAGACCAGCTTCGAAACGCCGAACCGCACCGCCAGGTCGCCCAGCGCGGGACCGGCGAACATCACCAGGGACACCACCACCGGCGCCAGCGAGAACAGCGCCACCAGGACGCCGGCGCCCACGCCCATCCCAGGCGAAGCGTAGACGGTGTCCGGCTTGGCCTTCTCTCGTGGCGGCCGCTGCCGCGTCCACTCGACGTGCACCGCAGTGCCGCAATACTGGCAGGTGATGTCGCTGACACCCTTGGTGAGCTGAAGCGGCGCGCCACAATGAGGACAAGTGCGCTTCTTGACCTTCCCGAGCTGCATGGAACCCCAAGTCTACACCCGCCGCCCATCGGCGCGCGCGCCTTTGCGAGGGCCGCTCGGCGCGCCGTCCTCGAGCGCGCGAGCGGTCAAGGTGTGGGCCGGCTGCCCACGTTGGCGTCGACGGACGCCCGAACCCGCCGCTGACCAGAGGCGGGGCAAGTTTGCGTGATCGAGCGCACCCTCGAGCGTCGAGCGCCGCACGCCGATCGCGCCTTCCGGCGATTTTCGCTCAGAGCTACGCCTGGCACGCGGCTTGTATCGCTCCTTTCAGCGCCTCCGGGTCGCCCCGACCCACCACACCAGAGGCCAGACCAGGACCCGCTCCACATGCCGCCAGCGCAAACGCGGTTTTATCGGCACGCCCTGCAAGCTTTGCAACGCGCGGGCGTGCCCTTCCTCGTCGGCGGCGCCGCCGCGCTCAAGGTCTACACCGGCATCGAGCGGGACACCAAAGACCTCGATCTGTTCGTTCGCCGCCGCGACCTCGAGTCGAGCATGAACGCTCTCAGCGCCGCTGGCTACCCGAGCGAGCTCGTGTTCTCGCACTGGCTCGCCAAGAGCTACTGCGACAGGCACTACGTCGACCTCATCTTCGGTTCGGCCAACGGCGTCTGCCGGGTGGACAACGCCTGGTTCCAGTTTGCGACGCGGGCCAGCTTGTTCGACGTGCCGGTGTGGGTCTGCCCGATCGAAGAGACGATCTGGGTCAAGTCCTTCATCATGGAGCGCGAGCGTTTCGACGGCGCCGACGTCGCTCACCTGCTCCGCGCGACGGCCGACACCATCGACTGGTGGCGGCTCCTCGAGCGCTTCGACGAACACTGGCCGGTGCTGCTGAGCCACCTGGTCTTGTTTCAGTTCATCTACCCCGACCAGGCGCACGAAATCCCGACCTGGCTCGTGCGCACGCTGGCGCGGCGACTCGACGGTGCCGGCGGCCGCGCGACGTCCAACGTCTGCCACGGCACCTTGCTCTCTCGTGACCAGTACTTGCCGGACCTCCAACAGGGCCTCATCGACGGGCGCCTGCTCCCCTCGGGCAGCCTGACCACCGAAGAGGTCGAGGCCTGGACCAACGGCGACCCCGAGCGACAGGCCAGCTGAGCGCGTCCGGACAACGGAGCGCCAGGAAGCACGCCGCGCCGAGGCCTTAGCTGCGCCGTCGAGCGACGGCCCGGAGGGCTTCCGGCAGCGTCAGCGCGAACACCCCAACGCTGGCGGCCGCGGCCACGATGCAGTAGCCGCACCAGGCCTTCTCGATGCGGGGCATCTTCGAGAAGAACCAAACGCCCCCCGAGCGCCTCACCGAGCGCCTTCGCACCCGCCACCATCGGGATCCACGGCGTCCGGCGCGCGCGGTGCTTACCGCCTGCGATCGCCAGCGGGATGTTGGCGAGAAAATTCATCAACGTGATCGGACCGTCGCGCACGCCGAGCAACCGCGCCTCGTCCGAGAGGTTCACCTTTTTCGAGTCGAAGCCGCGGAGCGGCGGGTCGGGCAAGTCATTCACGAGCCCCAGCTGGAGCAGCGAAACCGGGACCATGCTGGCCGCCCCGACCAGCGACACCGCGCCCGTCCAATACCGGCGCCGGAGATCCTTCTGTGCGATCGCCCGCCGCTGAGAGCCACCCAACCGCATGCCGAACATTGAGAGCAAGCGTCGCGCCAAACGCTCGAGCAGCCGCCGGCGATTCCCGCATCACCAAAACGTTGTACCATCACCGTAATCCATGGATGTGGGTGCGGCGGCGTGCCAGACTCGCGGCGTGCGGGCGCGGGTTTCGCCCGCGGCTGAACAAAGGGAGTCTCTCGTGCAGCGCTTTACCGTCATCGCTTCTGGCGTGCTTGTGGTTTCTGGGTTCCTGGCTTGCTCCGCAGCCGATCCGGCCCCTTCGACGGGCAGCGGCGGTTCGTCGAACAATGGCACCGGCGCGACCGGTGGCACCGGCGCGACAGGAACTGGGGCAACAGGACCCATCATCGGCAGCGGCGGCAGCGGGGCGGGCCTGGGCACCGGCACTGGCGGTGGCGACGGCTCCGATTGCGCGAGCGAGCTGGCGGTGATTTATCGCGACTTCAAAGGCTACGGCGAAGCCGGCGGCCACCCCGATTTCGAGGCATCCGCTCGCATGGTCACCCAGGACGACGGGATGATCTTCAAGGGCTGGAACGACATCGGCTGCGGGTTCCTCGAGCCCCAGCTCGACGCCAGCTTCCGGCCGGTCTTCTACACGGGGCCGCCCGACACGACCTACGAGGGACTGACGCTCCCGAGCGTTGGCAAGCAAAAGCGCGTCGTCACCGGCCCCGGCTGCTGGACGACCGGCAATCAAAACCCGACCGGCGTCTGCGAGGTCTTGCGCTGCGAGCCCTGGGATTTCGCGCCGCCGACCTACGAGATCCAAAGCGCGAACACGTTCAACCAGTGGTACACGACCATTCCGGACGTCAACGTGGAAATCCCGTCGGTCTTGGTGCTCGAGGAGACCCCCCCCGGCTCGGGCGTCTACGTCTACGACACCAACGCCTTCTTCCCGATCGACGGCCAAGGCTTCGGCAACACGCCCGGCCAGCAGCACAACTACCACTTCACGACTGAGAGCAGCGTGATGTTCGAGTACAAGGCGGGACAGACGTTCACGTTCCGCGGCGACGACGATCTCTGGATCTTCGTCAACGGAAAGCTCGCGCTCGATCTGGGCGGGTTGCACCAGGCGCTCCAGGGCACCATCAATTTCGACCAGCAGGCAGCGGCGCTCGGCATCGCGCCCGGCGGCCGCTACCGCATGGACATCTTCCACGCCGAGCGCCAGACGCTGGAGTCGAACTTCCGCATCGAGACCAACATCAGCTGCTTCGTGCCGGTGGTGGTCGAGTAGCTCAAACCTGCAATCCGTCGGTGGGGCCGCGGTGCGCCGGCCCGCCCAAGGACAGTCGCTCATGATGAGCGAAGGCGGGGCACAACGGACCGGCGCTCTAGAATGCATCCGCGGGGGCGGGCGCGTTCGTCCTGCGCGCAACACCATCGCAGGCTTCTTGATGCGCCTTTGGGTCGGACAGCTCCGGAGGCTCGCATCCGACGTAGTTGTTGTGGGCACCATCGAAGACCGGCGTCGATCCCATCGCGCAGCAGTCTTCGGGAGCGACGTCGGCCATCGCGAAGACCACGTACCCGTAGTCCGGGCACACGTCGCCGCAGAAGTAGCGGAGCTCGAGGGGCGCGCGGGCCGGCGGATAGGTGGCGATGACCAGGGGCATTGCATAGCGACTCATGTCGAGGCGGCGCTTGGCTTCCAACGTGTGCGGGGCCCTCTCGTCTTCGGCAAGCAGCAGACAAGACGCCTTGATCTGACGGACGAGGTTCCTCAACTCCTCGCCTTGAACGGGTTCTTGGGGCCTGGAATGGCGGGTCACGCAGTCGCGCAGCGCTGCAGCCAGCTTCGGGTCGGCCGAGCCGGTGCGTTCTGCCAAGGCGATGACGCGAGGATCCGGCCTGGGAGTGGGACCCTGCCTTTTCGGGGACCTGCCGCTAGCGCTCTCCGGGAGTTCGACGCGGGATTGCAGGGGTGAGGCATCGCTTGCCTGCTCGGTAGAGGGGGCACGCTCCTGCCCGACCTTGTCGCGGCTGCACGCCAAGCAAGACACCAGGGCGAGCGTGCTGGACCAAGCCCGAACCGCGCAACGCACCCGTTGATGATCGACCTCCATGTGCCGCAAGTCCAGGGGCTGTCCCTGAATTGCTGCTGCCCCCGTAAAACGTGCCCATGCCCGTGCCCGAAAGAACGCAACGACGGCGATGGATCGAAGCGGCTCGGAGGTCCCGGCGCGTCGACAACGACCTAGGTCTACCGCTCCGCCCGACCGATCGCGATGTCCGTCACCGGTAGCCAGCGCGAGCGGTTGCCGTGCCAGCCGTACGCCACCGGAGCGTCGGTTTCGGGGTGGGCCAGGACCAGGATGGTCCCCATGCCGAAGCCGTTGCGGCCCGTGCCGGTGCGCGTGTCATCCTGATGGGTGTAGCGCGACGCATCGGCGACGCGAACCAGGTAGGCGCCAGGCATGTCGGGCACCCCCTCCGGAGCGCTGACCAAGAACGCCACGTGACCGGTCATGGCGGATCGCCGCCACTTGGGCTTGAGCCAGGCGATGACATCGCCGGGCCGGGCGTCGCCAACGCGCCCGACGTGCGTCCAACCCGCGACCTTGCGCCGCCCGGCGGCGGCGATCTGCCGGTAGTAGTCGCGCGCCAGCGGCCGGCCGTTGCGTGACCGCGCGACGACCGACGCATGGGCGACCGGTGCGGTGCGCTTCAGCACCCACGCGGCCATGCCGGAACAGTCGAATTGATAGCTCCCGGCGTCGACATCGACGCGCGTGACGGCGTGGTAGCTCGACGCCTGCAGGGTGTTGTGCACGTGGTGCAAGAGCTGCATCACCGCGCCGCCGCGCCCGAGCGGCAGCAAATCGTCGGCGGCGCCGGGCAGCTTGCCCTGCTCTGAGTGTGGCATGGTGCGCGTCGGCTGTGTTGCTAGACCGGTACCGGTCGCCAGAAGGATCACCATCCAAAGCCTGCCAGCCAGGTGGGTACGAAGCCTCGGCATGCGTCGCTTACCATGACACAGCTTCCCGCGTCCGGCCGGGCCGGCCGGCGCGCGGTCGAGGTCGTCACGCTCGCGTCCCCGCCCGCCGACGCGCGTCACCGAACCGCGTCCTTGCGCCGCGTTGCACCCACACCCTGCGCCAGGCCTTCACCTCAGCTGGGCTGGCGGTGGCGCGAAAACCTGGCAGATTCGACCCGTGTCGTGCCAATCCAGTGCGTGGCCTCGCCGCTTCTCGTTCCGCGGCGGCTCGCTGTTTGCCGCCACGCTCCTCGCCGTGCTGATCGCTGCCCTGCTCGGTTGCAGCCGCACGAGTCCTTCGGCCGCAAACTTCGGCAAGGGCTTGCCCCAGGTGCCCGCGAGCAAGCAGATCCGCTCCGCGGAGCGTGAGATGTTTCACCTGCTCAACCGCGACCGCGCGGCCGCAGGTTTGCCCCCGCTGAAGTACGACGAGAAGCTCGCCGATATCGCCCGCTACCACTCGGCTGATATGCGCGACCACAAGTTCTTCGCGCACGACTCCCCGAACAGCGGCACGCTCGAAGATCGCCTCAACGCCGCCGGGTACCTGTTCTTGAACGCGCGGGAGAACCTGTCCGAGGCCATGGACGTCGCGATGGGACAGGAACGGCTGATGCAAAGCCCACCCCACCACGAGAACATCATGTCCACCGACGTGACCCACGTGGGCGTCGGCATCGTCGAGGGTGGGGTCGCCGACGCTCGCAACCTGACCATGACTCAGGTGTTCGCGCGCCCCGGCGAACGAGAGTCCGCCGACGATGCCCGGGCAAAGATGCTCGCGCTGATCCAATCCGCGCGCCAAAAGCGCGGCTTGAAGAAGGCCGAGGTGCACCCGCTCCTGCAGGAACTGGCGGAGCGGCACCTGTCCGACCTCGCGGGCGAGGTCAGCCCAAGCGACCTTCGCAGCATCGGCAAGCAGGTGATCGAACAGCTCTCGACACGCAAGGTAAAGGATCTACGCGGCGTCTCTGCCGGCGGCCAGCTCCTGACCGACTCGGCGAGCCTACAACCTCCGGATCGCCTCCTGCAGGATCCCCGCGCCGCCTTCGGCATCGCCGTCCGCGAGGTGCCCGGCGAAGGCGGCCGCCCCATGCTGCAAGTGCTCTTGCTCATCGGCACCCGCTGAGCCGCCGCTCGCGGGCTTGCGGCGGTGGGCGGGAGCGCGGTGGCGGGCGGGAGCGCGGTGGCGGGCGGGAGCGGAGCGGAACACCTTGAACATCCCTCGCACTTTGGGGTGATCCGAGTGTTCGCCGTCGTCCCAGAGGAGACGGCCGCGACCCCACGATTCGCATGCCACGCAGTCCGGTGCCTTCGCCGAGCAGGTGTCAACCCGAACGGGTAGCGGCTCAGAGAATGCGAGCCCAAACGCCCGCGAGCGTTCAGCACAACGAGCGCATAGCGGGCAAGGACGGCACTGACATGGTGCCGGCAACTTCGGCACGAGCGCCTTCAAAGTGGTCTAGGCCGAGCTCGCTCTTCATGTCCTCGCAGGTTCGCTCGATGCGCCATCGTTGTCTTTGATACGTCGCACGAGTTTGCTTGCAACCTAGCCCTTTGGGAACGCCCTGGCGCCGAGCCCATCGGCCGCCATTTCGACCGACATGACCGAAGACACCAGCCGTAGCCCAGCGAAATCTGATCAACGCCGCGATCGAAGCCGTTCGAACTCTGTCTCGCTCGTGGCGACCTCGCGGGTGGCGGGCGGCAGGCGGCGGGCGGGGATCGCTGCGGGCGGCTGAAGGGAACGCCCGCGGCGGTGGGTGTGTCTGGGGGCAGCGTCCGCTTGGTACCTGGGCGCGCGCGGGCGAGTAGTGCTCTTGGGCGGGGCCGCGCGTGTGCTGGGGACCGCGTCCTCCGGCGTTGTGACGTGCGCTGCGGTGGTCGTCGCCAGCGCGGCGAACGCTCTCGCGGCGGTGACCGCGTTCGTGGCGACGATCACGTTCGTGGCGACGATCACGTTCGTGGCGACGATCACGTTCGTGGCGA
>JAEZYZ010000108.1 GCA_023418705.1 Pseudomonadota bacterium | reverse complement strand
CCTCGGCCCGCGGCGGCGCGGCGTTGGTGACCCGGCGGGGCGTCGCGCGCTGCGGGACGCGCCTACTGCAAGATCTTGAACTCGATCCGACGATTGCGGGCGCGGCCGGCCGCCGTCTTGTTGTCGGCGACGGGCTCGCTCGATCCGGCGCCGCGCGTCTCGATGCGGTTCGCCTCGATGCCGTGCTCCACGATGTAGGTCTTGACGGAGGCTGCACGGTCCTCCGAAAGCTTTTGGTTGAAGTCCGCCGCGCCTTCACTCGACGTGTGCCCGCTCACTTCGAGCCGTAGCGACGGGTACTTCTTCAGCACGTTCACCGCCTTGTCGAGCTTGGCGAAGCTGACCTGCCGGATCGTGGCCTTGCCGACGTCGAACTCGATGCCCTCGATCACGCCCGTGAACGCCTTCACTTCTTCGGGGATGGTGTCCGGGCAGCCGTCGTCGTCCTCGAAGCCGTTCTTCGTCTCCGGCTCCTTCGGGCACTTGTCGACGTCGTCGAGGATGCCGTCGCCGTCCGTATCGCGCACGGGGCAGCCGTCGGGAGCCACACCTGGCTCTTCCGGGCAGGTGTCGCACGGCAACGGCACGCCGTCCTTGTCCTCGTCAGGGTCGGGGCAACCGTTCGGCGCGACGCCCTTCTCTCGGGGGCAGTGGTCCTGCGGATCGGCGATCCCGTCGCCGTCGGTGTCGGCGGGGCAGCCGTCCGCAGTGAGCGCCGGGACGTCCGGACACTTATCGGCCGAGTCTGGCACCGTGTCGCGGTCACGGTCTGGCGGCGGCACGTGGACGGGGGCGGCTGGCGGCGCATCCAGGTTGAACACGACGCCCGCTTGGATTTCCTCGTGCCACGCCAAGCCCGCGTAGTCGTCGTTGATCCGATCGGTCACCGTCTCGCGCAGGTCCAGCCGGAACGCGACGTTGCGGGTGATGGCGGCCTTGGCGCCGACGCCGAAGTGAAATGCCGGGTCCGTGTCGGGGCCCAGCGCTCGACTGTTGGCCTGCAGCGCGCCGCCACCCACCACGACGAATGGCGTGATGCTCCAAAGCGCCAATTGCCCAACCACCTGCGCCCGGGCCGCGTTGAAATCCGCGCGAGGGGAGCTGTCTGGGAAGGACACCGCGCCGCGGGCGTGCATGTACTCGACCTCGAGCCCGACCCACTTGATGGGGTAGTAGCCCAGTCGCGCGCCCAGCAGGTAGCGCGACGCCGTCTCGTAGGTCCTGCGCGGCGAGGCGCTGTAGAGATCGTGACCCCCGGACGGGAACAGCACGCCGAGAAAGGCCCCGAACTCGAACCGGCCGTCGGTGGGCACGTAGCGGCTCAGGTAGTCGCCGCCACTCCCTGACATGTCCGCGCTGGCGCCGGAGTCGCCGCCGAGGGTGAGCTGAGCGTCCGCGCTGGCGCTCGCTTCGGGCGCCGCCGCCGAGTCGGCTGCCGCCGCGGCGGGCTCTTCCGCCTGCGCCTGAAGCGCCGGGCCAAAAAGGAACAACACGCTGGCCAGGTAGATCGACGTCTGTGTCCTCATCGTCATCGCCTCGCGGATGAGCAGTACTACACCAGAGGCGGATACAAGCACCGAATCGTGCCCGGAGGCAATTTTTCCGGCCACGGCCCGCGCCCGCCAGCCGCCGCCCCGCGCGCAAGAGATGCTGCGCGCTCAGCGGCAGGTGGGAGCATGTCTCCCCCAACACGCTCGCGCCGAGCCACGATCCTTCGGGGGTGAGGCGAAGCAACCGCTTGCTTCGAAGACGTCAAGCAGGGCTGCTGCTTTCAGCTGTTCGAGCCACGCGGTCGCTTTCGCCCCGCCCGTAGGCCTCGAAGAGCTGGCCCCAGTGCGTCTCTCGCTTCCAGTGCTCGAAGGTCTGCCGGTCCTTGCGCGGCCAGCGGTAGTAGTCGTGGTACGCCTCGCTGCCGAAGATGAAGACGTTGACGAGCGGGGTGTGGAAGAACACCTTTTGAAACTTCTTCAGTGGGCCGAACCACATCACATCGCCGACCCGGCTGGCGGCGTTGTCGCCGACGGAGAAGCCCCAGCTCTCGCTCGAGATGTCGGCGCCAACGACCTCGATGTCGCGCGGGTCGCCGACGCCGAGGCCATCGTCGTGCGCCACCTTGATGAACTCCAGCGTCATGGGATCGAAGCCCATCATCTTGGCGGCCACGGCGTCGATGGCGACCTGGTCCTCGCTCGCGAGCATGTAGTCCTTGACCACGGGGACCATCGTGCGCGGGCCTGGGCCGTTGCCGGCCGTGGTGCCGTCCATGATCGCGAACAGGCCTGAGTGGATCTCCTTCTGGATCGCCAGCAGATCGACGAGGGTGCGGTGGATCCAGCTATGCGTGTAGTGGCGCTTGGTGTTCAAGAGACCGCCGAAGGCGTTCTTCATCGCGCCAGTGGTGGTGGTGTAGATGTGGCATTTGACCGTCGGCAGGTGCACGATGTTCTTGCCAAAGAAGTAGTCGGGGACCTGGATGCCCTCCGGGAAGATCTTGTGCAGCACGTGCAGGCGCGCCTTCGGCCGGTACTCGATCCACTTCATGTCCGCGTCCCGAAAGTTGTAGAGCACCGGGATTTGGTGTTTTCGGAAGAGCGGCACGTAGTTGTTCAGATCCTCTCCCTTGAAGGCGTTGGTCACGACCGTCTTGTTCTGGACGCAGCTCACGTCGGCGTAGCCGGCGTTCTTGAGCGCCAGAATCGTCCCCTCCAGCTGCCAGGGCGTCGTGTTGGCCCCCGGGAAGGGATAGTGCCAGGAGATGTTGTCCTTGAGGATGGTCGTGGCGCCCTTCGCGAGCGCGGTGCTCAGGCCGGCCAACTCGCAGAGCCGTTCGATGTCGCTCAGGATCGTCTCGGGCCGCACCTTCAAAACCGCCACCTTCGATTTTGCCATGGGCCTCTCCTAGCACTGGCCGCCAGTGGTTGGCAGCGGGTGTTTGATGGAGAGAAGGTGGAGTTTCTTCGCAGTCGCCGGAAGATCCGCGCAGGTCCGCTGGACGCCACCGGGCGTGGTCGCCTGGACTTCGCCCCGGCCCGATCAGCGCTGGTGGGAGCGCGCCGGCGTCACTGGTGATTCTGGCAGCTCAGCTCGAGGTTCCACGCGGCGAGTGTGGGTCCGGCGTCCTTGGCGCTCGACGGGGTGAGCCGGCTGCGGATCTTCACGAAGCGGGGGTTTCTGGGCACGCCGGCTGCGGCGAGCGTGGTGTCGACGACGGCCGAGCCGTTCTGTGTGTCCGGCGAGCCCGCGCGCGCGATGGCTTGCGTTCCGGACAGGGCGCTCGGCCCCGGGGGATCGCTGAAGAGCAGCGGGTGCTCGGGAGCGGTCGCGAGCTCCGCCTCCGTGTCTGCCGTCGCGACGTAGTAGGCGATGCGGGTGTCCGACGGAGTGACCGCCGTCCAGGACCAGTGGCCCCAAAGCGGCGTGTCCTCCGGCGAGCAGGCGTCGTGGGCGTCGTAGACGCGGATGAAGTCGCCCGGCTTGTACTCTTGCGGCGGCGCGGTCACGGTCGGGAGCGTCTCCACCGTAGCGGGGCTCGCCGACCACTGGAAGTTGTCGAGCAGGACCAGCGAATCCCACGAGTGGTCGCCGGTGTCCCAGATGTTGAAGAACAGCTCGATCTCCTCGCCGCCGGCCACCGGCGCGGTGGTCGTGAGCCACCCTGTCGCGCCGCCGCACACGCCGTTCCTGCTGTAGCCGTGCTGGGTGTTGTTGCAGAAGCCGTCGTAGCCGGTGCCGTCGAGCACCGGGTGCGAGGTCTGGCTCTGGTTGCCGGGGATGGAGAAGAAGCCGACGTTGACGCTGACGGGGTTGCCGTTCTTGTCGAAGGAGATGTTCTTGTCGGCGATCGGGTTGGCGCTGCCCGTGTACAGGGCGATGTAGGAGTCGTTGTACGACGTGCACACCCACTCGGCGTACTCGGTCGTGAAGAAGTTGAAGGAATAGGAGAACGACTCGGCGTTCGTTGGCGCTCGGACTTTGAGCTTGAGCCCGCAGGAGTCGTAGGCGGCCGTGCCGTTCGGGCACCCTTGCGCGTTCTTTGGGAAACCGGTCGGGGGTTTGGCGTAGGTGTTGGCGTCGTAGCTGCCGTGCTGGCCGCTCGGGTTTCTGAACCCGGAGTCATCGCGGTCGCGCGCCGTGCCCGACGAGAACGACACCATGCGGTCGCCGTAAAGCGGCACGTTGTTGTTGCCGAAGCGCTGCATGATGGCGCGCTGCAGCGAGTTGCTGCAGGACGAGCCGTCCGCCCTCACGAGCTCCGCGCTGATGACCCCCCAGGTGCGCGACGAGCCGGTCGCGCCGCTGGTGGTGAATTTGCACAGGTCCATGGCGCGGGCGAAGTTGTCGGGGTCCGAGCTCGAGAAGCTCAGCCCGGCGTCGCAGATGTTGGACGGATTGTCGATGGTACCGTCGCAGTTCTCGTCGATGCCGTTGCCGGGGAAGTCGTAGGCGCCCGGGTTGATGTTGACGTCGCAGTCCTTGCAGTCGCCGTCGGCGTAGGAGTAGCCGTCGCCGTCGTGATCGATGGCGTCCTGGTGGCAGAGCACGCATTCGGCATCGCCGTCCATCGCGCACTCGAGGTTGCACTCGGTGGCAAGCAGGTTCACACAGGTGATGTCCCAGGCGTCCGTGCAGCAGCTCGGCTGAAGCTCGCAGATGCGGTCGGTGCAGCTCTTCGGGGACGAGCAGACCCCGTCCGTGCAGAGCGCCGAGGTGCAGCACGTGCCCCCGTCCGCGCACGAGCCGCCCTCGGCCGCGCAGCTCACCGCGGGCGCGTCCGCCCAGATCTCGATGTCATCGAGGTTCCAGCTGCTGACCCGCTGCACGTTGTCGTTGGCGATTTCGAAGCCGAAACGCACGCGCAGGTTCGAGGCTTTGTGCTCGGTGATCTCGTATTGGATCGACGCCCAGGAGTCGTCGCGCACGCCCGGCGAGCTGCCGGTCTGCCAGATCGTCTGCCAGGAGCTGCCGTTGTACACCTGGATGCGGTTTCGCATGTACGGCGCGTAGTCGCTGTTCAACCAGCGCCGGAACGACAAGTAGAGCGCGCCCGAGACGTTCGACGTGTTGATCGCGGGCGAGGTGAGGTAATGGTAGCCGTGCTCGTTGCGGGCGGCGTTGCCGCCGATCACCACGCCGGCGACCCGGTTGTCCCAGCCCGGGGAGGTGTCGCTCGATGGGTCCGGGTTGCCGTATTGGGGAAACCAGGAGAACTGCGCGCTGCCGATCTCCCACTCGCCCTGTGTGGACCAGTCGCTGCCGCCGCTCGAGAAATCCTCGAAGAAGACGGTCACGCGGCCGCCGGCGTTGGGCACGACGCAGGTCCCGCTCTCGCAGCTCAGACCATGGCAACAAGGCACCGAGTCGGAGCAGGCGCTCCCTTCGGGGGTACAGTGCGTGGCGCCGATGTTGTCGCAGCCGGCGGCGAGCGGCGCGCCGGTCTCGCACAGGTGGTGCGCGCAGCCGCCAGCGTCGCCGCCCTTGCAGGCGGACGGCGGCAGCGTCGCTTCGCCCTGGCCGATGGTGACCCCGGCGCCGGTGCCGATGACGCCGGTCGCCGGATCCGTCAGGTCTGGCGTCGGCGTGTCCGGCCAGGTCTGGCAGTACGGATCGCAGGGGCTGTCGCAACCGACCGCGGGCGCGAGCGACATCAAGCCCTTCGGGTCGCCGAGGGGCAAGAGCTTGACCGAGTTGTTGATGATGCACTCGCCCCAGACCCCATCGGTGCACACGGTCTCGCCAAGGCCACAGGTCTTCTGCCCGGCCACCTCGCTCTCGACCTGACCGCAGGGCGCGCGCTGCCCGTCGCTGCTGCAGCTGCAGCCGGGGCGCGGCTTGTTGCAGCGGTAGCACTCGTTGGTGGCGTTGGGATCGGCGTCGTCGCAGTCGCTGCCCATCGCGCAATGTTCACCGAAGCCGTCGCCGTCGGCATCGACGCAGCCGAGCGACCCGCTTCCGCCCCCGAGGCCCGGCAGGTCTTCGTTCGACTCGCACGCGACGAACACGAGCGCCGCAGGCGGCAGCGCCAAGAGCAGCTTTGCTCCCCGGCGGACCCTCTGAAAGATGGCGTTGAGCGTGCTTGCCACGAGCTACTCCGGGAAAGAGTCGAAGTCGAAGTCCACCCCTTCGGCGTCGAACACCAGCTTCACCGACCAGGGACCACCCCCGCCACCGTCACGCAGGCCGTCGCTCGCCGCCAGTGCCGAGAGGGTGTGCTCCCCGTCTGCGAGGGAGAGCGCGATCTCGCCCTGCGTCTCCGGGATGACGGCGCTGACCGATGCCCGCAGAGCGTCACAACCGTTGATGGGGACGGCATCGACGCTCAGCTCATTGAGCTCGATCTCGACCTCGCCGCTGGCGTCGGTGAGCCTGAGATAGCCGGTTGTTTGCGGCGCTCCGGAGACGAGCTGGTTGTCGATGACCGACAGGCTCGCCGAGGTCGGGGCGAAGGCCTCCGGGAAGCGCTCGTGGATAGCGTCGGTGGGAAGCTCGGTGAACGACACCGCGACCGTGCCGGTCGCGCCGCGCGCCAGGGTCGCGATCGTGAGCGGGTGCGCGGTCGGTTCGTAGACGAGCTCGTTGAGCGCGCTGGCGAGCGACACCGGCGTCGGCGAAACGAACGCAGCCCCCGCCGCGCGAAAGGCGCGCCCGTCGACGCAGCTCGGAATCGGCTCGTCGCCGCCGTCCACGCCGCCATCGACCGGTACGGTGACGACGCCCCCGGCGCCGCTGCTCCCGGCGGCTCCCGCCGCCCCGCCTGCCTGCGATCCACCGCCCGCTCCCGCCTCGCCGGCGGCCGCGCCCCCGCTGCCTGCAGTGGATGGCTCCGCGCCCGCGCCGCTGGTGCCCCCGCTCGGCTTGCCGGGATGTCCGCCAGGGCGTTCCTCGTCGGAACAGGCGACCAGGACGCACGCCGCTGAGATCCCCAGCGTCCACACGAGCGGATGAGAGCAGCGAAACGTCATCGGAGCGAGCCCTGGAGCCGTTGACCCGCGAACCAGCAGCGGAGCTGGCCGGTGCTTTCACCAAAGGCGGGCGACAGTAGTCCTAAGTTTTTAGACTAAACTAGGTAACGGCACGCACGCTAGGAGACTTGCCCCGCCTTGCGGCATTTCAGTGGTGCGCTGTGGGCCCCTCGCACACAGGAGCAGATTGTCGAGCGCAAGGGGGCACTTGTAGCTTCGTTCGCTCTCGACGAACGATCCGAACGGCCATCTTCGAAGCGGCTTGAGGGACGAACGAACGGCAGCCCACGAAGCGTGCTCGTCTCGCGCAGCTGAGCTCCGCGCAGGTGAGGCAGGTGAGGCCCGCGAAGCACGCAGGTGCTCGTGTCTGCCGCGATCGGGCATCGACGGCGTGTTGGGCCGCCTTGCGCCCACGCCCTCACACCTTTCGAAGCCAGCTGCCTTTAGCGTCCGCCGGGGCTGTCCGTTTGCTGTGAAGGCGCAACTGTTTTCGGCGAGAGGCGGCAGATGAGAGCACTACGATACAGCCTGGTCCTTCTGGTCGGATGGGTCGCGGGCTGCGCCTCAGAGGCGGCTCCGCCGCTGGTTCAGGATGGAGCCCAGGGTACGACCACCGACTACCGCGGTATCACCCCTGTCGACGCTCCCCCATCAGCAAGCTGCGAAGACGGCGACTGGCGCGACTGCCGCGTCGACTTGCCGGAAATCGACGGCGTCAAGAGCTGCTTCGTCGGGGTGGAGGTGTGTGTGGACGGCGCGTGGAGCGAGTGCACGACACCCAAGAAAGCCGAACGGCTCTATCAAGCAGGCAAGTGAAGCCAAAACCTTCGCCCGGGGACCGCGCCTTTGGCCTTGGTGGCTCGGCGCGGCCCCGCGGGAGCCGAAGGTCGCGCCTCAGCGCTTGAACGGCGCGCGGCCGGAGTACTCCGCGCCAGCGCCGAGCTGCTCGGCGATGCGGAGCAGCTGGTTGTACTTGGCGATGCGATCGCTGCGGCTGGCGCTGCCGGTCTTGATCTGGCCGGCGTTGGTCGCGACGGCAAGATCCGCGATGAACGCGTCCTCCGTCTCGCCCGAGCGGTGGCTGATGATCGAGGTGTAGCCGTTTTTGGTGGCCAGGTTGATGGTGTCGAGCGTCTCGCTGAGCGTGCCGATCTGGTTGACCTTGATCAAGATGGAGTTGGCGGTCTTCTTTGCGATGCCCTGCTCCAGGCGCGCGCGGTTGGTCACGAACAGGTCGTCGCCGACCAGCTGCACCTTGTTGCCGATCTTGTCCGTGATGAGCTTCCAGCCGTCCCAGTCGTCCTCGGCGAAGCCATCCTCGATGCTGACGATCGGGTACTTGCTCGTGAGCTGCACGTAGATGTCGGCCAGCTCGGCCGCCGACACCTGCTTCTTGTCGAAGGTGTACTTGCCGTCCTTGAAAAACTCGCTCGCCGCGCAATCGAGCGCCAGGCAGATGTGCTCACCCGGCTTGTACCCGGCGGCTTCGATCGCCTGCATGATGCGCTGGATCGCGTGCTCGTTCGACTCCAGGCGCGGCGCGAACCCGCCTTCGTCGCCCACCGCGGTCGTCAGGCCGTCCTTCTTCAGGTTGGCCTTCAGGTTGTGGAACACCTCGGCCCCGGCGCGCAGCGCCTCGGCGAAGGTCGTGAAGCCGACGGGCACGATCATGAACTCCTGGCACTCCAGCCCGTTGTCCGCGTGCGCGCCGCCGTTGATGATGTTCATGAGCGGGGTCGGCAGCACGCGCGCCTGCACGCCGCCCAGGTAGCGCCACAGCGGCAGCCCCACGCCCTCGGCGGCCGCGCGGGCCGCGGCCATCGAGATGGCGAGGATGGCGTTGGCGCCGTACTTGCCCTTGTTCGAGGTGCCGTCGAGCTCCCGAAGTTTCTTGTCGATGCCGGCCTGATCGTAGACGGGCAGCCCGCAGACGGCGGGGCCGAGCTTGTCTTTCACGTTGGCGACGGCGTTCTGCACGCCCTTGCCGAGGTAGCGCTTCTTGTCGCCGTCGCGCAGCTCGACGGCCTCGTGCACGCCGGTCGAGGCGCCGCTCGGGACGGCGGCACGACCAACGTAGCCACTTTGAGTTTCGACCTCGGCTTCGACCGTGGGGTTGCCACGGGAGTCGAGGATTTCACGGGCAGAGACTGAAATGATTTCCGGCATGGGCGCCGCGATATCACAGATGCGCGGCCGTCGCGAGCGCCAAGCGGCCCACCCGGCCCTACAGCGATATTCAAGGCCGCTCGGGCGGGGAGCGGCCGTGCTCTGGAGAGGCGGCGCGGCCCAGCAGGGCTTGGGACAGAGCGCGCCGCGACGCGCCGACGCCATGGCATCGGCTCGTCAAAGGGGTGAGCGGGCGATCTTGCGAGCCGGCCCCGAGTGGTGGCCGTGGAGGCCGCTGCTCCGTGCGACGGTCAACCGCAGACCGTCGTACGGCGAAAGGCTCGAGCGTGTAAGTCAACGGCGCACGTCCAGTATCGTCTTCTAAAGTGATAAGCGACCGCTTCACCGTCCACCTACTCGCCATGGTGAAAAAACTCGGGAAGAGGGGCCGGCGAGGGGCGCTGCTCGTACCGGTGGTGCTCATGGCGTGCGGGAGCGAAGCAGTGGACGAGGCGACGACGTGTTCGGTCGAGGAGCGCACCGGCTGCGACGCTGGGCTGGTGTGTGAGAACGTCGTGGGAGGGGAGCCGGCCTGCTTCGCGCCAGTCTTGGTGAAGGGCAACGTCTCTAGCACGGCCGATGGTAGCCCTATCGAGGGAGCGCACGTCGTCGCCCGTGATGCCAATGACGTTGCCATCTCCGGTGTCGCGGTCACGAACGCCGATGGAGACTACGAGCTCGCGGTCCCTTCCGATAGGAAAGCCGATGGGACCCCAGTCGGAAAGGACATCACGCTGCGCGCGGATGCGCTTGGGTTTCTTACGTTTCCGCGGGCGCCCCGGGTCGCGTTGCCCATCGATCTGGGGACCGCCACCGGCGATCCGGCGACCGTGCAGTCGGTGGCCACCGACATCGCGATCATCCCTTTCGATGATGTGTCCAGCTTGGGCAGTGTCTCCGGTCGCGTTCTGGCCGAAAGACCCGGTGGGACGTTGGTCGTCGCGGGCGACGAAAGCGCCGTGGCCGACTTCGACGGCAACTATACGGTCTTCAACGTACCGGCTGGGGACGTTCGGGTGAGGGGCTTCTTGTCCGGGGTGCAGCTGGACGCTCCGTCAGCCGTCGTGCCGGCGGGTGAGGGCGTTTCGGGCGTCGATTTGAACGTGATTGGCGAAGCGGTGGCGACGGTGAGCGGCACCCTCTCGATTGTCAACGCCCCCGGCGGCTCGGCGACGAGCGTGATCTTGGCCGTCGAGGAGACCTTCGTCGAGTCGGTGGCTCGGGGTGAGGTGCCGCCTGGACTGCGCGCAGCCGACGTATCTGGAGCCTGGTCGATCGGGGACGTGCCCGACGGGCGTTACGTCGTGCTCGCGGCCTTCGAAAACGACGACCTCGTCCGCGATCCCGACACCAGCATCGGTGGCACCGAAATCCAGCGCATCGAGGTGGACGGCGCGAACGTCAGCGTCGACGGGTTCAAAGTGACCGGAGCGCTCGCCGTCGTATCGCCAGGGGCGTCGTCTGCGGAGGGCGTGAGCGGGACACCCACGTTCGTCTGGGAGGACGACTCCAGCGAGGACGCATACTTGGTGGAGGTTTACGATGCGCTAGGGGAACTGGTCTGGGAGACCAGCGGCAACTTCGACCCCGGCGGCAACGCCGACGCCAGGGTGACCTACGCGGGCCCCAGCCTGGAGCCGGGCATGTTCTACCAATTTCGAGCGACCTCGCTCAACGCCGACGGCGTCCCGCTTTCGCGCACCGAGGACCTCAAAGGCGTGTTCTTCGTCGAATGATCATCAACTCACTGCCCGGAGCTGAACCTCATAGGGAGACAGCAGCGGATCCGAGGTCATCAAGGTCAAGCCGTCGAGCTGTGCTTGCGCGACGAGCAGCCGGTCGAACGGGTCGCGGTGGTGGTTCGGCAAGCGAGCAACGTGCAGCGCGTGCCGGTGCGACACGGCGAGCGGGCTCGTCCCGCTTCGCTCGAGCCGGGAGGGCACGTAGACATCGGGCGGCTCCGGCAGCGGCAGCTTGCCGAGCGCGTACTTGATGCCGATCTCCCACGCGCTGGCCGCCGACAAGAAGAGCTCGGTCGCCGGGTCACCGAGCTCGAGCAGGACGTCGGGAGAAAAGCGCTCTGGCTCTGTCTGCAGCCAGAGCCAGCAATGCGTGTCGAGCAACAGGCGCATCACTCGAAGGAGGCGAGCACGTGTTCGGGCAAGGGCGCGTCGAAATCCTCGGGAACCCGAAACCGGCCTCGGTCCGTCCCAAACGCGCGCTGGGAAGGGCGCTCGAAGGGGACGAGGCGCGCGACCGGACGCCCACCCCGTGCGATCACCACCTCCTCACCCGCTTCGACGCGCTTGAGGAGCTTGGAAAACTGGGTTTTCGCCTCGTGAACGTTGATCTCCGACACCTTCCAAGGGTGGACTAAGTCCAGGACTAAGTCAACCGCTACTCGGCGGAAATCCGCAGCACGTAGGGAAAGCTCGCGGTGAAGCCTGTCGGGGCGGCGGTGACGCGGACGTAGTACACGCCGGCCGGCAAGGGGCCGTCGCTCGACACGGCGGCGAGGGAGCAGAGACCTTCGGCGCCGTCGTCGTCCTCGCTGAGCACGCCGCCGCCGTCGTCGAGGATCTCCACGAAGCTGTCGAGCTCACCGCTGGCGCAGGCGCCGTCGCCGAAGTCGGCGATCTCCGCGGTCAGGGAGGTGAGCGGCTCGGCGGCGGTGACGGCGATCACGTCGGTGTCGCCGTCGGAGATCTCGCCGAAGAAGGGCGAGGCGACCGCGTTGGCGGCATCGAGGGTGTCGTTCGGCTCGGCCTCGCTCGACTCCACGGCGCAGCCCGAGCTGCAACCGTCGCCGCCGGCTTCGTTGCCGTCGTCGCAGCCTTCACCCACGTCCCGAATGCCATCCCCGCACGCGATCGGGCGAGAACGTGCCGACAGCTGATAGACGCCGGAGGCGTCGGGTTCGGCGCCGTCGACCACGATCACGACCTGGTCGTCCGCCTGGATCGGCACCCGCAGCCGCCCGCCGCGGGTGCAACCGAGCTCGCCGCTGGGGTCGCCGCAGCTCGGCCGCACCGAGAGCAGCAGGTCCGCCCCCGTCTGCAGCTCGAGCTCGAGCATCCCCGTCTGCTCGGCGGTGAAGCGGTACTCGACCTCCGACCCGGTGGCGCCGCTCGCGCAGCTAGGATCGGTCTCGGCGGCGTGCCCGAAGGTATTGCCGGCGACGGTCGTCGAGTCAGCGAGCAGGGGTGGGTCGACGCATGCGGCCGCGCACGCCGCGGCGCAGTCTTCATCGACGCAGTCGAGCTGCTTGTCCCCGTCGTTGTCGCGGTTGTCGAAGCAGCGCTCGCTGCCACTGCACCCGCTCGTGTCGGCGCTGCAGCGCGCCGTGCAGGCGAGCGTCCCCTCGTCGAAGCCGTAGTCGGCGCAGGTGTGGGCGACGTCCTCGCCGTCACACGCCTCCCCGGCTTCGGCGACGCCGTTGCCGCACGTGCCCATCGGGGCCCCGGCCGCCCCCGCCGCGCCGCCGCTCGGATCGCCGCCGCTGCTGCCGCCAGCGGCGCTCGCGCCGCCCGAGGGTGCGCCGCCGCCAGCGTGCCCGGCGGCGCCGCCCGTGGCCCCGCCG
>JAEZYZ010000100.1 GCA_023418705.1 Pseudomonadota bacterium | reverse complement strand
GTTGGGTGGAGACGCTGAGCGGCGGCGGCGCCGGCTGCGCGGAGAGGCCCTCGCGCGGCCGGTCCGCCGAGCGCGCGGCCGCGCCGGTGACCGGTGGTGGCGATCGGCTTGGGAAGGGTGTCGGGGCGCGCGGAGGTCGCACGGGACGGAGCGAGGCCGAACGGCGCGGCGGCGCCGCGGTCAGCGGAGAGGCCATGACGCGGGTCGGAGCGTCCTCGTCATCCAGCGCCGCCGGGGGGGCGGACCCGCCGTGAGGCTCGAGCGGCGAGCTCATGACCTCGGTCGGCTCGTCGTCGAACGCCGTGGCCTCCAGAAGCGGCGGCAGCGCTCCGTCACCGGGGGCTGCCGGTGCGCCGTCCAGCCAGGGCGGGCGGGTGACGCCGGTCGGGGTCTGCTCGTTTTCGTCGGCGCCGCACAGCTCCGGGATCGCCGAGACGGGCTGCCAGCGCTGCTCACCGGCGACGCACACCTGGCTGCTCGGCGATAGCCGGCCTGCTCGGAGAGCGCTCCTGACGACCTCGGTGGTGACCGGCCCGAGCGGCGCGTCCTCGCCGTTGCGAACGAGCCAGCGGGTCACGAGCCGGCCCCACCCTGCGAGGCGATCGCGGACCAAGGTCGCGAAAGGTCAAAAGCTTTACGGATCGGGGCTCCCATCACACTGCGGCGCAGCGACGTCCCTGGCGCGACCTGCTGCCGTCGCCGCGCAGACTAGCAGCCCGGGCGCAGCCGGCGCCAGCACCCAAAGACCCCGCAAGCCACGCGCCGGGGAGACGGCAAAGGGGAACGGGATGAGGCGAAGCTGGCCCCGTTCTGGCCTGGGATGCAGGCATGTGGGTGATGGTGCGGGCGCCGGCCCGGACGCTCGGCACGCGCAAGCCCCGCCTCCCGGACCGCCGCGCACCAGGGTCTCGTCGCCGAAACCGCTCGCGCGCGAGCTCCTCAAGACGCTGCGCCGCTCGGCCGCAAATCGAAGGTGATGGCGCCGTCGCGGTGGTCGACCACCACGTGGCCGCCGTGCTCGAGCTGGCCGAACAAAAGCTCGTCGCCGAGGGGGCGCTTGATCTCGTCTTGGATCAAGCGGCCGAGGGGGCGCGCGCCCATCCTGGGGTCGTAGCCCTTCTCCGCCAGGTACGTGCGCGCCGCGGCGCTGAGCTCGATGGTGACGTTGCGCTCGGAGAGCTGCTCGCCGAGCTCACGCACGAACTTGTCGACCACTCGTTCCATCACGTCTGGCGACAACGGGTCGAAGGCGATCCGCGCGTCGAGGCGGTTTCGGAACTCCGGGCTGAAGGTGTTCTTGAAGGCCACCTCGTCCCGACCTTTGCTGTCGCGGTTGCCGAACCCTACCAGCGTCCGCGCCAGGTCGGCCGCGCCGACGTTGCTCGTCATGATCATGACGACATGGCGAAAATCCGTCTTTTTGCCGTTGTTGTCGGTGAGCGTGCCGTGATCCATGATCTGGAGCAGCACGTTGAACACGTCGGGGTGCGCTTTCTCGATCTCGTCGAGGAGCAGCACGGCGTGGGGCGTCTTGGCGATGGCTTCGGTGAGCAGGCCGCCCTTGTCGTAGCCGACGTAGCCCGGCGGGGCGCCGATCAAGCGCGAGACCGTGTGCCGCTCCATGTATTCGCTCATGTCGAAGCGCAAAAGCTCGATGCCCATCGTCTTGGCGAGCTGGCGGGCGACCTCGGTCTTGCCGACGCCGGTTGGCCCCGTGAACAGGTACGAGCCGATCGGCTTCTCCGGGGGGCGCAATCCGGCGCGCGACAACTTGATGGCGGTCGCGAGCTCCTGGATCGCCCGATCCTGGCCGAAGACGACCTGCTTCAAATCCGACTCCAGGTTGCGGAGGGCCGACTTGTCGCTGGTGCTCACCTGGCGTGGCGGGATCTGGGCCATCCGCGCGACGACCTGCTCGATGCGATCGACCCCCACCTCGGCCCCCGGCCCCTGCTCGAGCTTGGCGTCGGCGCCGGCTTCGTCGATGAGGTCGATGGCCTTGTCCGGCATCTTTCGATCGTGCAGGTGCCGCTGAGCGAGCTTCGCCGCCGCTTCCACCGCCTCGTCGGTGTAGGTGACCTGGTGAAACTCCGCGTAGCGGGGCAGAAGGCCCTTGAGGATGAGCACGGTCTCTTCGAGGCTGGGCTCGAGCACCTCGATCTTCTGAAAGCGCCGGGCGAGCGCCCGATCGCGCTCGAGGTGGCTGCGGTACTCCTCGAAGGTCGTCGCGCCGATGCAGCGCAGCTTGCCGCTTGCCAGCGCCGGCTTGAGCATGTTGGCCGCGTCCATCGTGCCGCCGCTGGCGGCTCCGGCGCCGATGACGGTGTGCATCTCATCGACGAACAGCACCGCGCCCGGCAAATCTTCGAGCTGTTTGAGCACCGCCTTGACGCGATTTTCGAAGTCGCCGCGAAACTTGGTGCCGGCGAGCAGCGCCCCCATGTCGAGCGCGTAGATGACGGCGCTCTGCAGGGGCTCGGGCACTTCGCCCTCGACCACGCGAGCGGCGAGGCCCTCGACGATGGCGGTCTTGCCGACACCGGCGTCGCCGACGAACAGCGGGTTGTTCTTGCGGCGACGGGCGAGCACCTGGATGGCGCGGCGCAGCTCCTTCTCCCGGCCGACCAACGGCTCGATCTCCCCGGCCTTGGCGCGCTCGTTCAAGTTGACGGCGAACTTCGACAGGGGATCCTTTACGGTCTGCGCCTGTTCGTCGTCGCCATCGGCCCCGTCGCCAGCCGGCTCGAGCTCGTCCTCGTCGCCCTTGCTGATGCCGTGTGAGACGTAGTTGACGACGTCGTAGCGGGTCAGCCCGGCGTCGGTGAGGGCCTGAACGGCCGGCGAGTCCACCTCGGCGAAGATCGCGATCAGGACGTTCGGGCCTTTCAGCTCTTGCTTGCCGCTCGACTCCACGTGATAGGCCGCGCGCTGCAGCACGCGCTGGAAGCCGCGCGAAGGGGAGGGGACGATCGAGCGCGCGCCCGGGACGGGCTGCATCTCGTCCTCGAAGATCCGCTCCAGCGCCTGTTTGATGCGCTCGACGTCTCCGCCGGCCTTCTGCACGACGCGCGCCGTCTCTTGGTCGTGCATCAGGGCGTAGAGCAGGTGCTCGACCGTGGTCAGGTCATGGCGGCGCCGCTCCGCCTCGCGGACCGCCAGGGAGCAGGCAATTTCGACTTCTGCGCTGACTTTCATCTGTCTCGGTCCTGTCTGTTACCGAAGGCGAGCCCCGCGCGCGGAGCACGACGCTTCACGAGTCGGAGCCTTCTTCGAAATCCTCTGGCTCCGCGGTGCACTTGAGCGGGTGACCGTGCTCCTTGGCGTAGTCCATGACCTGCGAGGCTTTGGATTCGGCCACGTCGCGAGTGTAGAGCCCCACCACGCCAAAGCCCTTGAGGTGGACGTGCAGCATGATCTGCGTGGCTTCGGTCTCGCTCTTGTGAAAGAACTTCATCAGGACGTGCACGACGAACTCCATCGTCGTGTAGTCGTCGTTGTGGAAGACCACCTGGTAGCGGCGCGGGCGTTTGGTCGCCGGCCGATCGGCCACGGCGAGGCCTTCGTCCCGCTCCGTGTCCTGCTTGGTGCCGATGCCTTTTTTCGTCGCCATGGCGGTCGATCTCGAATTTTGCCATGTGTGGCCAAGATGTCGAGAGCGCCGCTTCGAGTCGCGCACGGCGCTGCGCCGCTCGAGCGGGCCCACGGGCTCTGCCGTGAGCGCGCCGGCGCTCAGCGCTTGCCCAGGCGGTCCTTCAGCCAAACGCTGAGCGCTTCGACCGCGTCGGCAAAATTCACGACCACCGCGACGGCGCCGTCGATCAGCGAGCCGCCAGACGACTCGTCGTCGAAGCTCCCGATCCCGCCGGCAGCGCTGCCGGGGCGAGGCGGGGGCGCCGCCCGGCGCTGGCCCTCCTCCAGCTTGCGCGCTCGGACCAACCCTCCGTCCGCGACGAAGGCGAGCACGCGCGGCAGCTCACCCGGGTCGAACCAAATTCCGTGCTGCGTGCAGACGTCCACGATCACCCCGCTGGTCCTGCCGAAGTTTCGGCGATGCATCAGCACCTGGCAAACGGGACAAGGCCGGTAGCGAACCGGCTGATCGAGCGGATTGGCAGCGCTCCGGCTCGGGGCTGCCAGCCCGTAGACCTCCCGCTGCTCCAAGAGCTCCCGCAACAGGACGTGCTCGACGAACTGTCCGCCGCAACCTTCGCAGTCGTGCAAGGCGCCAGCGTCGGCCCGAAACAATCGAAAGCGGCGGCGACACTCCGGGCACGCTAGCTCGTCGGGCGCGGCGATGGGTTCGAGCCCGAGCGCGCGGCCGCACCCGGAGCAGTGCAGCGCCTGCGGCACGTTCATGTGAAAGCACCCGGCGCAGCGCACCGTCGCGACAGGCGCCTGACAGAACCCGCACGTCCGCTTGGCTTTGTCGACGGGGGCTCCGCAAGCGGAGCACCGGTAGACGGGAGCTTCAGCCACCTCGCGGCTCGCGCCCCTTCGCGGCCGTCAGGTCGCGGTCTTGGCCGACGCCTTGGGCTTGGCGGCCTCGGCGTTTTCGTGCTCGCGCTTCAGCTCCCACTCGATGTTCTTGCGGGCACGGCGTTGACGCTCACGGCGGCGGTGTCGAGGATCTTGCGGGCTTCCCATGTTACCCGATGGCTTTTAGCCCGCTCGGCGCGGGATCGCCAGCGCTTCCGCGCCGAGGGGGCCGTTTGCGCCTCAGACCTGCCAGGTGCTTCCGGAGTTCAGAACCTTCTGTAGATCGCCGCGGCCCAGTTTCTCGACCGCCTGCTTGCGCTGCGCGATGAGCGTCCCGTCGTAGGTTGGGCGCGAGGTGGCGTACAGGACGCCGAGCGCGACCGGGAACTCGGGGTAGGGCATGCGGGCCAGGAGGTAGGCCAGCGTCGCGTTCGTCTCGTCGTGGACCAACACGTCCGCCTCGGTCCCATCCTTGCCCAGCGTGATCACCCGGAGCGACATCGTGCGTGGGTCGAGGCTCAGGCCGCGGTCGCGGTTCGCGCCGAAGATGAGCGGCTTGCCGTGCTCGACCCGGATCTGCCGGTCGTCTTTGACGGCCTTGTCGGTGAAGCTATCGAACGCCCCGTCGTTGAAGACGTTGCAGTTCTGATAGATTTCGGTGAACGTGGTCCCCTTGTGCGTGGCCGCGCGCCGCAGCACGTCGCACAGGTGGTTGGCCTCGGTATCGATCGAGCGGGCCACGAAGCTGCCACCCGACCCGAGCGCGAAGGTGCTTGGGTCGACGGGTTGATCGGCCGAGCCGACGGGCGTGCTCTTCGTCACCTTGCCGATCTCGCTCGTCGGGGAGTACTGCCCCTTGGTGAGGCCGTAGATCCGATTGTTGAAGAGCAGGATCTTGATATCCAGGTTTCGCCTGAGGCAGTGCATCAGGTGGTTGCCGCCGATGCTGAGGCCGTCGCCGTCGCCGGTCGCCAGCCACACGCTCAAGCTCGGGTTGGCCGTCTTGATCCCCATCGCGATCGCCGGGGCGCGGCCGTGGATGGTGTGAAACCCGTAGGTGTTCATGTAGTAGGGGAAGCGGCTGCTGCAGCCGATGCCGCTGACCCACACGATGTTCTCGCGCGCGACGCCGAGCTCCGGCATGACGCGCTGGACGTTGGCCAGGATGGAGTAGTCGCCGCAGCCCGGGCACCAGCGCACGTCCTGGTCGGTCGCGAAGTCCTTGCGGGTGAGTTTCGAGGGTTCGATGACGTCGTTCATGGCTCAGCTCTCCATCACCTGGCGGATCTTGTCTTCCAGCTCCGCGATGCGGAACGGCAAGCCCTCCACCTTGGGGAAGGCCTCTGCGGGGACCAGATAGGTGCTGCGGATCATCTGCGTGAGCTGCCCCAAGTTCAGCTCGGGCACCAGCACGCGGTCGAACCTCTTGAGCAAGTCGCCCAGGTTGCGGGGGAAGGGGTGAATGTAATTCAGATGCGCGTGGGACACGTCGAGGCCCCGATCCCGGCAGCGCTGGACCGCTTCGCGGATGGCGCCGTAGGTCGAGCCCCAGCCGAGCACGAGCAGCTTGCCGGAGTCGTTGCCGACCTCGATGGTTTGCAGCGGGATGTCGTTCGCGATGCCGGCGATCTTCTGCGCGCGGGTGCGGCACATCCGCTCGTGGTTCTTCGGGTCGTAGGAGATGTGGCCCGAATCGTGGTCCTTCTCCAGGCCGCCGATGCGGTGGATGAGCCCGGGCGTGCCCGGCACGGCCCAGGGCCGCGCGAGCGTGGTCTCGTCCCTCAAAAATGGGTGGAAACCCTCCGGGTCCTTGCGAAAGCTCACCGGGATCTTCGGCAGGGTGCTGACGTCCGGGATCCGCCACGGCTCGGCGCCGTTGGCGAGGTAGCCGTCGGTCAGCAGGATCACCGGCGTCATGTACTTGACCGCCAGGCGCACGGCCTCGATCGTCATGTGGAAGCAATTGCCGGGCGTGGAAGCGGCCAGCACGCACAGCGGCGCTTCGCTGTTGCGGCCGTAGACGGCTTGCAGCAAATCGGCCTGCTCCGTCTTGGTCGGCAGGCCCGTGCTGGGTCCACCGCGCTGGATGTCGATCACCACGAGCGGCAGCTCGGTGGCGACGGCGAGGCCGAGGGCCTCCCCCTTGAGCGCCATGCCGGGACCACTGGTGGCGGTCACGCCGATGTTGCCGGCGTACGAAGCCCCGATGGCGGCGCACACGGCCGCGATCTCGTCTTCGGCCTGCAGCGTCGTCACGCCGAAGTGCTTGTACTTGCTGAGCTCGTGCAAGACGTCGCTGGCGGGCGTGATGGGGTAGGCGCCGAGCACGACGTCGAGCCCGCTGAGCTCTGCCGCCGCCAAGAGGCCCCACGCGGTGGCGAGGTTGCCTCCGATGTTGCGGTAGGTTCCCTTCTGGACCGCTGCGGGCGGCACCTCGTAGCGGAAGTGCGAGATCTCTGCCGTCTCCCCGTAGGCGTGCCCCGCCTTCAAGGCCAACCCGTTGGCGAGCGCGAGCTCCGGGCGGTTCTTGAACTTCGCCTGCAGCCACTGCAGGGTCGGCTCGAGGGAGCGCCCGTAGATCCAGAACATCAGGCCAAGGGTCCAGAAGTTCTTGCAGCGGTTGGCCTCTTTGGTGGAGAGCCCCGCCTCCTTGACCGCGTTGACCGTCAGCTTCGTGATGTCGAGCGAGACGACGTTGAACCCGGCGAGGCTGCCGTCCTCGAGCGGGTTCGCGGCGTAGTTCGCCTTCTTCAGGTTCTGCGCCGTGAAGGCCCCGGCGTTGACGATCAAAAGGCCGCCAGACTTGAGGTCGCGCAGGTTGGTCTTGAGCGCCGCGGGGTTCATCGCCACCAGCACATCGGGGGCATCACCCGGGGTGTAGACGTCCTGCGAGGCGAAGTTGATCTGGAAGCCAGAGACGCCGTAGAGCGTTCCGGCCGGAGCGCGGATCTCGGCGGGAAAATCAGGAAAGGTGGCCAGGTCATTCCCAGCCAGCGCCGCAGCGGACGTAAACTGCGAGCCGGTGACCTGCATGCCGTCACCGGAGTCGCCGGCGAAACGCACGACCGCGCCTTGCAGCACCTGCCGGCCGGCGGCGGGGCTCTCGGCAGGGAGGGGTAAAGAGGAGACCTGCGTTGTCATGACGATTGCGCTTCTGCCTTTCTGGACGCACGGGACGGTGGGTGCTCGGGCGCGCACAGTTTACTAGACGGCCGATCGCATACCACCGGCACAGGGGTGTTCCTGCTCCGGAGAAACCTGATTGTCAAGTCATCCGGTCGGGAATACCGGGAATGGAGAGTGGGTAGCAGCGCGTGCGTCAGAAAATACATGACATCGATCATGTTGCCGAACTTTCCGGGTGGCCGGCCTTGTGCTTCGGCGCGCGGCGAACCCGCCGCGGGGGTGGTCCCTGAGCATCGAGGGTGCCCTGACGGCGCCCCACGGCTGACCGGCCCCTCGCTTGAGGAGGGCGCGAACCCCGGCGCGCGGCTCGTCCCCCTGGAGGATTGGAGCCGGCGGAGACCGCGGCGCGAGCAGCGACGCGGTCTCTCGGAGCTGTCCAATCCCCGCTAGAGGGATCAGGCTGCGGGCGCGTGGCGGTCGAGCATGTCCGCCAGGCGCGGTGCGGCGGCCTCCACGTGCTTCTTGGCGGTGGGCCGGAGCTTTTCGTACGTCTTCTTGATGGCGCCGTTGTCCGCCCGGCTCGCGCGCGCGTCGGTGACGGCCAGCAGAGCGTCGGCGACGCGGCCGCTGTTGGCCTTCAGGTAGTCCCCCGGGCGCTTTCCTTCGGCGAGGGCCTGCTGATAGCTCGGCTCGAGCGCGTCCAAGAACTCGTCCAAAAGGCGGTCGACCACCTGGCGCACGAAACCCGGCTTGATGCCCTGGACGAGCTTGTAGGCTCCCTTGATCGCCATCCCCGTCAGGCCGCTTTTGTCGGCGACCTCCTGATCGAGCACGCGGCAGGAGTCATCGATCACCTCGCGGCGCTTGTCGCCGGTTCCCAATGCATCTTTCAAGCTCGGCATGGCAAAACCCTTTCGGCCGGGTTTCGGGTAGTAGCTTAGGCGACCTCGCGCGCGCAAGCCTCCAATCGGCGCCGGCCGCCTTTCCGGGGCGCACCATCCGGTGCGCCGACCGCCCGCTCCGGTGCGGGGTCCGGGGCTCGTCGCGCCGTTGCCCCACGGCCGTTCCCTCGAAACGTCGTTCGTCTACGTGGCACCTCCGTGCGCGGTCGCGTTAGAACAGGCGTCGTGGGAAAGATATTGGTCGTCGACGATCAGAGAAACATGCGCACCACGCTGGCGATGATGCTGCGCGGGAACGGGTACGAAGTGGACGAGGCCGCCGACGGTGCGCAAGGCAAGGAGCTCGGCGCGGCGGGCGCGTACGACGTGGTCATCACCGATCTGCGCATGGGTGAGCTGGACGGCATCGACGTCCTGCGCGCGCTCAAGCAGGCGCAGCCGATGACCGAGGTGATCGTGATGACGGCGTACGGGACCATCGAGAGCGCGGTCGAGGCGATGCGCCTGGGCGCCTTCGACTACATCCAAAAGCCGTTCACCGAACAGGAGCTCATCGTCAAGGTCAGCAAGGCCTTGGAGAGCCGGCGGCTGCACGGGCAAGTGCAGCTCTTCGCGCAAGAGTTCAAGGAGCGCTACCACTTCGAGAAGATCATCGGGCGCTCGCACGCGATCCGCGACGTGCTCGGGCGGGTGGTGAAGATCGCGCCGACCGACGCGATCGTGCTCATCACCGGCGAGAGTGGGACGGGCAAGGAGCTCATCGCGCGCGCCGTGCACGCCAACAGCAAGCGCGCCGACCGCCCGTTCGTCACCGTCAACTGCGCCGCCATCACCGAGACCCTGCTCGAGAGCGAGCTGTTCGGTCACGCGCGCGGCGCCTTCACGGGCGCGGTGTCGGCGCGCAAGGGGCTGTTCGAGGAAGCGGACGGCGGCACCTTCTTCTTCGACGAGATCGCGGAGACCACCCCCGCCTTCCAGGCCAAGCTCCTGCGGGCCATCCAGGAGGGAGAGATCCGGCGTATCGGCGAGAACCGCGGCATTCACATCGACATCCGGGTCATCGCCGCCACCAACGTCGACCTCGCGCAAGCGGTGGAGGAGCGCCGCTTTCGGCAAGACCTGTACTACCGCCTCAACGTCGCCCGCTTCCACCTGCCCCCGCTCAGAGAGCGTCGCGAGGACATCCCGCTGCTCGTCCAGTTCTTCCTCGACAAATACAACTCCAAGATGGGGGCGCGATCTCGGGTTGGGGAGGGCGTGATGGAGCGGCTGATGCAGTACGATTTTCCTGGCAACATCCGTGAGCTCGAGAACATGGTCGAGCAGGCGGTGGCCTTGTCCTCCGGTGGGGTGATCGGCATCGACGACATCCTGCCGCAGGCGCCGCAGAAGCCAGGGCGCACCAGCGGCCGGACCCTGGCCGACATCGTGGATGACGCCGAGCGGGCGGCGGTGGAGGCCGCGCTGCGCGAAGCCGACGGCAGCCGCGAGCGGGCCGCCGAAGCGCTGGACATCAGCCCCACCACGCTGTGGCGCAAGATGACCCGGCTGGGGATCACCTTCGAGGGACGCTGAGGGAGCCCTGCGCACCGAGCTGTTCGACTACGAGCTGCCCCCAGCGCGGATCGCGGTCCGCCCCACCTCGGAGCGGGACGGCGCCCGCCTGCTCGTGCTCGGGCCGGACGGCGTCGATCACCAGCGGGTGGTGGGCTTTCCGGAGCTGATCGCGCCGGGCGCCCTCCTGGTGGTGAACGACACCCGCGTCCGCCGCGCGCGAATTTTCGGGCGGCGGTTGCCCGGCGGCGGGCGCGTCGAGCTGTTGCTGCTCGGAGCGCACGGCACGGACGCGGGGCGCGAGCGCTGGCGCGCGCTCGGGCGAGCGAACAAGCCGCTCGTCCCGGGGACGAGCATCGACTGCGGACCGCTCGGATTTCGGGTGGTGGAGCGCGGCGCCGACGGGGAGCTGGTCGTCGAGAGCGAACGCGACGCTCCCGTCGAGGGAGCGCTCGAGCGGATCGGGCGCATGCCGATCCCGCCCTACCTGAACCGTGCGGACGACGACCAGGACGTGCAGCGCTATCAGACCGTGTTCGCCAGGGTGACGGGGTCTGCCGCGGCGCCGACGGCGGGGCTGCACCTCTCGCAGCGGCTGCTCGATCGGCTCGCCGCGCGCGGCGTCGAGATCGGTCGCCTGACACTGCACGTGGGGACCGGCACGTTCCGCACCGTCACGGCCGCCGACCTGGACGAGCACTCGATGCACACGGAGCCCTACGCCATCGAGCCCGAGCTGGCGGCGCAGATCGCCCGCGCGCGCGAGCGAGCGCGGCCCGTGGTCGCCGTCGGCACGACGGTCGTGCGCGCGCTCGAGAGCGCCGCCGATCCCGCGCGCCCCGGTCAGGTGCGGACCGGCGCGCGCGAGACCGGGCTGCTCATCCAGCCCGGCTATCGCTTCCGCGTGGTGGACGCGCTGCTCACCAACTTCCACGCGCCGAAGAGCACGCTGCTCGCGCTGGTGAGCGCCTTCGCCGGCAGGGAGCGCGTGCTCGACGCGTATCGAGCGGCGCTCGCCGCTGACTATCGCTTTTTGTCCTATGGCGACGCCATGTGGATCCCAGAGAGGCTTTCGGGATGAGGTTCGAGCTAGAGGCGCGCTCGGGCGAAGCGCGCGCCGGCGTCATGCACACCGCGCACGGCCCCGTGCTGACGCCCGCGTTCATGCCCGTCGGCACGCAAGCGACCGTGAAGGCGCTCGCCCCCGATGAGCTCGCCGCGACCGGCGCGCGGCTGGTCATCATGAACACGTATCACCTGTGGTTGCGGCCCGGCGCGGATCTGGTCGCGGAGGCGGGCGGGCTGCACCAGTTTTCGCGCTGGTCGCACGGGATCGCCACGGACTCGGGCGGATTTCAGGCGTTCTCCTTGGCCGCGCGCACCCGCGTCAGCGAAGATGGCTTCGAGTTCTCGTCGCACTTGGACGGCTCACGGCGCTGGCTGACGCCCGAAGAGTCGATGCGCGTGCAGGGGCTGCTCGGCGCCGACATCGCGATGCAGCTCGACATCTGTCCGGCGGCGGGCGCCTCGCGCGAAGAGCTGCGCCAGGCGGTCGAGCGCACGACCCGCTGGGCAGCGCGCTGCTTGCAGGCGAAGCGGGCCGATCAGGCCCTGTTCGGCATCGTGCAGGGCGGCACCGACGTCGAGCTCAGGATCGAGCACGCCGAGCGGCTCTGCGCGATGCCGTTCGATGGACTCGCGCTGGGTGGCTTCAGCGTGGGCGAGCCAGGTGAGCACATGCACGCCACCATCGCTCGCGTGGCGCCGCGCCTGGACCCGGACCGTCCGCGCTATTTGATGGGCGTCGGCACCCCGGCGGACTTGATCCGCGCCATCGGGAGCGGGGTCGATTTATTCGACTGCGTGATGCCCACGCGCAACGCAAGGAACGGCCAGGCGTTCGTCGGAGGGGGCAAGCTGGTGATCAAAAATGCCAAATATCGCTCGGACGCCTCGCCGCTCGACCCGGAGTGCGACTGCCCGGTTTGCCGCCAGGGCTTCAGCAGAGCCTACCTGCGACACCTGTACATCGCGGGCGAGATCCTGGCCCATCGCCTGCTGTCGCTCCACAACGTGCACCACTATCAGCGCCTGGTGGCGGACGCTCGGGCGGCGGTGCTGGAGGGGCGGTACGAGCCGTGGGCGGTCGCGGCCCTCCGCCGGCTCGATCGCAAGGCGCTCTAGACCCAAAGGGCGCAGGTCTAGCGACCGGATTGGCTCCGGGAGCAGGGTCGGATTGTAGCTCGGGCATCGGTGATCCTTGGAGCAGCGGGCGAAGAGTTGGCGCACGGTCTGCACTAGCCGAAGCGCGTAGTGCAGACCTCATGGGACGGGCGGTTGCCGCTACGGTTGACGATGAAGAGCGGCTCACCGGTATTGCCAATGAGATCACCAGCGGCTGGTAGCCCCACACACCCTTGTACGACCGGTCCATCCCTTCCTTGCACTTGCCCGTGGTCGGCACGATCGAACCGTCTGCGTCGATGCGAGCCGTTTCTGCGGTCAGGGTACGTTTGCGCTGCCAGAC
>JAEZYZ010000080.1 GCA_023418705.1 Pseudomonadota bacterium | reverse complement strand
CGTTTGCAGGGACTGCTCGCTCGCGTGCTGCGCACCGCGGCCGTTCCCCGGCGGGCGCGCGCGGCCGGCGGCGCGTCGCAACGGCCCGAAGCCGTCCAGGCGGAGGCGGCCGCGATCGAATCGTCCGTGCCCGATGCCGCGGCCGAGGTCGCCGCGCAGGTCCTGCTCGCCGAGCCGAGCGAAATGGCCGTCGCTTTCGAGGCGGAAGCGCCGGGTCTTGAGATCGGTGAGGTCGAAGAGGTCGTCGAAATCGACGTCGACGACGTGGTCGACGTGACGGAGCAGGAGGTGGCGCTGACGGAGGAGCTGGCCGAGGAGCGGCCCCCGGCGTCATCCCGGCGCCCGAAGGTAGCGGCCGGCAGCATGGACGAGGCGCTGGCGAGCGCCGCCGAGCAGCTCGAAGAGGAGCGGGAGGCGCCCCTCAAGACGCCTCCACCGGAATCGGGGCGTCAGGTGGCCGTCCCCGCGGCCGAAGATCTGCGCCCTTCCGGGGCGCCGCCGGATCTGGAGGTCGCCGTGGCCGAGACGCCCGCGGCGCCCTCCGGCGTGGTGCCCACCGCCGAGCAGCTCGGTCAGACCATCGAGCTCGAGGAGCCGACCGCCGCCGACTTGGAGCTCGCTGCCGCCCCGCCGCAGACCAGCCCGCCGCCGAGCGCGCTCGAGGTCGAGCTGCCGCTCGGGTCCGGAAGCTACGCCGAAGCCATCGAGGCCCCGGCGTCGGCTCGCGCCGAGCTGCTCCGGCGCCGGATGGAGGAGGCGGGCGAGCCCGCGGCGCCGAGCGGCCCCGAGGGGGTCGAGCGGCTCGCACGGCCGCCCGTGGCAGAGACGCAGGTGGTGGAGGTCGCGCCGGCGGCGGCGCGCGCGCCCCAAACCTTCCTGCAGCTGCTCGACCAGGCTCTATCCCTCGGCCTCGACTGAAGCCGGGAGATCGAGCCGCGGCTGGACGCTGCGGGTCGGCCACGATTGCGCACCGCCCCGTCCGGCCGAACGTTGTGAAGGGAGCCTCAGGATGAAGCTTGCCACCTTGCGCGACGGGACTCGAGACGGGCGACTGCTCGTGGTCGACCGCTCGGGACGGCGAGCGGTCGACGCCGCAGCGATCGCGCCTTCGCTGCAGGCGGCGCTGGACGACTGGGAGCGCACCGAAGCCGGCCTGCGCGAGCTGTCGCGGGCGCTCGACACCGGGCGCGTCGCGGGCACCCCGATCGAGCTCGACGCCCTCGGCGCGCCGCTGCCGCGCGCCTACGAATGGATCGACGGTTCGGCATACCTGAATCACGTCCGGCTCGTTCGCCGTGCGCGTGGCGCCGAGCCCCCCGCCACGCTCGAGACCGACCCGCTGGTTTACCAAGGCGGGTCGGGGGTGTTGCTCGGGGCCAGGGACAGCGTCGCCTTGCCCGACCCGAGCTGGGGCCTGGACTTCGAAGCAGAGGTCTGCGTGATCCTCGGCGACGTCGCTCGAGCGACGCCCGCGAGCGCCGCCGCGCGCTCGGTGCGGCTCGTGCTGCTCGCCAACGATTGGACGTACCGGAATCTGGTGCCGGCGGAGCTCGCCAAGGGCTTCGGCTTCTTCGTGTCGAAGCCCGCCACCGCCTTTTCACCCTTCGCGGTGACGCCGGACGAGCTCGGCCCCGTATGGCGAGACGGCCGGCTCCATGCCCGCGTGCGCTCGACCTACAACGGCCACCTGCTGGGCGACTGCGATGCCGGCGATCCGATGTTCTTCTCTTTCTTCGATCTGGTGGCGCACGTCACCAAGACCCGAGCGCTGACGGCCGGGACCCTGCTCGGCAGCGGCACCGTGTCCAACCCGGAGCCCGATCGCGGCGTGAGCTGCCTCGCCGAGCGCCGGATGATCGAGACGCTCGACACCGGAGCGCCAAAGACGGAGTTCATGCGGGTCGGGGACTCGATCCGGATCGAAGCGCTGAGCGCGGAGGGGCAGAGCTTGTTTGGTGCGATCGAACAGAAGGTGGTGGCCGCATGAAGCTCTACGGGTATTGGCGCAGCTCCTGCAGCTACCGGGTGCGCATCGCCCTGGCGTACAAAGGTCTACCGGTTACCCAGGTGCCGGTGCACCTGCTCGAAGGGGGCGGACAGCAGCACCTGCCGGAGTTCGTTCGAAAAAATCCGCTGCGCCAGGTGCCGCTGCTCGAAGTCGAGGACCAGGGACGCACCGAGTGGCTCGGTCAGTCGCTCGCCATCATCGAATACCTCGAAGAAAAGCACCCCGAGCCGCCGCTCCTCCCGTCCGGAGCGATCGCGCGCGCGCGTGCGCGGCAGCTCGCGGAGGTGGTCAACTCCGGCATCCAACCCTTCCAGAACCTGAGCGTGCAGCAAGAGATCGCGCGCATCGCCCCGGGGCTGTCCCCGAGCACCTTTGCGGCAGGCTACGTGGCGCGCGGCCTCGAGGCGCTCGAGGGCCTGGCGCGCTCGACGGCGGGCAAATTCTTGGTGGGAGACGAGCTGAGCGTCGCGGACGTGTGCCTCGTGCCGCAGCTGTACGCCGCGCGCAGGCTCGCGGTCGCGCTCGCGCCCTTCCCGACGTTGCTCGGCGTCGAGCAGCGCTGCGTCGAGCTGGCTTGCTTTCGACAAGCGCACCCTGACAACCAGCCCGACGCGGACCGCGCGCGCGACGGAAAGGAGTGAGCCATGACCGAGATCGAACCCCTCGGCATCCGCCGCATCGAGGCCATCCACTATTACGTTCGCGACCTCGACCGGAGCCGGCGCTTCTACGTCGACCGGCTCGATTTTGCCGAGATTGGCGAGAGCGATGCCGACCTGACCGCCCGCGGCCGGCAGAAGTCGCTGGTCTTTCAGGCCGAAGACATCGTCATCATCTGCTCGACCCCCGAAGGGGACGGCGGGCGTGCCCACCGCTACCTGCAGAAGCACCCCGACGGCATCGGCACCATCGTCTTCGAGGTCGAGGACGCTCGCAAGGCGTTCGCCTTGCTCGAGCGGCGCGGTGGGACGCCGATCAGCGACATCCAGATCTACCGAGATGGACCGGCCACGCTCGCGACGTTTTCCATCACCACCCCGTTCGGTGACACCACCTTCCGCTTCGTGGAGCGGCGCGGCTACCGGCTTTTGTTCCCGGGCATGGCCCCCAAGCGCCCGCCGGCGGGGGGGCACAACGCGCACGGCTTCACCAGCTTCGATCACGTGACCTCGAACTTCGAGACGATGTCGCCGGCGCTGCTCTGGCTCGAGCACGTGCTCGGCTTCCAGCGCTACTGGGACATCGAATTTCACACCGACGACGTGAAGAAGCACAAGGAGGCGCACGGCTCGGGCCTGCGCTCCGTGGTCATGTGGGACCCGGCCTCGGGGGTGAAATTCGCCAACAACGAGCCCTACCGGCCGCATTTTCGCGACTCGCAGATCAACGTCTTCCACGAACAGCACCGGGGCGACGGGGTGCAGCACCTCGCGCTCGGTGTGCGCGATATCGTCGCGGCGGTCCGAGGCCTGCGCGCGCGGGGCGTCGAGTTCATGCCCACGCCGGGGGCCTACTACGACGCGCTGCCCGAGCGGCTCGAGCGCCTGGGCGTCGGCCGCATCGACGAAGACATCGAGACCTTGCGCGAGCTCGAGATCCTGGTCGACGGTGCCCGCGACCACGCCTATCTGTTGCAGATCTTCATGAAGGACTCGGCCGAGATGTATCGAAGCCCCGAGGCGGGGCCCTTCTTCTTCGAAATCATTCATCGCAAGGGCGACCAGGGCTTCGGAGCCGGCAATTTCCGCGCCCTGTTCGAGAGCATCGAGCGGCATCAGAGCGAGCAGGATCGCTGATGCTCGAGCGGATGGTCGCCGGGGCGGTGCCGGCCAAACACCACACGGCGCTCCGCGATCCCCACGGCCGCCTGCGCTACGAGGAGTGTCTGACCCGCCAAGGCTTCGACGGCCCCTACACGATCCTCTACCACGAGCACCGCCCGCACCTGCAGCGCCTGGGGCCCCCGCTCGCGGGGTTCGAGCTGCCCCAGGCGGCCGGTGACGGGCGCCTGGCGCGCCGCCACTACAAAAGCTTCGAGCTCGAGCGGCTGCCGGGGCCGCCCGTCAGCGCCCGGCTCCCCTTGTTGTTCAACCCGGACGTGGTGCTGAGCGCGGTCTTCCCGACGGAGGCGGATCCGGTCCTCTTCAGCAACGGCGACGCCGACGACCTGTACTTCATCCTGGAGGGTGGGGGCGTCTTGCGGAGCGCCTTTGGGGAGCTCGCGTTCGAAGCCCTCGACTACGTGTGTGTGCCCCGGGGGGTCGCCCACCGCCTCATCCCCGATCCCGCGCTGTCCCAGTATTGGCTCAGCGTCGAGTGCTTCAGCGGGCTCGGTCTGCCCCGCCAGTGGCGCAACGACGTGGGGCAGCTTCGGATGGACGCCCCCTATTGTCACCGTGATTTCCGCCGCTCGGTCTTCTCGGGGCCCCAGGACGACGGCGTCCGCGATCTCTTGGTCAAGCGCGCGGGCGCCTTCCACGGCTTCGTCTACGAGACCCCGCCGTTCGACGTGGTCGGCTTCGACGGCAGCGTCTACCCGTTCGCGTTTCGCATCACCGACTTTCAGCCGCGCGTCGGTCTCGTGCACCTGCCCCCGACCTGGCACGGCACGTTCGCGACCCGGGGCAGTCTGATCTGCAGCTTCGTGCCCCGTCCGGTCGACTTCCATCCGGACGCCATTCCTTGCCCGTACCCGCACGCTTCGGTCGACGTCGACGAGGTGATCTTCTACGGTCGAGGCGAGTTCACGTCGCGGCGCGGGATCGCACCGGGCAGCGTGTCCCACCATCCCGCCGGCGTCGCACACGGACCGCACCCTGGCGCCTATGAAGGCAGCATCGGCACGTCGAGGACCGATGAGCTCGCGGTGATGCTCGACTGCTATCAGCCGCTCGAGCCCACGCCCCGCGCCCGGAGGGTCGAGGACACGGGTTATCACGAGAGCTTTTTCGGATGATCGAACGCTTTTTCGAGCGCCCCCGTCAAGGCGCGGCGAGCCCCGGCAACCCATGGTTGCCGAGCGGGTAAGTGTTCGTAAATTAAAGGAATAGTTTCGGGTTCCCCCGGGTTGTCGAAGGTCCGAGGGAATCGGACTTCTCGGCGCGGTCGGGCCCGCCTTTTCGCCACGGCGCGCGGCGCCGTCCCCGAGCACGGGGCAGCGCCTGTTCGCCGGCCCGTCGCAGCGTCGAACGCGACCGCCGTCGAGCGGCCGTGGCGTCGCTGAAACACCTGGAAGGATCGGAGTTCCTGTCCTGTCAGACAGTAGAGCGAATTCCTTTCGTAGCCTAGCCAACGCACTGCATCTCCGCGCAACCCGACGAGCTGAATGACAGACCCGACTCAGCCGCGGCCGGAAGGCCAACTCTCGACGGCGCCTTCCGACCACGCCCTGCTCCGCTTGCTATCGCAGCGGACGGAGCTTGCCTTCCTGGTCATCGATCGCGACGGCTCACTCAGCTACGTGAGCCGCTGCATGGCGCGGCTGCTCGGCGACGGCGCTCAAGAGCTCGTGGGCGCCCGCGCCGGGCAATTGTTCCAAAGGCCGGAGCAGCTCGAAGAGCGGCTCGCCAAGGTGCGGGCAGAGCGCGTCAGCGAGCGGCTGTTGATCAGCGCGGCACGATCGCGGCACGCGCTCTTGCTCGATCTCAGCGCGTGGAACGATTCGATCCTGGGGGTGGCGCTGGCAGCGGTCCACGCCGACGGCGGGGTCGAGGGCAGCTTCGAGCTGCCGGCTTCGGCGTCGGAGGTGCGGGCGGCCCTGGGCGCCGAGGAGGGCGCTGCCAGTGGCGAGCTCGCGCTGCTGCGCAACGAGAAGACCCCGTTCGAGGAGCCCCCGGCCGCTCAGCACGTCGCGCGGGGTGAGATCGTGGCCGTGTGGGCCAGCGCCGGCGAGCGCGGGTACCCCGTCATGCGCGGGCGCCGCGTCGACGCGGACTCGTCGCAGGTTCGGCTGCTCTCGATCGACGATCGCATGTTGAGCGCCTTGATCCAGGCGCGCATCGCGCGCCTCTCCAAAAATAGCGGCCTGTCGCAGCGCGAGCGACAGGTGCTCGAGCTTTTGCTGATCGGTCGGGGAGCGGCGGACATCGCCGCCTTGCTCGGCATTTCGGCGCGCACCGTGAAGTTTCACCAATCCAACCTGCTCGCCAAGCTTGGGGCGGAATCGCGGGCGGATTTGGTGCGCCTGCTGCTCATGTGAGGGGCGCTCGCGCGGCTGCGCGGGGGTGGGCCCGCTGCTCCGCTGCGCTGCTGCCCACCCACATCACCCCCGTCCGCCCCCGCCCGGCGGAGCCGATTTCGAAGCTTTCGCAAGGATCGGCGGCTGCCGTCGAGCCAATCCATCGACGCTTCAAGGGGTCTAAACGAATTCTGCTGCACTGCCGCAACAGACTAGAATGCTCTTTCGACTCTCATGGTGGCATGCCGTCGGTCTGGCCGCTCTGGCGAGCGCCGGCATCGACGATCCACCAGAGGTGGGTTGGCCGCAGCCGGTCGTTCAACGGCGCGCGCCGAGCGAGGCGCCGCTGTCGCTCGTCGCGACGGCACCCGCGGTCGATCCGATCGCGCAGGCGGTCGAACGACAGTCGGTTTGTATTGCGGCGCGGCATTGGTCGGCCGGGGATCTGGCGAGCACACTCACCTACCACTACCGCGTCGACGGAGAGTACCTGTACGTCGGCTACTTCGCCCTCTGGTCGGAGGAGCGTCCGTGGGGATGGGGTGCGATGCCGCTCTTTGGCGCGCCCGCGCTGGCGATCGACGCGGTCTACAGCCACTTCTTGTTCGTCTTCCCGGGGCTGCAGCGGGTGCTCTACGGGCGCGCCGACATCGAAGGTGCCACGGTGGTGTACCGCCGCGCCGGTCATCGGCTCGAGCCGCTCGCGGCCTTCGCCGACGACGGCCTGCACCGCCCGGTGCAGCTGACCGCGGATGACATCGTCGACGGGGAGCGCGTGGTCTTGATGACGGACACCTGGAGCCATCAGCTCGGCGCCCGGGACGGCGCGGCCTTCGCGCGCGACAATCCGGGCGCGGTCGAGTGCTTCGCCGCCGAGCGGCTGCGCCCCCTCGATGACGGCGTGGCGGCAGCGTTCCGGCTGGGCTCCGTCAACGCCCCGCGGCGCGCTCGCCCGGCGTGGCAGCTGGGCCCGCGCGGCTCGGCGCTCTAGAGCGACAAGCGGTTTGCGCCGCAAACCGTGTGTCGCGGAAAATGGTAAGCAAGCTGCCTACATCACCAACGCTTTGGCCTGATCGAGCGGCAACCACTCGACCGGTTGATCGCGGAGCCAGGTGCGCTGCCGGCGCGCGAACACCCGCGTCTTGCGGTAGATCTCCTGGTGCAGCTCCGGTGACGGGCTCGTCTGCCCCGCGAGCACCGCCGCGGCCACCTGCCGATAACCCACCGAGCTCATGGCGCGCGCGTCGGCGTGGCCGCCCGCGATGAGCCGCTCGACTTCCTGCAACCAGCCGGCGGCGAGCATGTCGGCCACGCGCCGATCGATGCGCCGGTCCAGCTCGTCGCGCGACAGCGCGACGCCTACCTGGCGCACCGGGTAGCGAGGCTCACGAAACCCGTGGCTCTGCTGCCACTGCCCGATGGGCTTGCCGCTGAGCTCGAGCACCTCCAGCGCGCGGCTCACCCGCACGAAGTCGTTGGGCGAGAGCCGCGCTGCGGCCTGGGGATCGGCCGCGGCGAGGCGCGCGTGCAGCGCCGCGCGACCTTCGGCGTCGACGAGGGCGCGGTGCTGGGCGCGCAGCGTCGGATCGCCGGGCGGCGCCGCGGCGAGGCCGAAGATCAGGGCGCGGACCCACAGGTAGGTCCCGCCACACACGATCGGTCGTCTCCCTCGTGACACGATGTCCGAAATACTGGCTTCTGCGAGCGCCGCCCAGCGCGCCGCGTCCATCGCGTCGAGCGGATCGCACACGTCGATCAGGTGATGGGGCGCACGCCGCCGCTGCTCCGCGCTCGGCTTGCCGCTGCCGATGTCGAAGCCGCGGTACACCTGCACGCTGTCGGCGCTGACGATCTCGCCGTTCGAGGCCTCCGCCACCTGCACCGCCAGCTCCGTCTTGCCCGAGGCGGTGGGGCCCACGATCACGAGGAGCGGCGCGCTGCCAGCGCCCATCGTCAGCGCCGGCCCACCTTGCGCTCGAGCTCCGACCAGCTCAAGAACGTCACCACGGGCCGCCCGTGCGGGCAGTGTCCGGCAAAGTCGGCCCCGTCCAGCGCGCGCAGCAACGCCGTCGCCGCGTCGGCGGACAACACGTCCCCGGACCGCACCGAGCCATGGCACGCCATCGTCGCCAGCGCCAGGTCGACGGCGCCCGAGAACTCGCGGCCGCCGCTGCGCCCGAGCTCCGAGAGCAGATCGCGCACGAGCCGCTCGGGGCTCGCGCGCTGCAGCAGCCGCGGGATGGCGTGCACGCTCAGCGCCTGGGAGCCGCGCGCGCGCAGCTGCAGCCCCACCTGGGCGATCTGCTCGGCGTGCTGCTCGACCAGCTCGGCCTCCGCCGGCGTCACCTCGAGCGTGAGCGGGAACAACAGCGCCTGCGCTGCGACCGTCCGCGACTGGTACTGCCGCCGGAGCTTGCTGAACGTCACCCGCTCGGCGGCGGCGTGTTGATCGAGCAGGTACAGCCCCTCGTCGCCTTCGCAGATCAAGTAGGTGTGGCGGACCTGCGCGATGAAACGCAAGCTCGACCAGGTCAGCCCGGGGCTCGGGCGGATGGGCGCGGCCGTGCCGCCGTCGCGCACGTGGATCAAGGCCTCCGCCGCGGCCGTGACGGCGGGTTCGGCTGGGGGCGTCGGGTCGGGCAGGGACGGGCGGACCGGCAGCGGGCGGGCGAAGGCGCGCTCGACCGACGGCTCGCTGCGCGGGCGGACGACGTCTGCGAGCGGGGCGGGCGCGGCAGGGCCAGGGGAGCTCGATCCTCGGAACGCGAGCGGCGGCGCGCCCTCGGAGCGACGGGTGGCTGGCGGCAGCGAGAAGGCCCGGTTCAACTCGCGTGAGACGAGCCCATGGATGGCGTCCATCAAGGCCCGCGGATCGGCGAAGCGCACCTCGGACTTTTGCGGGTGGACGTTCACGTCGACCAGCTCCGCGGGCAGGTCGATGTAGACGATCCCGCGCGGGTAGCGACCGCGTTCGAGCACGCTGCCGTAGGCCTGGGCGATGGTCGCCGCGACGGCGCGGTCGCGCACGGGGCGCGCGTTCACCAGGATCTTCAACCCTCCGGTGCCGCTCCGCGCGCGCTCCGGCCGCGACAGAAAGGCTTCCAGCTTGAGCGGTCCGCGCTCGCCCCGCACCGCCGAGAGCTCCTCTCCATCGAGGATCTGGCGCACCCGCTCTTCCCGTCCGCCCGCGCGGAGCCACTCCCGCACCGGACGACCGTCGCGCTGGACCGTAAAGGTCACCTCCGGAACGCTCAGGGCGGCCGACTCGACCACGTCCACGACGTGACCCGCCTCGGTGCTGGTCGCGCGCAGGAACTTGCGCCGCGCCGGGACGTTGAAGAACAGGTCGCGGACCTCGACCTGGGTGCCGACGCTCGCACCCACCGGACGCAGCTCGCCGGGGCCGCCCCCTTCGACGATCAGCTCGACCCCGGCGTCGGCGTCGGCGCTGCGCGTGCGGAGGCGAAAGCGGCTGACGGAGGCGATGCTAGGCAAGGCCTCGCCGCGGAACCCGTAGGTCTGCATGCGCTCGAGGTCGGAGAGGCTTCGGAGCTTGCTGGTGGCGTGCCGTTCCAGACACCTGGGCGCGTCCTCCGGCGACATGCCCCGGCCGTCGTCGCTGACCGAGAGCCGCCCGATGCCGCCAGCATCTACCGCGACATCGACGCGGGTAGCGCCGGCATCCAGCGCGTTCTCGACCAGCTCTTTGGCCGCGCTCGCAGGGCGCTCCACCACCTCGCCAGCGGCGATCTGGCTGGCGAGATCGGGCGGCAGCACGTCGATGGTCGCCACGCCCCGAGTCTTAGCGCAATCCGGCGCGCGGCCGGCGACAAAGCGTCAGCGCTCCCCCACGCTCGGCTCGCTCGCGCCGAACGCCAGGCGCACGGCGGGGCGCGTCAATGCCACCAGTCCCAGCGACAGCGCCACCAGCTGAAACCCGAGCGCGATCCGGAACGACCAGCGCCACTTGCTTCGAACCAGCTCTGCGAACTCGGCTGCCCCGAGCCCGGCCGGCTGCTTTTCGAGCCCGCTCTTGACGACCGCCTCGATGATTTCGGCGCGCACCGGCTCGCGCAGCACGTACGCCGCGATCGACACCAGCGCGCTCACCACGATCACCTGCAGCGAAAATCCGGCGGAGAGCCGGCGCACGAACAAGGCGCGGACGCTCAGCACCACGAGCGCGCCGCCGAGCAGCGCCTGAGCCACGCCGACCGGCAAGAGCTCTTCGGCGTGGTGGCGGGTCGCGGCGACGTAGGCCTTCCAGCGGACGGCCTCGAGCCCCTCGTCGAGGGACACCGGCATGCGCGCGAACGGGTCGTTCACGAACTCGACGGTGGCGAACCCCTCGCGGAGCAGGTTCATCCCGACGAACCACAAGGCCAACAGGGCGATCACCAAGTAGACTGGGCGTCGCGCGGCAGCGTCCGGCGGCTCTTCGAGCATCGGCTCATCCCCTCACTTCAGGTGGCCGCGATGATGCCGTTGGGTCACGAGGGATCCTGTCGGTTTCGAGCACGCCCGCAAGCATGGCATCGGCGCAAAGCCTTGGCCACGCGCGGAAACCGTCCCGGGGGGAATTCAGCGCGGGGCAGGGGCCGGCAGGGACAGCACGCGCCCGCTGCCAAACTTGCGCGGATCGGCGGCGGCCCGCAGCGTGCCGTCCGGGTCGACGGCGATCATCTGCACGGCCGTGCCGGTGAACTTCATGACGTCCACGATCTCCCCGCGCCAGCGCAGATCATCTGACTGCTCCGCGGGGATCCCGGCGTCGAGCAACATGAGCAGCGGCGCGGAGAAGATGTAGATGCGCGGCGCGCGGACGGCCGCCTCCGGCGCCGTGCCGAACGCGAGCCGCGACACCAAGACCTGGGTCACGTTGGTGGGGATGGCGGGGCCGCCGGAGCCGCCGATGCCGAGCACGGCGCGCCCGTCGCGCACGACGATGGTCGGCGTCATGCTGGAGAGCGGACGGGCGCCCGGGCGCGGGCGGTTCGGGCTCGCGCTCATCCCGAAGGCGGCCACGTCTTTCCGGGAGTTGAAATCGTTCAGCTCGTCGTTGAGCACGATGCCATGCGCGGTGGTCAGCTTGGCGCCGAACAGCCGATTGATCGTGGTGGTGAGGCTGACCATGTTGCCGTCGGCGTCGGACGTCACGAGGTGATGGGTGCCGTGCTCGTCCAGACCGAAGCGCGGCAGCGCGTGGGTGCGGTCGAGCGCCAGCGACGCGCGCCGGCGCGCGAGTCGCGCCGGTGCGAGCAGCTGGTCGAGCGCGACCGGCTGGTGATCGGGATCGCCCAGGTAGCGCATGCGATCGGCGATCGCGCCGCGCAGCGACTCGGCCAGCATGTGGTGGTAGGCGCCGCTGCCGAGCCCGAGCCGCTGCAGGTAGGCGCTCGAAAACAGCCCGAGGGTCTGGGCGACCATCAACCCGCCCGCCGAGGGCGGCGGCATGGTGAAGACTTCGTAGCCTTCCCACTCGAACCGAAGCGGCTCGCGCCACACCGGCTGGTAGGTGGCGAGGTCGAGCAGGCTCAGCCTGCCGCCGTGAGCCTGGACGGTGCGCACGATTTCGGCGGCGATCGGACCGGTGTAGAAGGCCGGGGGGCCGCGTTTTTCGATCTCGCGCAGCGTCGCCGCGAGCGTCGGGTTTCGGATCGTCTGCCCCTCGCGTGCCGGGCGGCCCCCCGGGAAATAGCGACGGGCCAGCTCCGCATCCACCATCAGCCGCTCGCGGCTCGCCTGGAGCATCCGCCCGAGGTGCGTCCCGACCTTGAACCCGAGCTCGGCGAGACGGATCGCGGGACGCACGCACGCCTGCCACGGCAACCTGCCGTAGCGCTGGTGCAGCAGGTAGAGCCCGGCGACCTCCCCCGGCACCCCCACGTATTTGCCGCGCTCGGCCGCTGGCAAGGGACGGGCCTCGAACGCGCTCGCGTCGAGCTCGCGCGGCGCCGTCTCCCGAAAATCGAGCAGGACGGTGCGCGCCTCCGCCTGCAGGCGCACCATCGCGAAGCCGCCCCCGCCGATGCCGCTCGAGGTCGGGCTGACGACGCCGGCCACCAGCGCGGCCGTCACCGCCGCGTCGACGGCGTTGCCGCCGGCGCGCATCTGGTCGAGCGCGGCCTCGGTCACGAGCGGGTTCTCGCTCGTGGCGGCGATCGCGGCGGCGCGAACCGACGACGGCAGCAGCAGCGTCCAGAGCAGCAGCAGCGACGCGATCGCGCGCTGCCACCGGGCCGAGCAGGAGCCACGCGCCTTCGGCACCAGAGCCAGGCGGCGGGGCTTTGGGGCAGGGGCGATCATCGCCCGGGAATCTGCCAGCAAAGCGGCCGGCTGGCGAGGTGATCCAGGCTCGTCGAATTTTCGGCGTCCGTCCGACGGCCGCCGCCTCCCCAGCGCCCCGCACGCGCACTATGCTGGTGGCGCCGGCCGCAACGCCCTCGAAGGACCGGCAGAGGAGAACGACACCTCGTGCGCTTCGTGTTCGTGATGGATCCGGTCCACAAGATGCTGGTCGACAAGGACACCAGCTATGCCTTGATGCGGGGAGCGACCGCTCGCGGCCATGAGTGTCTGCACTGCGAGCCGGCGGCCGTCTACAACGAAGGCCGGCGTGTCGGGGCGAGGGTGAACACCGTGGATTTCACCGACGGCCAGCCGGCGCGGCTCGGCCGAGCAGAGGAGCTCGCCTTCGAAGACGTCGATGCGGTGTTCATCCGCAAAGATCCGCCGTTCGACGCGGCGTACGCTCATCTGACCCAGCAGCTCGACCTGGTCGCCGATCGCACCTTGATCGTCAATAGCCCACGCGGCCTGCGCGACGCGAACGAGAAGCTGTTTGCGTTCCATTTCGCCGAGCTCATGCCGAAGACGTTGGTGTCTTCCGATCCGGCGCGCATCCTGGCCTTCGTCGCGGCCATCGGCGGCAGCGCGGTGATGAAGCCGCTCGACGGCGCCGGCGGCTCCGGCATCGTCAGCGTCAGCCACGCCGATCGCAACACGCGGGCGCTCGTGGATTTGATGACGGCGGAGGGAAAAAACCTCGCGCTCGTGCAGGAGTTTCTCCCCGGCGTGCGGGAAGGGGACAAGCGGGTGCTCATGCTCGACGGTGAGCCCCTGGGTGCGATCCTGCGCGTCCCCCGCGACGACGATTTCCGGGCCAATATCCACGTGGGGGGGATCGTGCGCCCCACGGCGCTGACGGCAGAGGAAGCGGCGCTGGTTTCGGCGGTCGGCCCGCGCTTGCGCCAGCACGGCCTGTGGTTCGTCGGGCTCGATCTGATCGGCGGGCGGCTGATCGAGGTCAACGTCACGAGCCCGACCGGGATCCAGGAGCTTGGTCGCCACACCGGCGGCCGGCCAGAGGAGCGGGTGATCGAATGGGTCGAGCGCAAGAGCCGCCAGCAGCGGTCGCAGGGCGAGCCGAAAACTTGACCCGCGGGGCCCCGCCGATCGAGCGTGGCGCATGTCCCGAGGGTGCGAAGTGTGTCAGGGGTCGACGGCGGAGTCGGTGGCGCGTCCCGCGCGCGGCAGGGTGCGTCGCGTGATGGTCGAGGAGCGCATCGTCGTGCTCTGCGACGCGCACGCTGCCCAGTACCGCGCCTCGGGCGCCAGCACGCTGGCCGAGCTGCGCGAGGTCTTCAACGAGCCCGCAGGTCGGCGCTCGCTGGTCGAGCGCCGCGCCCCGCTCGACCGGCGCGCCTTCCCGCCGCGG
>JAEZYZ010000077.1 GCA_023418705.1 Pseudomonadota bacterium | reverse complement strand
GTGCCAAGGTTGCCTTGGTCTTCGCCGAGCTCGACGCCCACGGCGCAGGCAGCAAACAGGACCGCTGGAGTGAACAAGCAAACGGCGCGAAGCAGGGAACGATCAGCCATCGTGCCTCGCATTATGCCCCGGCCGCAGGCGCGCGCAAAAGGCACTCGCTCGCAATTTCTTCGGCCGCCATGGCATTCGGTCGCGGCGGCACAGTTTCACCCGGGAGCGAAGGCGCCCGGTTTCCGTGCTCGTCGAGCGGATCGCGGGCGTCAGAGCGCGCCGCTTACGGAAATGCCCCGAGCCTGCTCCTCTACGATGGGCACCACCTGAACGGGGATCCCGTGGAGCATCGGAATGAGGGTGCCGATGCTCGCGCCGACCAGCGCGCCCGCCATGACGTCGGTGGGAAAGTGTTTCCCCGCCATCACCCGGCCGACCGCGACGGTCGTGGCGGCGCCGGTGCCGAGGGTCAGGGTGATCCACGGCAGCGGCCCTCGGGGATGCACCCGCTTGACGGTCCAAAAGGTGGAGGTCGACAGCGCGAACGCGATCGACGTGTGCCCGCTGAAAAACGATAGCGAGCCTTCGGCGCTGGTCCGCACGTCGACCGGCGCTTTGGTCCCGTACAGGTAGGGCCGCCCGCGGCCAGAGCTCAGGCTCGACAGGCCCGACAGCGCCGCCGCGATCATGGTCGACTGCCCGATCACCACCGCGTCGTTCAGCATGTTGACGAAGCCGTTGTCGATCCAGAGCAAGGCCACCGGAAATGCGCCCAGACCGTAGACCACGAAGTCGGTCATCTTCGACCAGCCCTCGGAGTAGCGGCCGGCGAAGTGCCGATCGATGAAGTTGAGGTTCGAGTCGTCGCAGCCGCGCGTGGCCACCTCGTCGCCGAGCTGCTGCACGCAGAACGCCGGCGCATCGCCTTCGGTGCGTGCCATGCGAGCGCCCCCGATCATCGCCGCGACCGCGAGCACCGGCACGTCGATCTCCCAATAGAGCTGGTAGGCCCGGCGCGGGCGCTCGGTGGGCTCCGGCACGATGGGGGTGACCGCCCGCGGCGCTGCGACCTGCACCCCGCCCTCGGCGCTGACGATCTCGTCCTCTGCGACCTGATCGGAGGGCATCTCTCGGGGCATTTCGCCGAGACCGGTGGCCGCACGGGGCGCTGGCGGCTGCTCCGCTGCCGGCCTTGGGTCAGCCCACGCCGGGTCGCCGGGCGCGGCCGCAGCCGGTCCGGCAACGAGCAGCGACAGGAGCAAGGCCGCCCCGCGAGCGGCGAGGCAGGGAGCGAAACCACGGGAGGTGACGTGTGAGCACATGGAGATTTCCGAGGGTGGGGGGGGACGGGTCACGGGCGCAAAGCTAAAAATGGCTCTAATCATAGGGCGGCGCGGCGCAACGGCCCGCCTTGTGCGCCGTCAGCCGCCATGGCCGTCAAGTCCCGAACATGTGGGCAAGAAACCGCACGCCACGCACCTCGGCAAATCCTTGGACTGTGTTACTTTTTGTGGGATAGGCACATCGAGTGGGAACCCCTGTTCGGGTCGCTCCCCAAGTGTGGGTGTCGTTGGGCAATCTAAACTCCATCAGGCTGGCGTGACCCAAGCTCTTGCTCCCGTAGGCGACGTAGGCGCCGGGCACGTGCTCGGCCGGTACGAGCTCTTGCTGCCCATCGCCTCCGGGGGGATGGCGATGGTTTGGGCCGCGCGGCTCAAGGGCACCCGAGGGTTTCAAAAGATCGTCGCGGTCAAGACGATGCTGCCCAAGCTGACCGAGGACGAACAGTTCGAGCAGATGTTCCTCGACGAGGCGTCGCTCGCGTCCCAGATCCGCCACCCGCACGTGGTCGAGATCCTCGACCTGGGCGAGCAGGACGGCGTCCTGTTCCTGGTCATGGAGTGGATCGACGGCGTTCCGCTGAACCAGCTGATGAAGGCCGCCAAGAAGGTCGGCGGCATTCCGCTCTCGGCCGCGGTGCGCATTTGCATTCAGGCCTGCGCCGGGCTGCATGCGGCGCACGAGCTGAAGGATCGGGAGGGGCAGCTGGTGGGTCTCGTGCACCGCGACGTGTCTCCTCAAAACGTGCTCGTCACCTATGACGGAGTGACCAAGGTCGTCGATTTCGGCGTCGCCAAGGCCACCGCCCTCAACGACGGCATGACCGCCGCGGGCCAGATCAAAGGCAAGGTCGCCTACATGGCGCCTGAGCAGGTGAAGGGCGCCGCGATCGATCGACGGGTCGACGTGTTCGCGATGGGCATCGTGCTGTACGCGCTGACCACCGGCAAACACCCGTTCCGCCGCGAGTCGGAGGCCGCCACGATGTACAACATCGCGAGCCCGTCGCCGGTGGTGCCGCCGCGCAGCGTGGTGCCCGACTACCCGGCGGAGCTCGAGGCCGTGCTCTTGCAGGCGCTGGCCAAGGATCCCGACAAGCGCTTTGCCACCGCCAATGACATGCTCAAGGCGCTGGATGCGCTGCCGGCGCAGCTGCGCTCCAGCACCGACGACGACGTCGGCAAGTTCGTGCGCAAGCTCTTCTCCGACCGCCGCGAAGAGCGCCGCACGGCGCTCGCCAAAGCCCTCGAGAACGCCGATCGGCAGGCCGAAAACCGCCTGACGCTGCGGCAGATGATGGGCGAGGCGGAGCGCCCGTCCCAGGCGACGATGATCGCGGGCCTGGAAGTCACCCCGAGCGGCGGGCGCCCCATCGCGGCCGCGCACGGCTCCCACAGCGGCTTGACCGGCACCGACGTGCACTCGGTGTCGAACCTGACCGAGATCGATCCGGATTTCGGCAAGGGCGAGCGCCGCCGGCGCCTGGTGGCGGGCGGCGCGGGCGTGCTGCTCCTCGGTGCTGCCGCGGCGGTGTGGCTGGCCCTGAGCTCGGATCCGGAGCCCGGCCCCGCCGAGGCGCCACCGACCACGGCGGCCGCGCCCCCGGCGCGCGCCGTCGAGCCTGCCCGCGTCGCACCGGAGCCACCGGTCGCGAACGACGACATCAAGGACATCGACGACCTGCCCGAGGTCGAACCGACCAGCGACGCCCCGGACACCTCCACGGAGAGTCCGCACAGTGGGCGCGCGCCACCGCCGAAGCGCCGACCGCCGCGCACCAGCCGGCCCCCGCCGACCAAGCCGGCCACCCCGCCTCTGCCGGCGAGCAGCGCGACCCCGGCTCAGCCGAGCTGGAAGCACGACCCGGGCTTCTGAGCCCCCTCGCGGGTGGTCAGAAACGCCCCACGAGCGACAACCCAGCGTCCGTGTGCGGGGCCGAGGGCTCGAGCCGAAGTCCAGCGGCGCGTCGCACGGAGCTCGACGTGTCCGGTCGGCTTTGAGTGAAGTACAGCGTGGCGGCGATCCCAATGCCCACCACGCCGACGGCCGCCGAGCCCCACATGAGCGCGTCGTACGTACTGGCCGAATCGAGCTCGCTGTCCGCTTCCTGCCGCCGCGGGGTCCCCCGCTCACATCCCGGATCCGGCCGGTCCGGGTCACCGCACAGATCTTCGGCAGCACCGATCGCGCCCTGCCGCAGCACCAAGAAGACCCCGGAGGCCACCAGACCGGCAGCCCCCACGCCACCGGCGACCAGCATGGGGACGGGCGACGGCGGGTCGCTTGGCCCGGCCGCGCCCGGATCGGTCGCCGCGCCTGGCACCGAACCCGCTGTCCCCGCGGCGTTCGCCAGCCGCTCCAGCACGACCTCGACCGTTTGCACCTTGCGCTCCTCCACGTTGACGGTCGTCGAGAAGCGCTGGTAGCCGGGCGCCGTGGCCTCGACGGTGTGCGGCCCCGGATCGATGGGAAACTTCACGCCGATGTAGTTCGAGCCGAGCGCCACCCCGTCGAGCTCGATCGACGCGGCCTGCGCCCCCTCACCTCGTTCGATGACGAGCCTCGGGATCCGCTCTTTCAACTCGTCGATGCTTTGGGTCACCTCTTGGCGGAAACCGGGCCCCACCTCGTCGGCCTCGGCGAGCGCGAGCTCATAGCCGCCAAGTGCGGCGACGAGCTTGCCCAAATTCATCTCACAGAGCGCGATGTGGTAGCGCACCTGCGGCGTCATCTTCACCTGACCCACCTCGCGGAACAGCTGCAAGGCGCCGGCCCAGTTGCCCGCTTGCTCGAGCTCGGTGGCGCGCTGAAACTTCGCCCGCGCCCGCACGAGCTCTTTGGAGTCTTCCTGCGCCCAAAGCGGCCGAGGGGCGAACCCGCTGGCGAGCACACCAGCCAATAGCAGCGCCCACCGGCCGCGCGGGCGCGGTGCCGAACATCTGAACATCAGACGGCATTTTACACGATGCCCACCGCCCGGCTCACAAATCGGACACCGCGGCCCCTCTGACCCTGCGCTCGAGGTCAGGGGGGCGTCGGGAGGGTGAAGTGGACGCGCGTTCCCGCGCCGCGTTCGCTCTCTGCCCACACGCGACCGCCGTGCGCCACCACCAGACCGTGGGCGATCGACAGGCCGAGACCGACGCCGCGGCGATCGACCCGTGCTGCCTGCCAGTAGCGGTCGAACAGCCTCGGGAGCTCTTCGTTGCCGATGCCCGGCCCCGTGTCGGCCACGACGAAGTGGACAGCCCCCGGCTCGAGCTCCGCCTCGACGCGGATTTGCCCGCCCGCGGGGGTGAACTTGATGGCGTTGCCGATCAGGTTCGAAAAGACCTGGTACACGCGGTCGCGATCGCAGACGACCAGCGCGTCCGGACAGCGCACGTCGCATTCGAGCACGTGTCCGGCGTCGAGCGCCACCGGCAGCATGAGCTCGAGCGCCTGCGCGACCAAGCCTTCACACCGTTGCTCCGCCAGCTCGAGCGCGAGGGTTCGGGCGTCGATGCGTGACAGATCCAACAAATCTTGGATCAGCCGATCCATCCGCAAGGCAGCGCGCTGGATGGTGTCGATGCGCCGCCGCACCTTGTCGTTCGCCTCGGCGCCGCTCAGCTCGAAGAGCAGCGCCGCCGAGGTCGTGATGGCGCTCAGAGGGTTGCGCAGGTCGTGCGAGACCACGGCCAGCATGTCCTCCCGTGAGCGCGTCGCCGACTCCGCACGCTCGCGGGCCTCTCGTTCGGCGGCGTACAAGCGTGCGTTCTCGATGGCCAGCGCCGCCCGCCGCCCGAACTCTTCCGCCGTCCGGATCCGCTCGGCTTCGAAGCGCCGCCCGGAGCTCGACATGCCGCAGGTGATGACGCCGGCGACCCGCTCCCGCGCGAGCAGCGGGATGCTGAGCGCACACACCACCCCGAGCTCCGAGACCAACTCGAGGTACTCGCGGTTTCCGCCGGAGATCTTGGTGAGCTGTTCGACATCGAACTGGGACACGACCACCGTCTGCCCGCGCTTCACGGCCTCGAGCGCCGGGCTCGGCCGCCCCTCGACCGGGAAGCGCCGCAGCTCGCGCAGGCGACGCTCTTTCTCTGGATCGGAGGCAGCCTCGGCGAGGCGTTGAAGGCGACCGTCCTCTCCAACGATGTCGACCACGCAATGATCGGCGATCGCGGGGATCAAAGCCCGAGCCATGTGCTCGGCGGTCTGCGTGTGATCCAGGCTCTGCGGCAGGATCGCGCTGGCGTCACCGAGGAACTTCAAGAGCTCGCCGGTCCGCTGTCGCTCCTGCTCGGTCATCGCGCGGTCGACGGCGACCGCGACGTGCTGAGCGATGCTCAGCGCGAGCTCGACCTCAGCCGCCGAGAAGGGGTGCGGCTCGGCGTAGTAGACCATGAACTTGCCGAGCAGGCGATCGCCGTAGCTCAAGGGGAAGAACCCGAGCGCCCGAATGCCTTCGCGATCGAACAGCGCCCGGTAGCTCTCAAGGCTCCGGTCGTGGCGGACGTCCTCCACCAGCAGTGGCGCCGGCTGGTACGTGTCCTGAGCCCAAGGAGAGTGACCCTCCACGGCTTCACAATACGCGCGGCTCAACCCGCGCTGAGCCACGAAGCGCATCACACCCTCGGTATCGAACAAAAGGATGCTGGCGCGGCGGGCTCCCAAACCCATGGCGAGCGAATCGAGGGCCTGCCCATAAATCTCCGGAAGGGACCTTGCACGGCTGACGACGTCGGTGAGACGATAGAGGCAGCGCAGCTGCTGCAGCTCTTGCCGTAGCTGTTCGACCTCGCCGCTGTCGGGGCTCTGCTCTGCAACTTGCACGTGTACGGCACCCTCTCTCCGGCCCTGGCGCGTGCAATCAGCCTAGCTGAGCCTGGCCCGGGTGTCGACGTCCCTCCTCGCATTGCCGAGTGAGGCATCTTGCCACCCTCTCATGGCAGAGGAGTGAGGAACCTCTGCGCCACAAATCGTTCGTCGCCTGCGTTGACAAGCACGCGTGCAGTGCTTTCGCGTGATTGTATGACCAGATGGAAGCGAGCGGTCGGGCCGCAGACGCTTCGCGAGCTGATCGACCCTCACACAGCCCGAGCGGTGACGCTGCTGCGGCTCGGATCGGGGGGTCACGTGGGCGACGTCGGCGCACGTCCCCGTGTGACGCTCGTCTTGTACCAACTCGAAAATTGTCCCTATTCCCGGAAAGTTCGCGAGGCCCTCTCGGCGCTCGATCTCGACGCCAAGATCCGCCCGTGTCCGAAAAATGGCAGGCGGTTCCGGCTAGAGCTGATCGAGCGCGGCGGCCGAGAGCAGATCCCCTTCCTCATCGACCCCAACACCAACGCTGCACTCTACGGTTCTGATCGAATCGTGCGCTATCTCTTCCGCCAGTACGGAAGCGGGCGACCACCGCTGGCGCTGCGGCTCGGCCGCTTGGGCACGCTGTCCTCGCGCCTGGCGAGCACCTTACGGGCGGGATCGGGGGTCCACGCCGAGGAGGCCTTCGTCCCGGACGCCCCCCTCGAGCTTTGGAGCTTCGAAGCGCACGTCGGTTGCCGACGGGTGCGAGAGCGACTGGACGAGTTGGAGCTCGCCTACACGCTGCGCAATGTCGCGCCCGGCAGCCTCAAGCGCCGCGCGCTGTGGCGGCAGTCTCACACCGATGATCTCCCCCAGTTGATCGATCCCAACGCGGGGGCGCGCGTGATCGGCGCCTCGGACGTCCTCGCTCATATCGAGCGCAGGTACGCGCAAACGCCGAGAGACGATCAGCGGGGTGGCGTGGCGGCACCCCACGCCCTCGGCTCCTAAATCAGCGACGCCCCCGTCGTGTCGCGGCGCGTCCCCTCCCCTCGCGCGGGCCGCGTCGCCCTCGCCCGGGCACCCTCGCGCTGGACCGGAG
>JAEZYZ010000065.1 GCA_023418705.1 Pseudomonadota bacterium | reverse complement strand
GGGCGGGGCGACACGGCTCGTGTCGACGACGCCCGATGTGCCGGCGACCATCTTCTTGCGCGGTCCGGAGCTGAACCGTCCCCTGTTCACCCGCCACGACACCTTCCACAAAAGCGCGCTGACCGGCCCGCTTTGGCCCCGGCGCGTCACCGAGCGCACGCGCCCCCTCACCCGCCTGCTGACGGGCCTCTTCCACGTCAACGGCGACGACCACCGGGCGCACCGGCGCCTGTTGATGCCGGCCTTTCACCGCCGCCGCATCGAAAGCTACCGCGACGACATGGTCGCCCTCACGAGCGATGTCCTGGCGCGCTACGAGCCCGGGCAGGTCCGAGACCTGCGGCCCGACATGATGGAGCTGACGCTGCGCATCGCCACCAAGACGCTCTTCGGCACCGACATGGCCGACGATGGAGTGGCCGTGGGGCGTGCGTTGCAGCGCTGGCTCGCGCTGTTTCGACCGGCGGCGTTCTTCCCTTTCGACGTGCCCGGCGCGCCGTACCGCCGCTGGCTCGACGTGTCTCGCTCGATCGACGAACGCATGGCCGCGCTGATCGAGGGGCGCCGAGCGGCGGCGCGCTATGGCGATGACATGTTGTCCGCGCTCATGCTGGCGGAGGACGAAGATGGTACGCGCCTGACGGACGACGAGCTCATCGGGCACGCCGGCGTGATCTTCGCCGCCGGGCACGAGACCAGCGCCAACGGGCTGGCCTGGACCCTGTTCTTGTTGTCGCAGCACCCGGCGATCGCTGCGGCGCTGGTCGAAGAGCTCGAGGGCAAGCTCCGAGGCGACGCGCCGCGGGTGGATCAGCTCGCGGGGCTGCCGTTGCTCGACGCGGTCGTCAAGGAAAGCTTGCGGATCTTCCCTCCGGTGCCGATGAACCACCGGCTCGCCAGCGAGGACACCGAAATCGGCGGCTACGCGGTCCGCAAAGGCGCGGAGCTCTTGAGCAGCATCTACCATACGCATCGGCTGCGCGATTGGTTCGCCGAGCCGCACCGGTTCGTCCCCGCGCGCTGGGAGTCGGCCGACCCCGGACCGTACGTCTACAACCCCTTCGGCGCCGGCCCCCGCATGTGCATCGGCTCTTCTTTCGCCATCATGGAAATGAAGGTCGTGCTGGCGATGCTGCTGCAGCGGTTTCGCCTGGAGCTCGTCGCCGGAGCGAGGATCGACCGCAGCATCAACATCACGATGTCGGCCGCCCACGGCCTGCCGATGCGGGTCCATGAACAGGACCGGGCGTTTCACCGAAGCGCGCGGCGCGTGCGCGGCAACGTGCGCCAGATGCTCGAGCTCGACGCGGCGTGATCAGGTTTCGATGGGCGGCAGATCGGGCTCTCCGAGCGGCAGCAGCTTTCCCCGAAGCCACTCGGGGATGCCCTTGCCGTAGCCGGGGCCGAAGCGCGACTCGGACGCGCCGCCCGGCATGTTGTACCAAGCGTGCGGCCCGCTCATGTCGAAGACCAGGTGAAAGGCGGGCGCGTAGATCAGATCCTGGCCAGCGATCGGTGAGCGGCGGCACTGAAAGGGCGTGACCGGCGTGCCGGGGAGCTCGAGCGGAGCGGAGTCGAAGCCGAGGACCGCCGGGGCGCGGCCCTGCGTGATGGGGTGCTTGAAGCGGAGCGTCACCGGTACGTCGTGGCGCGGGTAGCCGGCGACGGCCCTTCGCCAAGCGCCCTGCAGGATCGCCTGCAGCTCGGCGCGACCGAGGCGTTCCGGCACCTCTAGCGCCAAGAGCGCGTCGAGCTCCTGCTGAAAAAACGCAACGGCCGACCACTCCCGCATGCGGCGGGCCGCGGCGTCGCCGATGTCCTCGGCGATCAGGGCGAAGGTCACCTCCTCGTGCAGCTTGTGGAACAGACGCAACGCATCGCGATCGCGCTGGTGCTCGAGCAGCGTCTGCAAGCGGCGCACGAGCGGGTGCTCCGGCAAGAGTGGCAACCACACCGGCAAGAGCCGCGCCACGCTGGGATCGTGCATGTCGTAGGAGATGCGGGCCAGCGTGTGCAGATCGTGCTGCTCGCGCGCGGCCAAGAGCTCCCCGATGCGGTCGAAGCGGTAGTGCGGCTCGGGGCTGGTGCACCAGCGATCGCGGTAGGGCCCGTGCCCGCCCTGGTTGGCGGACACGATCGCGCCGGAGCTCGGCCGCAGGCAGATCGGTCGCTCCGACTCGGGGACGATCGCCGGCGGCCGTTCGAACAGGTCCCAGCCTCGACGCGGGTAGGCGCCCGTCCAGTCTTCCGGTCGCCGATCGACCTGGCCGGTGACGACGCTGCCGACGTCGCCGCCCGCGTCCGCCAGGATCGCCTCCAACGACACGCTGCGGATCTCGCGCTGGATCTCCGCCAGGTCGTCGATGGTGCGGCAGTCGAGCAGGCGCGCTCCCGCCGAAAATGCCCGGTGCGCCTCGGACAGGCCGCTCACGCGGACGCAGGGCAAATCCGCCGTGCCCGTGACGTCACCCAGCACCGTGCCGTAGTCGTTGTCGTGAAAGACCCAGGTTTCGTCCGGCTTGCCCTTGATGGCCACGCGCTCTTCGCGGCGACGCAGCGGCCGCTCGGCGTCCCCCACGCGGTAGCGCCCGTCGTTCACCCGCTCGACGATGAAGTCCACGTTGTCGGCGTGGGCGAAGGTGTAGGACCAGCCGACGTGGCGGGTGCGGCCGGCCGCGAACCAGGCGAGCCCCGGGATGGTCATGCCGCTTAGAAAGTTGCCGTCGTCGAAGGCGAGGTGCGCAGCATAGAGAATCGGCGGGAAGCGACCGACCTCGAGGTGAAACTCGCCCATCAGCAGCGCGCCGCCCGAGCTGGAGCGGGAGCCTGCGACCGCGAAGGCGTTGGAGGCCGCCATCGGCGAGCCGAAGCGCGCCGGACCGAAGAAGGAGAACTCGGGCGGCACGCGCAGCTGGCGCAGGTCCTCGAGCTTCAGTCCGCGGGCGTCCGCGCCGAGCAACCGCTCGAACAGCCGCGCCGGCGCGCCGCGGGCCGCGAGCTCCGCCACGATCAGCTCGGTGGACAGCTGCATGCTGGTGAGCCCGAAGTAGGTGAAGAACCGGAAGAACGCGAGCATGCTGGCGGCGGAGCAGCGAAGCGGCGGGATCCCGAGCAGCCGCAGCGCCAGCGGGCGGCGCCGGCGCTCGACGGCCGCGTTGAAGCCCTCGCAGTAGGCGTCCAGCAGCCGGCGGCTTCGTGCGTCGATGAGCGCCACCTGCGCCTCGAGGTCGTTGCCGAGCCCGACCGCGCGGGTGCCGCGATCGATGAGCCGGGCGAGCGGCACGTCGCCGAAGACGCTCATCAGGCGACCCTGAGAGGCGAGCGCGCCGATCGTCACCTGCACCAGCCGATCGGTCGCGTGCAGGTGGCCGAGCGCGAACATCCCTTGTTCGAGGTCGGCCGCGCGCACGGAAGGGTAGCCGAGCGCGTCGCGGCGGACGGGAAGAGGTCCCTGAGGGCCGGGGATTTCCATCAGCGGGGCTTATGCTTGCTTCGACCAGCGGGGACAAGCGCGGCGTGGCCGAGCGCGTCGGCCACCCAGGCGCGTGCGGCGGTCGAGAGGTCCGAGAGCCGCGCGTGCCCGCCGTCGCCGCGACCTTCGCGCCGCCCGATGCCGACGATGTTGGAATCGGGCGTCGGGCGCACGAACAAGTCCGCACCGAAGCGCTCGATGAGCGCGCTCTGCAAGCGCGCCTTGAGCGCGTAGCGCCGCCGGCGCTCGCCCGAATCCACCGGCAACCCGGTAGGATTGCAGCGCCGGATGGCTTCGCACAGCTGCGCGACGCCCGGCGATCCCGACGCGAGCAGCTGGTCGAGCTCGGCCTCGCCCAGGGGGTGACGTTTGCGGGGGCGGGCCATGGTGCGCCCCGCGCCATAGCACCGAGCACGAGCGGCGTCGGCTTTTGTTCGACGCCTGCGCGCGGCGCCGCTAGCGTCCGAGGCCATGTCGCGCGTCCTGGTCATCGGCAGCGGCGCCATCGCGCGCGAGCACGTCCGCGCAGCGATCGCCCTCGGCTGCGAGGTCCAGCTGGCCGCCCGCAACCGAGCCGCCGCCGAAGCCCTGCGCTCGGAGCTCGGCCCCGTGAAGCTCGCAGCTTCGATCGAGCACTTCCTCACGAGCCCGCCCCGTGACGACGACGTCGTTATCGTGACCACGCCGCCGGACAGTCACCTCGCGTTCGTGCAGCGGGCGCTCGCCTCGGGGCGGCACGTGCTCTGTGAGAAGCCGTTGGTCGCGAGCGCCGCGGAGCTGGCAGAGCTCGACCGCCTGATCGCGAGCAGCGATCATCAGCTCGGCTGCTGCAGCGGCCGGTTTTTGCACTACCCGACCAGCGCGCGGGCCAAGGAGCTGCTCGCCGAAGGGGCCATCGGCGCGCCCTACCACGCGACCTTCGTGCACAAGAGCCGCCGAAACCGCCCCGGCATCGAATACCAGCCGGGCAGCTATTGGTTCTTGGATCGCAAGACCGCTGGCGGCGGCGTGCTCCTCGACTGGGCGGCCTACGATCTGGGGCTCTTGAACTGGGTGCTCGACGTGGTGGAGCTCGAGGTCCTGCACGCCTTCGTCGCCCGGCCAGAGACGGCGCTGAGCTTGCCGTCCGGGGTCGTGTACGACGTCGAAGCGCACGCCGGCGCGACGCTCCGGCTGCGAACGGCCCGGAGCGACCAGGTGACGGTCAGCTACGAACGCAGCGCCGCGACGCACGGCGAACAACGCGAGCTGGTGGAGATCGAGGGCACGCGCGGCGCGCTGCGCTGGGACTGGCTCCCCTGGCAAAACGGCGGGCGGATGGCCTTGGTCCACACCACCGACGCGGACGGCACGCCGCGTGAAGAGCGGCGAGAGTGGGCCGCCGCGGGCGTGCAATACTGGCACGCCCGGCCGCTCGCGGCGTTCCGTGAGCACCTGGCGGGGCGGGCGGTGGAGGTGCCGGCAGGGCGGCGCGCGCTCTTCAATCTTGCCTGCGTCTTCGCGATCTACCAAGCCGCGACCGAGGGGCGGCCGGTCCGCGTTCGCCGCGCCGAGGACGCTGCCAGCGGTTTCAGCGCGCCGTGACCCGCACGCCTTCCACCACGCGGTCGCTGGGGTGGGCGATCACGCGCTCGCCCGGACGAACTCCGTCGAGCACCTGCGCGCGCGATCCGGTGCGGTGACCGATCTCGACGGCTCGCAACGTCGCCCGCTCGTCCTCGACCGCGAACAGCGCCCACCCGTCGCCGTGTCGGAACACCGCGCTCGCCGGGACGCTGACGACGTCCTTGCCCTCCCAAGTGACGATGGCCACCTCCACCCGATAGCCATCGCCGAGCGCCCGCCATTGCTCGCGCGGGCTCTCGAGCTCGAGCAGGGTGTTCACGCGCTGCTCTTCCACCCCAAGCGCCGACAACCGCGTGAAGGCCGAGGGCTCGATACGGCGCACGCGCGCCGCCAGCACGGGACCGCCCCAGCGCTCGACGCGCGCCCGCGCGCCGGGTTTCACGTCGACCGCGTCGCTCGTCAGCAGGTCGACGACGACCTCGAGCCGTGCGGGATCGCCGAGCTCGAGCAGGGGCGCTCCCGGTTGCACGGCGCCTTCGCTCTCTTGCTCTACCTTGAGCACCACCCCGTCGATGGGCGATCGCACCGTGATGACGTCCTGGTCGGCCGCGGGTTTGCCGGAGGCGTGCCCCAGCGCTGCCTGCGCCATCCGGACCTCGTGCTCGGCCACCTTGAGCGCAAACTCCGCGGACGCGAGCTCGGCCTCCCGCGTGCGCATCTCGAGATCGGAGCGGTCGAGCTCGGCCTGGCTGAGCGAGCCGCGCTGGAACAGCGCCAGGCTGCGCTCGTGCTGCTTGCGGGCGTAGTCGGCCGCAGCGCGGGCCCGCTCGATCTGCGCTCTGGCTTGACGCTGCGCGGCGGCGGCGACCGACACCTGCGCCTGCGCCGTCGCCCGGGACCGGGGGTCGAGCAGGGGCGCGCCGAGCGGCACGATCCTGGCCAGGACCTGGCCCTGGGCCACGCTGTCTCCCGGGTCGAGCTCGATGCGGGCGAGGTTGCCCGTGACGGGCGCCGAGACGACGAAGCGGTCGATGACACGCGTGCGGCCATCCTCTTCGACGGTCACCTCGAGCGCGCCTTTCTGAACGGTGGCCACCTCCACCGGCACGGGATCCGGCAGCCATGCCAGCACCAGAACCGTGGCGATGGCAGCGAGCAAGGCCGCGCCGAGCGCCCGGCGCAGCCAGCGCATGCGGTTCTTTTTGGCGCTGCGTCGCGCCGCCTGGCCTTGGGTTTGCCCCGTGTCGTTCATCTCCGCTGCGTCCTCATTCCCGCGTCTTGAGCACTCCCACCAAGTCCAATTTGTCGAGCTGGCGCCGCACCAACAGCGCGCTGAAGAGCCCCGAGGCCAGCGTCACGGCCGCCGCGAAGGCATAGGTCTGGGCCGAAATCACCACCGCGAAACGATACGTCTCCGGGTCGACGCTGGCCATCATGGCCTCGGCCATCCAGGTGCCGATCACGAGGCCGATGGGGACCGCCAGCAGCACCTGCAACCCGAGCTCGCCGAGCAAGATGCTCGAGATTTCGGCGCGCGTGAAGCCAAGCACCCGCAAACTTGCCAGATCGCGGCTGCGGACGGAGAGGGCGACCCGCGCGTTGTTGTAGACGACACCCACCGCGATGATCACCGCGAAGGCGGTCGCCACCAGCGTGAAAAAGGCCATCATCTCGCCGCTCTGCTCCTCGAAGCGCTGCCAGATGTTGTCGCGGCGGGTGACGCTGGCGACCTGCGGCAGCTGCTTGAGGCGCTCGTGGACCTGCTGGTACGCCGCGGTGTCGATGCGCAAGAGCACCATCGACGTCACCCCGACCTGCCCGAGCGCGGCCTCGAGGGCCGCGTTGCGCATGTGCCCCTGCAAGCCGAAGCTCTCGTCCACGAGCCGCGTGACCGGCAGCCAGAGCTTCCGCCGGTCGCCTTCCCGGACCTCGACCTGCACCGAATCGCCCGCGCCGACCCGCAAGATCTCGGCCAGCTTGGTGGTGAGCATCACGCCGCGCTCGGGGACGGGGACCTCTTCGCCTTGCTTGTCGAGCACGTGGCGCAGCTCGGGCGAGGCCGGATAGCCCTGGATCGCGATGTCCCGGTAGCGCGATCCGGAGCGGATCCGCACCGGGACCGAGCGCAGCCCTTCGGCGTGCAACACCCCTGGGAGGTGCGCGAGCTCCCGCACGGCGCGCTCCGACCGCGGCTCGATCAAGCCGACGGCGACGTCCTCGCGCATCGCGCGGTGGAACTGGACCTGGACCAGGCTGTCCATCGCGTCGTGCCAGAAGCGCGCGACCACCATCACCGCCACGGCCATCGAGATGCCGATGGCCGAGACCAGTGTGCGCAGCGGCTGCCGTCCGATCTCGCGCACCACCATGCGGCCCGACATGCCGAGCCAGCCCAAGAGCTTCAGCCGCTCGGGCCAGGTCGGGCGGTACTTGTCGGGCGTTGGCGGTCGCATCGCCTGCGCGGGTGGGAGCGCCGCCACCCGCCGCGCGGTCAAGAGGCCGCCCGCGAGGGCCGCCCCCAAGCTGATGGTGACGCCGGTCACCAAGAGCCCGGCGTCCAGCCGGTACGCGAGCGTCGGGAACTTGAAGAACGTGCCGTAGAACGCGGTCACGTGCTGTCCGCCCCAGGCGCCGAAGCCGACCCCGAGCGCGGATCCGACGAGCACGATCAGGCTCACCAGCTCCAGGTAGTGCAGCCCCACCTCGCGATCGGAGTATCCGACGGCCTTGAGCGTCGCGATCTGTTGGCGCTGGAGCCCGACCAACCTCGAGAGCACGACGTTCAGCAAGAACGCCGCGACGCCCAGGAAGATCATCGGCAGCACGGTGGCGAGGACCCGCAGCTGTTCGAGCTCTCCGTTCAGCATGAAATTCGATGTCTGCCGCGCGCGCCCGACCGATCCGAGCCCACCGTACGGCTCTAGCAGGCGGTCGACCGCCTCCAGCACCGCGGCCTCCGACGTCCCCGGCTGCAGCTCGATCGAGACATCGTCGAAGGCGCCCTCCATTTGGTACGCGGGCGCCATCACCTGCTCGCGCATCCAAAGCACCGCGAAGCGCTTCTCGTCCGACGTGATGTCGCCCGGCGCCATCGCGAACACGTACTCCGGCGACAGCGCCAGACCGGTGATCTGCAAATCGCGCAACGTGCCGTTCAGCACCGCCGGCAGCGGATCGCCCGGCTCGAGGCCGTTGGCGAGCGCGAAGGTCTCCAGCACCAGCACCTCGAGATCGCGCTCCGGCAGGCGTCCTTGGCGCAAGTACACGTCATTGAGGACGGGAATGCCAGTGTTCGGCAGGCTGACCAGCTTCCCGGTCGCCGGCTCCGCGAGCGTCTCGAGGGGCAGCATCACGGGACGGACGATGCGGGTCTGTACCCGAGCGACCCCCGGGACTTCCTCCAAACGTTGCGCCAGGGCGTTCGGGGCTCGCTTCAGGCTCCCGAAGACGTCGCCGAAGCGAAACCTCTCGTAGTAGGCGTCCTTGGAGCGTTGCAGCGACGCCCAGGTGCTCTGCATCAGCACGAAGCTCGCGACGCCGCACGCCACGACGAGCGCGATCGTCAGCGCTTGTCCCTTGAGCTGAACCAGATCGCGAAATAGCTTGCTGTGCAGGGCCGTCACCAGCGGATCTCCTCGACCGGTCGCCGGCGCTCGTTCGGCTCGTCGAACTCGATGCGGCCGTCGGCCAGGCGCACGACCCGGTCGGCGATCTCCGCGACCGGAGCGTTGTGCGTGATGATCGCGGTGGTCGTGCCGAGCTCGCGGTTCACCCGCTCGATCACCGAGAGCACGCGGATCCCCGTTTTGAAGTCGAGCGCGCCGGTCGGCTCGTCGCACAGCAACACGTCCGGGCGCTTGGCGATGGCTCGAGCGATGGCGACCCGCTGCTGCTCCCCTCCGGAGAGCTGGGCGGGGAAGTGGTCCATCCGATCTCCCAAGTCCACCAGTGCAAGCGCTTCCTCCGGGGACATCGGGTCGGCGGCGATCTCCGTGACGAGCGCCACGTTCTCTCGAGCCGTCAGGCTGGGGATGAGGTTGTAGAACTGGAACACGAAGCCGACGTGATCGCGCCGAAACCTCGTCAGCTCGCGCTCGGAGGCTTCGGTGAGATCGCGGCTGCGATAAAAGAGCCGCCCGGAGCTCGGCACGTCGAGGCCGCCGATGATGTTCAGCAAGGTCGACTTGCCGCTGCCGGAAGCGCCGAGCAGGACCAGAAATTGGCCCTCGAAGAGGCCGAGCGTCACGCCCCGCAGCGCTTCCACCCGCACCTCGCCCATTTGATACACCTTGCTCAGGTCACGAGCCTCGAGGACGAGCGGGCTTTCGGACGGCACTGGGGATGGCTCCTTGGCCGTTATAAGCACGGATCCGATGTAGGGGTATGATGGGCGTTCGGGTCACCCTTTACACGAAGCTGCCCTTCGAAGCATGCTGGGTCATGGGCCATGCGACGGTTCGGGGCCCGTGGGTGCGCGGGATCCTCGCCTTGTGGTTTTTGGCGGGCGCCGCGGGCGCTTGTGATGGCAGCAGCGACGGCGGTGGCAGCTCGGGCAACGCGGGAATGGATCCGGGAGCGACCGGCGGGGATGGCGGGCAAGGGCAGGCGGGCAGCGGCCACGCCGGAGGCGGTGGCCAGGGAGCGACGGCGAGCGCGGGCCAGGGGGGCATGACGGGGTCGTCCGGCGCGGGCGGCGCGGGAGCGAGCGCGGGTGGCACGGCCGGCGCGAGCGGGGCGGCCGGGGTGAGCGGCAATGGCTTGTGCTCCGGGCCCGGCTGCCAGAACGACGCCAACTGCCCGCCGACGCAGCCTGCCGAAGGGACGAGCTGTGGTGAGACCGGCGCGTGCTGCCACTACTGCGACGAGTCGTTGGGTCCCACCGCGGCGAACGGCTACTGCTGCAGCGGCGGCGCGGCCGCCGTCTGGCAGGCTTTTGGAGAGGTCGAGTGTATTCGGCCGTAGTTTGATCGAAGGCTGCTCGGGCGCCGCCCCGCGGGCGGCGTGGTCGCATTCTTCCGCGGGCGCCCAGCCCTTGCCGGCAGTACAGTGTTCGCCACTCGACGCATGGAAGCCAGCTCACGCTTCTCTCTCTCTAATTTCACGTTCGGATGTCTGTTGGGCGGACTTGCCATCGCGACGACCGAGTGGGCGTTGCTTTGGATCACGTCCCCGGACGCTTTCGTTGGCTTCGGGGAGGTCCTGGGGCTCTGGCCCGTCATCATCGGCAACCTGTTGCCGTGCGCGGTGATCGCCGCCGCAGCGCTCGGCCTGGTGGTGCGCGGGGGGCGCTGGCTCGAAGGCCGTGGTCGGCGGCGTGAGCTCGCGGCGATCGCGGCCGGGCTGCTCAGCGCCCCGTACGCGGCCTGGCTGGCGCGCTTCACGTTTTCCGGTGCCCGCGCCAGCTCCTACAAATACCACGCGGTCTATGTCGGCGTGACCGCCGTGGCGGTCATCGTGACCTTCGCGGCCGTCGCCTGGTGGATCGGTTTCCGCGATGGTCGGCGTGCAGCCGCGCCCGCCGTCGTGGGCGTGGGCGTGGGCGTGACGGTGGCGGCATCGACGGTGAACGCGACGTTTCTGCAGAACGAGTACGAGCCGCTGCACGCTTTTTTGGCAGGCGCCGGCACGCTGTTCGCGGTGATCGCCGGCATCGAAGCGTCGCGCCGCTGGGCGGCCCCGACCCGTGCGCGCCTCGTGGCGGCAGGGGCGTTCGCGATCGTTGCGTGGAGCGCTGTGAGCGCCCTCGTTTTGGCAGGCTCCGAACAGCGTGCCTGGGTCGTTTGGGGTCGTACGGCGAATAGTCGATACATCACCAAGCGGGTCGTGTTGGGTCCGCTGTCGCCGAAGCCGTCCGGGCCCGTGGAGCGTTCAGCGATCGTCGTCAAACCCAACCTCGACACGGACCTGACGCGCGCCTGGCGGCAGCGGCGGGCGGAGGAACCGCTCCCGCACATCGTCCTGTTCGGGGTCGACGGTCTTCGGCCCGACCACATGGGGACCTACGGTTATCGCCGACACCAGACGACTCCGCACATCGACGCCATGGCAAAGCGCGGCGTCGTGTTCACCAACGCCTTCACGAGCTATCCTGCCACCGCGACGTTCAACACCTCGCTGCTCGTGGGTCGCACGGTGCCGTACGTCAAACAACACCGGACGCCGTCCCCATACCAGCAGCTCGCCATCACACGATTGCTTCACCAGAAGGGCTACTATTCCATCGTGAGCTCGTGGTTCGAGTCGTCGGGCAGCGCGGAGTTCGATCCCGCCGACTACGAGATCGAAGGTCTGGTGCCGCGGGCGACGCTCGAGCAAATCAAGTCGGCCAAGGTCATGCCCTTCGTTCCCGTCGAGACCGATTTGGAGCACGTCGCCAGGCACCTGCGCGCGGTCCGCCAAAGGAAGGCTCCCATGTTGCTTTGGATGCACCTGCTCGGCACGCATCTATTGCCGAACGGGGAATTTTACCCGAGCCCCGACCATCCTTTCGGTGATAGCCGGAGCGATCGTTACGACAGCGCGGTGGCGGGGACGGAGCGCTGGATCGCCACGGTAGAGCGCATGGTCGCCGAGCTCGACGACGGGCGGCCCATCGTTTGGTTCATCTTTGCCGATCACGGCAGTCGTCTGGACCACGGTGGGCGCGACCTCTACCGTGGTTTGATCCACGTGCCGCTGATCGTCGTCGGCCCAAAGTTCCGACCGGCCAAGGTCGACCATCCCGTGGACGTATCGCTCGACTTGGCGGCGACGGTGCTGGATCTGGCCGGGATGACTCCTCCCGACGAGTACGACGGGGTCTCGCTCATCCCATCGCTGATGGGGCTGCCGACCGATGAAGCCATGAACGCCCGCCTCATCCCACTGGTGCGGGGCGCCTGGCGCGGCGCGATTCATGGCTCCTTCAAGCTCATAGAGCACCGAGACACGCGATCGCTCTTCGACCTGAAACAGGATCCCCTGGAGAAGCGCAACATCATCGGCCAGCATCCGGAGCTGGCGGCGCAGCTGGCGGCGGTCATGAGCTCGGAAATCGACCGGCGCTACGAAGACTACCGGCGGGCCAAGCGCGAGAGCCGGGCGGCCCGGTGATCGGGGCCGCCCGTCGCGCGGCGTTCGCAGCACGGCTCAGCGCCGCGCCTCCAGGATGAGGTTGAACGGTGTCGCGGTGGCGCGCCGGAAGCGGGAGAACCCGCTCGATCGCACCAGGCGACCGAGCTGCTGTTCGCCGGCCTGCGCCCCGAGCGCGTAGTCTCCGTTCTCCGAGATGGCGTGCGCCGTGCACAGGGTGGTGGACCCCGCGTAGAACAGGCGGGCGACTGGATTGACGTTGTCCTCGAGCTTGTCGTTCGCGAACGGCTCGACCAGCATCACGCTGCCGTCTGGGTCCAGGGTGGACGCCGCGTGGCGCAGCGCGCGATCGGGGTGGCCCATGTCGTGGAGGCAATCGAAAAAGCAGATGAGATCGTATTGCTGATTTGGATACTCCGTGGCCTTCCCCACGGAGAACGTCACCCGGTCATCGACCCCTGCGGCTCGCGCGACCTTCCGAGCTTCGGTGATCGACGCTTCATGCACGTCGAAGCCCCAGAACTGCGACTTGGGAAAGGCCTTGGCCATGATCACGGTGGAGTAGCCGTGGCCGCAGCCGATATCCGCCACCTTGGCGCCTCTCTCTAGCTTTGGCACCACGCCATCCAGCGCTGGCAGCCACTGTTGCACCAGGTTCGCCTGATAGCCGTTGCGGTAGAACCCCGCGACGCCACAGAACAGCCGGTGATTGTGCTCCCCCCAGCTGACGCCCTTGCCCGTGCGGAACGCCTCGAGCGTTTGCTCTTCGTCGAACCACATCGAGGCGGACACCTCCCAGGCGTGGGGAAAAAACACAGGACTGGTTTCGTCCGCCAGCACCAGCGCCTGCTCTGCCGTCAGCTCGTAGGTCCTGCTCGACGGGTGATATTCCACGTACCTGCCCGCGACCTGTGAATTGAGCCACTCCCGCACGTAGCGTTCGGCACAGCCGCTGCGCCTGGCCACCTCTGTCGAGGTCAAGGGCCCGGCGCCGGCCATCGCCTTGTACAGGCCGAGCTTGTGGCCGAGGTTCACCATCATGCCGCCCTGCGCTCCGGAGAGGTCCTGAAACGCCGTCGCGACCACCGCGTCGAGCTTTTTTTGATCGATGTTCATCGTTCGTCTCCTGGTTTCGAGGCAATCCGGTGGATGCCCATGCACGAGACCATGAGACTTGCTGGCGCCAGCGACGAGAGCGTAACCTGCCGGCGTAGGTTCTAATCTGCCATCGGCGTTCGAAATGTCGAAACCGCTCCACGTCAGCCTGGTCGCCGTCCCCGAAGCGTCGATTTCGACGCTGCACGGCGTCTACGACGTCTTGAACGGCTTCTCCTTGTTGAAGGGGCTCGATCCGGATATTCCCGATAGCCCGCCGTTCCAGGTCGAAATCGTCGGGGAGAAGCCGGGCCTGCTGACGTTGGCGAGCGGCCTGACGACCAACGTGCACCACAACGTCAGGGATGTCCCGACCACCGACATCGTCATCGTGCCTTCGGTGACGCCGCCCTCCGGGCAGTGGCCGCTAGGTCGCTACACCGAGCTCGTGAGCTGGCTCGCAGAGGTGCACGACCGTGGAGCACTTTTGTGCTCGGCATGCTCCGGCGCTTTTTTGATCGCCGAGACCGGGCTGCTCGACGATCGTGAGATAACGCTGCACTGGAGCTTCGCGGCCAAGTTCCGCGCGCTATTCCCGCGCGTGCTGCTACGGCCAGAGCGAGCCCTGGTCGTGACCGGCGACCGCGGCCAGTTCGTCTGTTCGGGCGCTTCGATGTCTTGGCACGATCTGGTGCTTTATCTGATCTCGAACCAGGTCGGTCCCACCGCGGCCCAGTCGGTCGCGAAGTTCTTCGCCCTTCAGTGGCACCGCGACGGACTGGGTCCGTACATGGCCTTCGAAGGCCGCACCGATCACAGCGACGCCGCTATTCTGGAGGCTCAGCGCTGGCTCGCCGATCACTTCGCCGTCGGGGATCCCGTTGAAGAGGTCGTGCGGCGTTCCGGCCTCGCCGAGCGCACGTTCAAGCGCCGGTTTCAGAACGCGACCGGACACGCTCCGCTCACCTACGTCCAGCACCTGCGCGTCCAGGAAGCCAAGCGCCGCCTCGAGCGCACCGACGAATCGATCGAGCAGATTGGCTGGCACGTCGGCTACGAAGATCCGGCGTTCTTCCGGCGCCTGTTCAAGCGCCTGACCGGGATCACCCCAGGCCACTATCGCCGTCAGTTCCAGGTCCCGTCCTTGCTTCCCCAGTGACGTCCGTCAGCGCGACCCTGGACGACCGCGACGGCGAGCTTATGCTTTCGACCGTTCGTGCGCCGTCCAAACCCAATGCCTGACACCCGCTCGACATCGCGCTTCCGACCGATCATGAACGGGGTGTGCGCCCGTCGGCTTCGACACCGCCGATCCCCAGTGGTAAGCAGCGCCGTGCTCACGCCGATGATCAGGACGCTAGCCGTGGCGATGGCCTTCGTGGTCTTTGGCTGCGTGTCCTCGGAGATCGGGGAGGGGACGGATCCTCACGATCCGATCGTTTTGCAGTCCGAGACCGGCAGCGTCACGGCCATCGTGACCCTGGTCGGCGCGCCCGTCGTCGGGGACAATGCCTTCCACGTCCGCTTCGAACCAGCGTCGGGGGCAGAGCTCGTGGCGGTCGAGGCCTTCATGCCGGCGCACGGACACGGCACGGAGCCCCCGCGCATCACGGCCGAGGCGGGCGGGTATCAGGTCGACGGTCTCGTCTTCTTCATGCCGGGGCGCTGGGACATCACCTTGCGCTTGAAAGTCGCGGATCGCCCGGACTCGGCGGCATTTCCGATCGAGGTGGAGTGAGCCTGTTCGGCGCCCGCTCGGCAGCGGCAGCCGGGGCAGCGGCGCTCTTGTCGATCGCAGGCGAATCGCTGGCGTGCCCGTGCGGCAATAGCGCGACCGTCAACGGCCCTCTGACCTCCCAAATGGAGACGAGCGGCTTTATGGCGGCCCAATCGCTCACGCTCGTGCACGGGGCCTTCAACGCCCGGGGGGAGTACCGCAGCCTCGACGACAACCACCAGGGCGCGCTCCTCTGGACGGGGTCCGCGGCGTATCGCCTGGAGCGGCGGGTCGAGCTCGGCGCGACCCTCAGCTACGGGCGGTCCTGGCTTCGTCATGGAGCGCTCAGCGCATCGGACGAAGGGTTCGGAGACCTGCAGCTGCGCGCGTTCTGGGACGCCATCGACGAGCCGATGCCCTACTACAAGAGCTTTTGGCCGGCGCTCGGCATCTTTGCCACCGTTCGCATCCCCACCCGGGGCCTCACCGGGCCGGTAGGAGGCGGCGGATCGCTCGGTTCGCCGGTGGCCGCGCAGAGCTTGGGCGCCTGGGAGGGCAGCGTCGGTGCGCGGCTCTTGCGGCGCCTTGGGCGGCGGTTTTGGGGCTCGCTCACGGCCGAAGGCGCCGCGCGGCTCGAAGACGACACCTTCGGCTTCGACCGGCACCTTGGCCCGCGCCTGCTCGGGCAGTTGATGCTGCAGTATCGGGCTACGGGCGATCTGAGCCTGGCCGCCACCTCGACCCTGGCCTGGGAGGCACCGGTGAGCGTCGAAGGCCGCACCCTGGACGGCACGGCGCAGCGGCTCTGGACGGTTGGCGGCGTGTTGAGCTGGGCGCCGGCGCCGGCACCGCTGCGAGCGAGCGCCGTCGTGGAGTGGTCGCCGCCGCTGTCCGAGATCAGCGCCAACGCCGTCGCGGCGACGCGCGTTGGGCTGTCGCTGCTGTACACCCGTTGACGTGAGCTCGCCGAGCGTGAAACCGCTGTATTTCTGCCAATTGACAGCCACCCAGCGCATGAACAGCCTGCCTGCATGAAACACGCATCGCGGGGCGCCGATGGAAGCTTCGAGGTCGAAGGCCGGCGCTACCGGCTGCGCGAGCTCGGGGGCGCGCAGTTCGCCGTCGACGACGAGCAGGGCCGGCAGGTGGGGCAGCTCAGGTTGGTCGAGCGCCCCAAGGGCGGCAAAGGGCCCGCGGTGATCATCGAGGAAGCGTTGGGCGCCCCCGACGTCGTGAAGCGGATCGCGAAGCTGCTGGAGATGCCGCGCGGGCTTCTGCCGGTGCAGTGAGCGCCGCACAAAACGCCAGCGGCCCCACCTGACGATGGGGCCGCTGACGATGGGCTCGTGCTGAGCGATGATCAGCTGCCGGAGCCCGCGGCGCCACCAGCGCCACCAGCGCCCGCGGCACCCGGAGCGCCCGCGGAGCCAGCTGCACCCGCGGCACCCGGAGCGCCCGCGGAGCCCGCAGCGCCCGCGGAGCCGCCCGCGCCGCCCGCGCCACCGCCGCCGCTGACACCGTCGACGATCGCCATGCCGTCCGCGTCGAGCAGCTGCAGCCCGGAGATGCAGATGTTGTAGGGGACGGCCGAGCTGGTGTTCGTCGGGATGGCGAACTGGACGCCCTTGATGGCGGTCACGTCCAGATCCGCTGCCGTGTAGCTGTCGTCCCAGCTCGGGGGCGAGAGATCGGCGACGGTCAGCGTCACCTCGCCGGCGTCGTAGGTCAGCGGGTCGCCGCTGGCGTTGACCTCGAAGAACTCTCGGCTCTCGGCGTCGACCAGCGCGATGCGGACGGGCTCGCTGCCCGACTTCTCGAGGGTGAGCTTGATGGTGGTGAGGCCGGTCGCGTCGAACGCCTCGGTGATCGTGCCCATGGCGTCGGCCAGCGCGAACTGGAAGCCGATGCCGGCGCCGTAGTAGGCGGAGTAGTCCATGTCCATGACCTGGGCCGCGGTGCCGTCCAGGCAGTACTCGCCGTCGCTGTCGCCCTCGCTCACGTTGTGGGTCGAGGTGTCGTCGCTGTAGCCGTAGACGTAGTTTGCGCCGGGAACGTCGTCGACGGTCATTCCGTCGGAGCCGTCGGTGCCACCGCCGGCCGAACCGCCCGTGCCGCCGCCGGAGCCGCCGGTCGCGCCGCTGCCACCGGTCGCGCCGCTGCCACCGGTCGCGCCG
>JAEZYZ010000045.1 GCA_023418705.1 Pseudomonadota bacterium | reverse complement strand
CCCCACGCACGTGGGGGTGAACCGCCCAGTGCGGGCGAGCTGCGGCAAGTCGCCGTCGTCGTCCCCACGCACGTGGGGGTGAACCGGAATGGCCGAACGACGTTGCGCGGGCGACGGTGTCGTCCCCACGCACGTGGGGGTGAACCGTGGAGGATGACGAGGACGATGATGATGACGAAGTCGTCCCCACGCACGTGGGGGTGAACCGATGCTGCCAAATGGGCTCTTCCGTCGCCTCGAGTCGTCCCCACGCACGTGGGGGTGAACCGCACCGCTACGACGAGCGCATCAGAGCGGCAGCGTCGTCCCCACGCACGTGGGGGTGAACCGGACAGATGGAGCGCTTCCTTTTGGTTTTCGTCGTCGTCCCCACGCACGTGGGGGTGAACCGTGAATACGAGAGCACGCGCGCCGCCCTCGAAAGTCGTCCCCACGCACGTGGGGGTGAACCGTCGCCGATTTGGGTCGGCGAGTCGTCCCCACGCACGTGGGGGTGAACCAGGCGTCGGACAGGGTCGGGGTCGTGTAGAGGGGGTCGGCCCCACGCACGTGGGGGTGAACCGCCCAAGTGCATGTTCCACACGACGGGCGCTGATGTCGTCCCCACGCACGTGGGGGTGAACCCTCCTCGACCTCGCCGCCGGCTGCTACCGGTTCGTCGTCCCCACGCACGTGGGGGTGAACCGTTCGACCCCGAGAGCACGGCGCGCTTGTAGCCGTCGTCCCCACGCACGTGGGGGTGAACCGGTGACGTGTTGACTCCCGTCCGACTTTGACCACGTCGTCCCCACGCACGTGGGGGTGAACCGGCTGCGCGTGGTGAGATCGGGCATGGCGCGACGTCGTCCCCACGCACGTGGGGGTGAACCGCGCATCCTCGATGTAGGCGGCGGAGCCGATCAGTCGTCCCCACGCACGTGCGGGTGAACCGGAGCGGGAGGTTTCGAGCGGAGAGTCGGCGCCGTCGTCCCCACGCACGTGGGGGTGAACCGCCCTTTCAGACCGAGGAATGGTTGCGCGCCGCGTCGTCCCCACGCACGTGGGGGTGAACCGCCGTTCGTTCCGTCGGGGTTGACCACCTCCATGTCGTCCCCACGCACGTGGGGGTGAACCGAGGGCCAAGAGGGCTCAGCGGCAGCCGAGGGCGTCGTCCCCACGCACGTGAGGGTGAACCGGGTGACGCGGACGACAAGGCGCGCCCCCGGAGGTCGTCCCCACCCACGTGGGGGTGAACCGCCCGAGGCTCACCGCGTCGAGCAAGTTGTGCGGTCGTCCCCACCCACGTGGGGGTGAACCGGTGTGACGCAAGCTGTGGGTGTTCCAGGCATCGTCGTCCCCACGCACGTGGGCGTGAACCGGGCACGGATTGGAAGGTGCAGCTGGCGTCACTGTCGTCCCCACCCACGTGGGGGTGAACCGAGCGTGTGACGGCGGCGACGTCGTCTCCACGCACGTGGGGGTGAACCTGCTATCGGGTCCGTTGGAAGGACGCGCGGCGCGTCGTCCCCACGCACGCGGACGTGAACCGAAAAAAATTTCCCAACTTTGCATCAACGCAACCGCGTCGCCCCGTGCCCGTGGAGGTGAACCGGGAAACATTAGGCACCCCCGACCCTACTCAACCGTCCCCGCCACCCGCCCGAGTTCCGCAAGCCGCCCCGCGAACACCGCAAGATCCAGCAGCAGCGCGCCGGCTGCGGCAGTGCTTGCCAGGATTTGCACCGAGGCGGCCTCGAGCCGGGCGGGCCCTTCGTCGGCGGTGAAGTCATGAACGGCGATCTCGAGGGCGTCGGCAAGGTGTCGGAGCGCTTCTGGGGCGTCGGCGATCTGAGCTCGCGCTCGGCGAACGAGCGCTCGGAGCTGGCGCAGGTGCTCCTCCGCGTCAACTCGATCAGTAGGGGGCTCGTGAGGTCTTCGTCGCCGCCGGGTCGCCATGCGAAGACGGTAGGCGCTGGTGCCCACGCGCGGTACCTCACATGCGACGAAAGGCGTTTCGATACGCGAGCCTTCGTGCGCCGGGGCGGCTGATCGGCTTGCTCTTGGCACCGCCTCATCGCCCCCTCCCCCCTGACATCCCACCCCGCCGTCCCTATACACCCCCCGCATGGCTGCGAAGCGACGGGGTTTGGAGGTTCGCCGATGATTGCGATTTGGCTCGTGGGCGGGGCGCTCGCGCTGCTGTTTGGGAGCGCGCGGGCGTATGGGCTGGCGATCGGCAGCGGGAGGAACGCGCGGCTGACGGTGCCGGTTGGCGTGGCGTTCGCGGGGGCGGCGGTGCTGGCGACGGGCGGGGCGGCGTGGGCATGGCGGTACGGGAGCCCGTGGCCGCTCTGGGTGGTGCTGGGGCTCTCAGGCGTGGTCGTGCTGGCGGCGGCGCTGGTGTTTGGCATCAACGCGATCGGGCGGGTGCCGACGCGGTGGATTCGGATCCGGGTGGGGGATCGACTGCCGGAATTCGAGGCGCTGACGGCGGACGGGGAGCGTTGGTCGAGCGCGTCGGTTGCGGGGGAGCGGGTATTGCTGAAGTTTTTCCGCGGGGAGTGGTGTCCGTTCTGTCAGGCGGAGCTGAAGCGCTTCAACGCGATGGAGGCGGCGCTCAGCGCGCGCGGGGTACGGGTGATCGGGATCAGCAAGGACACGCCGGAGGCAGCGCGGCGGCACCGGGAGCGGGACGGGCTCAGGTTCACGCTCTTGTGTGATCCGGATCTGACGGTGATCCGCCAGTTCGGCCTGGAGCATCGGCGCTCACTCGAGATCTCGGAGGGGCCACGGCTGCGGCTGTTCGGTCTATCAATGGCCTCGCGCCCAGCGATCCGGCACATGGCCGCGCCGACGACGGTGCTGATCGACGCGAATGGGATCATTCGCTTCATCGATCAGACCGAAGACTACAAGATCCGCAGCAGCCCGGAGCGCGTGCTCGGCGCGATCGACGAGGCGTTCGGGCTGACGCCGCGGGACGGTGACGTTGCTGAGCGGCCGGCGCCGGAGCCAGCCGAGCTGGAGTGCGCCGACTGCTAGGGGAACGCACGGTCATCCGTCAACCAAACGCCTCCCCCACAGCGGCGAGGAACGAGCCCCGCTTCGATGCTCGCGCGTTCGCGTTGGCGCCTTCCAACGTGAGGTGACGGTTCCGCGCACACGCTCGTCGGTTGAATGGCTCTCGGCGTTCACCGCGGCCTCCCGAAGGCGGTGTAGGACAACGCGCTCCCTTCTTCGTCATGCTTGTCAGGTGTGCGATGGCCAGCGAGTTGCGCCTGCTCACGGCCGGCGAGCCGAGCAAGAGCGTCGCCGCACGCTCCAGCAAGCTGCAAGGGCAATCAGCCGTCGGTCCGACGAGGAGGCGCTGCTGGTGGCCGCTCTCATGTCACCGACCGAGCTCACTCCTGGGTATGTGCTCTCCGCCGATCGAGCCGCAGGGGGGACCTTCTTCCTAAAGTTCCCGCGTCGGTGGCCGCAATCGTCTGAGCGACGCGACACGAAAGGACCGCAACGACATGAGAAGCATTTCACTCCGCACTAGCAGCCTGGTACTTTTGGGCTTGTGCGGCTCCTGCACGGGGGACCGTGGTTTGGACGTACGCCATGACTTGCACGGTGCGCTGGTCAATGTCACCGACGAAGCGCCAGGGGCCAACTGCGTTGCGGGTGGGCAGAAGATCGAGCACGGCCTGGATACGAACCACGACGGAGTGCTTGGCGAGGACGAAATCGACGGCACTTCGTATGTGTGCGCCGGCGTGCCTGGCGAACCCGGCGAACCCGGCGAGCCCGGCGAGGCCGGGTCAGACGGTGCCGAGGGCGAGCCTGGTGCACCGGCGGTTGCGCACCTGGTTTCGGTCAGTGACGAAGCCGCGGGCGCCAATTGCGCCGACGGAGGCAAGAAGATCGAGGTTGGAGCGGACGCCGATGGGAACGGCAGCCTGTCGGCTGAAGAAGTCGCCAGCACCAGCTACGTCTGCAACGGGAAGAGTGGTGCCGATGGGGTCGATGGCACCGACGGCGTCGATGGCACCAACGGGATCGACGGCACCAACGGGATCGACGGCACCAATGGGGCCAATGGCTTCAACACACTGCTGGTGATGACTCCCGAAGATCCGGGACCAAACTGCCCCCACGGTGGCCAAAAAGTCGACCAAGGACTGGACCAGGACCGCAGCGGAACGCTGGATGCGCTGGAGATCGCCAGCACCAGTTTCCTCTGCAACGGCGCCCCGGGGTACTCGGCGCTGATCGCCGTATCCGCCGAAGCGGCCGGCGCGAACTGCCAGGCCGGAGGGCACCGGGTCGACTCTGGGCTGGATGTGAGCGGCAACGACGTGCTTGAAATGGGCGAGGTGACGCAGAGCATGTACGTCTGCACCGGTCTGAACGGTGCCGACGGCAAGGACGGGGCCGACGGCGCCGACGGACAGAACGGCGCCGACGGACAGAATGGTGCCGATGGGAAGGACGGCGTCGACGGAAAGGACGGCGCTGACGGACAAAACGGCGCCGACGGACAGAACGGCGCTGATGGAGCGGACGGGGCTTCGACGCTATTCGAGACGTCGAGCGTCAGCGCCGGTGCGGAGTGCTCCACGGGCGGCGTCCGCATCCAGTACGGCCTCGACACGAGCAGAGACGGCACGCTGCAGGCTGAAGAGGTGACCGGCACCCAATACATCTGCAACGGACTCGTCGGTGCCGCTGGCACCGATAGCCTGGTGAGCGTCAGTGACGGCAGCGCGGGCTGTCCGGCGGGTGGCCAGCGCATCGACACCGGCCTGGACACGGACAACAGCGGGACCCTGGACGCCGCCGAGATCACCAGCACTCAATACGTCTGCAACGGCACCGACGGCGCGAACGGCGCCGACGGAAAGGACGGCACCGATGGCACGAACGGCACCGATGGCACGAACGGCACCGACGGCACGAACGGCACCGATGGGCATAGCGCGCTCGTTCGGCTCACCGATGTCGGCCCCAACGCAACCTGCACCAGCGGCGGCGTGAAGGTCGACGCCGGCCTCGACAACGGCGACGGCGGGGGCACTGCCAGCAATGGCACTCTCGAGGACGGCGAGGTCGACCAAACCAGCTACGCCTGCAATGGCACCGGCGGCGGGCTGCGGGCGCAGGATGCAAACGGCACGGATATGGGGCGAGTCGTCTATGATGACATGTTCCTCACGGATGCGGGATATTTGTACCGCTTGAGCATCTACACTTTGGTTCACTACAATTGGAGCGTCTACTTCACCGGGTCGGACTGCTCGGGCACACCCCTCCTCCACAATATCTACAACTTTCAGACCAACTTTACCTACCTCGTGCACGACAGCTGGTACAAGACGACGGACGGTGAGGCGTTCGAGTCGCTGTCGTTTGCGTCCCATCGAAACTCGTCGGGCACGTGCCAAAATGGTTCCGGAACCAGCACCTTTGTCCGTGGTGAAGTCACCACCGCGGCCGAGGTCGGGGTGCCCACGGGTCTGGTGGCTCCGGTCACCTACTACTGAGTCGTTTCCGCCGGAACAGTCGAGCCCCGCCCCAGCAATGGGTGCGGGGCTTGTTTGTTTCATGTGGCGAAATACGCACTCAGCCACAGCAGCTCCGAGCGCGGGCTCGGCGCGACCGACTCGGCGCGACCGACGAGGCGTTCGGGCTGAACGCCGCGGGACGGTGTCGTTGCTGAGCGGCCGGCGCCGGAGCCAGCCGAGCTGGGGTGCGCCGACTGCGGCTAGCGGGAAATGCGTTCCGTCGAGCGTGTTGTAGCGCTGAGGGTCCGATGTTCAGACGGCCAGCAACGCGCGTTCAGTGATTTCCCCTTGCCTCGTCACCCGGCCACTGCCAGCATCGCCGGGTGGAACGTGACGCCATTCACTGTCGGGGCGCAATGCCTGGCCCATTGGATGAGCGTACCATGGCAACCGGCCTTGAGCCGAGCAGCCGGCGTTCAACGGAGAAACGGGTGGACGTTTACTTTTCAGCCGACGTCGAAACCGATGGTCCGATCCCCGGCCCCTACTCGATGTTGTCGCTCGCATTGGTCTACGCCGGACGTTTCGATGGGAGCAAGTTCGAAGCACCAGCCCGTCTAGACCTAGCCTTCTATCGCGAGCTTCAGCCAATCTCCGACGACTTTCAACCAGAAGCCCTTCGAGTGAATGGCCTCGACCGCGAAAGGCTTCGCCGAGAGGGCGAGCTGCCGACGGCTGCGATGACAGCGGCTGCTCACTGGGTGCGTTCGATCTGCGGTGACGAGGATGCCGTGCTTGTCGCGTACCCGCTCAGCTTCGACTGGTCCTGGCTGTACTGGTATTTCACTCGGTTTGCCGAAGGTGGCTCCCCGTTCAACCACTCGCGCTGCTTCGACATCAAGACGGCGTTCGCCGTAAAGGCCGGCTTGCCCATCTCGAGCGCTGGTCGATCGCGTCTCTTGCCGGCGCTACGCGCCGAGCAGAAGCACACCCACCACGCGCTCGACGACGCCAGGGGGCAAGCAGAAATTTTCGCGAAGATCATGGGGTGGGAAGGCTATGGCCGGTGACTACGTTCGGCGGCGGCGCACCGAAACCAACGCGCGTCTCGATCAGCTGCGCTCCAAATTGACGGCGGCCGAAGAGCAAGCTCGCGGCAAGGCATGCGTCTACGTCACCGGGTCGTTCGGACGCACGGAGGCCGGCCGACACAGCGATTTGGACCTGTTCATCGCCGGTCGCACCACTGACGCCCCCGGCAGCGACACCGGCAGACAGAAGCGGCGTGCGCTACCACGACTCGAGGAGATCTGCATCAAGGCAGATCTCATAGAAGCCAATCGCGAGCTCGGAATACCGGCGTTTTCTGGAGACGGCGAGTACCTCGAGCACTACACCGTAGATGACTTGATCAAGTCGCTGGGTCGTCCTGAAGACGATGTCCGAAATACGTTCACGGCGCGTCTCCTGTTACTTCTCGAGAGCCGCCCTCTCTTCGGTGAAGACGTCTACGATGAAGCGCTGAACGACGTCATTGCCGCGTATTGGGGCGATTTCGAGGACCACCGGAACGCTTTCGTGCCCGCTTTTCTCGCGAACGACATCCTCCGTCTTTGGCGGACCTTTTGCGTCAACTACGAAGCGCGGACCAAGCGAGAACCGGATGAACGGAAGGCCAAGCGACGGCTGAAGAACTACAAGCTCAAGCACAGCCGTTTGCTCACCTGCTACTCGGCAATCGCCTACCTGCTCGCTATTTTCGCCGAACGACGAACGGTGGCTCCGCCAGACGCCTACCAACTTGCTCGTCTGACACCGACTGAGCGCCTGCAAGCTCTCGTGACCCAGTTTGGGGTGGACGGAAGCCTGGTCGACGAGATCATTCAGCTTTACGAAACGTTCCTCGAGAACACGGACCGGCCGGAAGACGAACTGAAAGAAGTATTTTTGAACCAAGCGAAGACGACGCAGTTGTCCAACGAGGCGGCCACGTTCGGCGATCGAGTTGCGCGGCTCATCCAGAACGTTGGTAAGGGCTCCTCCCTTTATCGGTTGATTCTCGTGTAGGCCCCTGCAGACACGACCGCACTCCAGTTACCCGCAGGGCAGCCCGGACGCCTGCGGCTGAAGCGCTTCGCGACGCCACAAGCCGGAACCCTCCGCGGCCCAAGCGCTGGGACCAGCGATGATTGGACCAGTCGACGCCCTCGCAACGCGAGGTGGCGGTTCTGTGCGCGCGCTCGCTGGGTTAGAGTCACCTGACAGTCAACGCGAACCCCGGAGCCGATGTATGACAATGCGTGCCGTTCTTCGTCAGGGTCTGATCGTTTTCGTCGGCGCTCTGGGCGCGTTCATGGGCTGCGGCGATGACGAGGACGGGAGGGTGCGCGGGGACGCGGTCTGCAGCGGGACGGAATGTCAGTGTCCCGGAACTGGGGATTGCGAGATCGAGTGCCGCGGGGACTGCGATCTGGCCTGCACGGGCTCCGGCGACTGCGCCTTCAGCTGCGGCGCCGAGTGTGAGGCGGCGTGCCCGGGGTCGGGAGCCTGCATCGTCGATGTGGGCGGCGCGAGCTCGGTGAGCTGCAGCGGGTCGGGCGGATGTGACGTGGCGTGCCGGGGCGATTGCACGGTCGACTGCCCCGGCTCCGGCCCTTGCACGGTGCGCTGCGCAGCGGGCTCGGATTGTGAGCTGACCCGCTGTGAGGACGTCGTCACTTGCTCGGACGGGATTCAGGTCTGCAATGGCGCGTGCCCAGGGGCCTAGAAAGCTGGAGCGGAGCGGAGACCGTGCTTGGTATCATGGGACGGGTGGGAGCCCCAGCGAGCGCGGACATACCGGGCAGCCCGCGTTGGCGACGCAATCTACCATCGCCTCCATTCTGGCGAGCGTTTCCGAGGATGGGGGCGCGCCAGCATCTGAAGGCCCCGAACAGCTCGGAGTGTCCAAGCAGTCGGCTCCGCGACATCCGCTGCTCTCAGCGCAGGCACGAAGCGGCATGCATTCGGGCACGAATCCGCAGTCGTAAACCTGCCGATGGCAGACCTGCTGCTCGCAAACGTTCCACCCGCAAATCCCGCACGGCTCATAAACCACGTCGCGGCACTGCTCCGGCGGCGGAGCGCCGGCATATGTGATGCCCATCGCGCACTCTCGGCTGCTCCCGGTTGCCATTCCGGCGAGGTCGCCGTCTTCGCTGCGAAACCATACATGGCGAACACCGGCGAGCTCGCGAAAAATTGGCGCCAGCCAAACTAGACCGCACCCACGAGCTATCGGGAGTTCAAATGGCAAGATCTCGCTCGTGCACGTTTTTGCCTGATAGTCTCGGACCTCCTCGTCGAACGACGTTGGGCACTCGTTGTCCATGCAAAACGCTTCCAGCGGAACCGAGCAAGAGTCTCCGGATGAGGTATCGGCCACCGATCCGCCGCAACCCACCGCGAGTGGCACTGCCCCCACTGCCGCAATGATCTTCACCCTCGCCATAGATTAGTTCAGACCTTGTTCACGTCACCACTCTGAGCGAGACCCGGTCCTTCGGCGCCGAGTACGAAAAGCAGCAATATCAAAGCACCGCGCGCGACGCGCCGAACCCCGGCCCTCTTCTTCATCCCAAGTCCTCCAAGACCGCAGGTACTCTTGCGGCAGATCGGCGTCAACAACGGCCCAGCGAGGAAACCCGGGCCCCGAGCCGTTGGCCCTCGTCCGGCGCCAGCTGCTAAACTGCCCGCGCCATGCACGGGCCGGTGAGAGCGGAGGCGCTGCGGGGAGCGCGGGAGCGCTACGACGCGCAAGATTGGGAGGGAGCGTACCGGCTGCTTCGGGGCGCGGACGCGCAGCGGGCGCTCGAGGTCGCGGACGTGGAGCGGCTGGCGCGCTCGGCGTACATGCTGGGGTTGGAGGACGTGTTCCTGCAGGAGCTGGAGCGGGCGCATCGGATGCACACGCGGGACGCGGACGCGCTGTCGGCGGCGCGGACGGCGTTCTGGCTGGGGATCACGCTGCTCTTTCAGGGGGAGATGGGCTCGGCGATGGGGTGGTTCGCGCGCGCGGAGCGGACGCTTCAGGGGCACGCGCCGTCCGCGGAGAGCGGGTACCTGCTGTTGCCGGTGGCCCAGAAGCACCTCATGGAGGGGCGCTGCCTGGCGGCCTACGGGGCGGCGGGGGAAGCGGCCGAGGTTGGCGTGCGCTTCGAGGATCGCGACCTGGTGGCGCTGGCGCGGCACCTGCAGGGGCGCGCTCGGTTGACGGAGGGGCGGGTAGCGGAGGGGCTCGCGCTGCTCGACGAGACGATGATCGCGGTCAAGGGCGGGGAGGTCTCGCCGCGTGCCGCCGGGATGATCTACTGCAGCGTCATCGCGGGCTGCCAGGAGGTGTATGCGCTGGAGCGAGCGCGCGAGTGGACGCAGGCGCTGGCGCGCTGGTGCGACGCGCAAGCGAGCCTGGTCGCGTTCACCGGGACGTGCTTGATCCACCGCGCTCAGGTGCTGCAGGTGGCGGGGGCGTGGACCGACGCCGCCAGCGAAGCGGAGCGCGCGCACGAGCGGCTCCTGCGCTTGAGGCCGCCGCGCTCGGGAGGGCTGGCGCACTACCAGCTCGGGGAGATCCATCGGCTCAGGGGCGAGCTCGACGCGGCGGAGGCGGCGTATGGGGCAGCGGCGAAGGCCGGATACGATCCGCAACCCGGGCTGGCGCTGCTGCGGGTGGCCCAGGGTCGGCAAGCGCAGGCGCGGGCGTCGGTGGACCGGGTGTTGCTGTCGACGTCACCGCCGCTCCAACGGATCCCCTACCTCGCCGCGGGCGTGGAAATCTGCGTGGCGTGCGGCGACGCCGGCGCGGCCCGCGCGCACTCGGAGGAGCTCGAGCGCATCGCGTCGGAGCTCGGAACGCCGGCCCTCCGCGCCTTGTCCGACGACGCGCGCGGCGCGGTGGAGCTGGCGGTGGGGAACGCGGCCGAGGCGCTGGTCTTCTCGAGCCGCGCCGCCGAGGTGTGGCAGGCCATCCCGGCGCCGTACGCCCATGCGCGCACGCTGGTCAACGTCGCGCGCGCGTGCCGGAGTCTGGGCGATCGGGACGGCTGCGCCCTGCGGTTCGAGGCAGCCCGCGCCGCCCTGGCGGAGCTCGGCGCGACCGCGGATCTGCGTGCGCTCGATGAAGAGGAGCGAGGTCCAGTGCCACCGGCTGCCGCGAAGCCGGCCGGGCTGAGCGCCCGCGAGCTCGAAGTGCTGCGGCTGGTCGCGACCGGCAAGCCGAACAAGAGCATCGCCGCGGCGCTGCATTTGAGCGTGAAGACGGTGGATCGGCACGTGAGCAACATCTTCACGAAGCTCAAGGTCACCTCCCGCGCCGAGGCCACGGCCTGCGCCTACCAAAGAAAGCTTTTGTGACTGCGTGATCTTACCCATTCGTCGCGCGCCGAAAATTGGGAAATTGTCCCGAAGCGCGGCGCGGCGGGTTTGGGCATTTTTGGGGCTCACCGAACGAGGAGAGCGCCATGACGGAGAACAACCCGCCGAAGAGCATCGAGACCATCGTCATCGGGGGCGGCCAGGCCGGCCTGAGCGTGGGCTACCAGCTCGCCCGCCGCCGGCGCCCCTTCCTCATCCTGGACGCCCCCCCGCGGGTGGGCGATGCCTGGCGAAACCGCTGGGACTCGCTGCGCCTGTTCACTCCGGCTCGCTTCAACGGCCTGCCCGGCGCCGCCTTTCGAGAGCGCGGCAACACGTACATCAACAAGGACCAGATGGCGGACTTCCTCGAACAGTACGCCCGGATGTTCGACATCCCCATCCGGACCGCCGCGCGCGTCCGACGCTTGAGCCGCGAGGGAACGCAATTTCGGGTGGAGATCGGCGACGAGGTCTACCTGGCCGACAACGTCGTCGTCGCGATGGCGAGCTACCAAGAGCCCAAGGTGCCGGAGTTCGCGCGCGAGCTGAGCGCCCGCATCGTGCAGCTCCACTCGACCGAGTATCGAAACCCGCAGGGGATCTCCGACGGCGACGCGCTGGTGGTGGGGACCGGCAACTCCGGCGCCGAAATCGCGCTGGAGCTCGCCCCCACCCGCAGGGTCTGGCTGTCGGGGAGCGACGGGGTGGAGATCCCGTTTCGGATCGAGACGCCGTTCGCCAACGTGCTCGGCGTTCGGATGGTGCGCTTCATCGGGCACCACCTGTTGAACACGAGCACGCCGATGGGACGGAAGGTGCGTCCGAAGATGCTGAAGATGGCCGCGCCGCGGGTGCGCGTGAAGATGCGCGATCTGCTGGCGGCGGGCGTTCGGCGCGTGCCGCGCGTTTCGGGAACCGAGGACGGGCTCCCGCTGCTCGCTGACGGCACCACGCTGGACGTGAGCACCGTGGTCTGGTGCACGGGCTTCACGCCAGGTTTCTCATGGATCGATCTGCCCATCTTCGACCCTGGCGCGACCGAGCCGCGCCACACGCGCGGGGTCGTTGCCGAACAACCTGGGCTCTACTTCGTCGGCCTTCACTTCCTGCACGCCGCCACGTCCACGACGGTGACCGGGGTCCACCGGGATGTCGACCACGTGATCCGACACCTGGAGCAACGCCTGCGCGGTCGACGGTCGCTCGGCGTCGTTGCCCCCTCGGAGCGCGAAGGCTCCGGCCCGGGTGGGGCCCTCAGCTCGGGCCCGCGGCTGCAGCAGGTTGGGGCAGCTCTTCCGGGTAGGCTTCGGTCCCGATCTCGCTAGTCCAGCTGCAGACCGGCCGACCCGCGCCCAGTCGATCGTCGGCGGCTTGCTTTCGACGCGAGAGGGCGCACCTAAAAGCACATCCCGTCCGACGCTGGCACGAGCGGCGCCAGCGACGGCGTGGCGC
>JAEZYZ010000026.1 GCA_023418705.1 Pseudomonadota bacterium | reverse complement strand
GGTTTGCCCCGCGCTCCGCAAGGCGAAGCCGGACGGGTCCACCTCGGTGAGCGTCGAAACCGTGGTCGACCCGGGCGGATCGTTGAAGTCGCCCAGCACCACGACCGGGCCCACGGTCTCGCTCGAGGAGCGAGCGAGCTCGCGCACCCGTGAGGCCTCGGCGTGGCGCTTGAGGCGACTGTCCGAGTCGGAGGCGGACTTGAAGTGGACACCGAGGAACGCCGCGGGGCCGAGCTCGAGCTCGGCGACCACTTCCAGGCAGTCGCGCGCAAAGGAGAAGCTTCGTTCCGGAGAAAGCGGCGTGCTCAGCGCTTCGTTGGCGTGCGACCTCACCGCGACGATCGGCCATCGGCTCAACACGGCGATGTCGATGCCCCGCGGATCGTTGCCGCGGCTGGTGACGTGGTGGGGGTAGGTGCCGCTCGCCGCCGCCAGCTCGGCCGTCACCTGCTCGTTCTCCACCTCCTGGAGCACGACGACGTCGGCCTGAAGCTCGCGGAGAGCGCGCGCGATGGACGTCAGCCGCTCGGCGTAGACGCTCGCGGACTCGACGTGCTCTCGGGCAAGCTCGGGGCTGTCCCGCCGATCGTTGAACAGGTTCTCGACGTTCCAGGTAGCGACCCGGATTTCCGTCGATGTGGGCGGGGCACAGCCGAACGTCGCGCAGACCAGCAGCAGCTGGCCCGCTGCGCGCGCGAGCCAGCGACCGACCACGATGAAGGCAGCTCCGATGGCTCGCTTGCTCATGCACGCGCTGATCGACCGGACGCGCGGCCGGGTTGCGCGCGCCGACCGGGGAGTGCGTCGAATGGCGCCGCCAGAGCGGCCGCGAGCGAGCAGCTTGGTGCGGTTTTTCGCGACGCGCCGGGGTGGTCTCCTGTGCTAGAGGAGCCGCGCGCCGCCGTCCCCCCTCCCGCGGGCACGGCCGGAGCCGTACTCTGTAGAGTCATCAATGTCGCGACGTGCAGCAGCTGCCCCGAAAGAGTCCGATCGAGCGATGGACGCGCTCGAGCGCGCGATCGTTTGTGCCGAGCGCGGCGAGCCGGACCGACCCGTGACGCTCGTCACCAGCGCGGACCTCTCGGCGTTCGGTCCGTCGGCGCTGCGACCCGCCCTCGACCGGATCATGCTGGGTCCCCACCCCGATGCCGGCCTGGACGCCCTGCTCTGCAGCGGGCTGCTCGAGCTTTTGTTGCCCGAGGTCAAAGCCATGGTCGGCTTCGGGGATGGGGAATGGCGCCACAAGGACGTCTGGAAGCACACCAAACAGGTGGTGACCCAGAGCGTGCCGCGCGTCGAGGTCCGCTGGGCGGCCCTCTTCCACGACATCGGCAAGGTGCGCACGCGCACGATCTCCCCGGACGGTGAGGTGCACTTCTTCGGTCACGCCGAGGTCGGAGCACGCATGTTCGATAAGCTGGAGCGCCGGGAGCGGCTGTTTTCGGCCGAGGAGTCCCTGCGGGCGGAGATTCGGTTTTTGGTGCTGCACCACCTGCGGGCGAGCCAATACGACGGCAAGTGGACCGACAGCGCCGTCCGGCGCTTCGCGCGCGAGATGGGGCCGTACCTGGAAGATCTTTTGTGCTTGTCCCGCGCGGACATCACCACCAAACGCCCGGAGAAGAAGCGCCGCGGGATCGCGATGATCAACCAGCTCGCCGAGCGTATCGGCGCGCTGGCCGCCGAGGACGCCAAGCCGCAGCCGCTGCCCAGCGGCGTCGGCAACGAGATCATGCAAGCCTTCGGGCTGCCCCCCTCCAAGCTGGTCGGCAATATCAAACGCGCGCTGGAGGCAGCCGTGGAAGCCGGCGAGATCCCAGGGCAGCAAGAGAGCGGCTTTTACGTGCAGTATTTGGCCGAAAACAAGGCGCGCTTCGGCTTGCCGTGAGCGGGGCGGCCGCTCGCTCCCAGCCAGCGGGAGCAGGCCGCCCCCGGGCGGCGTTCGGGTCGAGCTGACAGGCGCCGCCGGGTGCCTAAGTTGCTGGAGATGACGGCCACCCGCATCGGAATGGCGCTTGCGCTGGGCCTCGCGGTCGGCTGCGCGAAGGCGGGGCGAAGCCAGGAGGCGGCGACACTGCCGCCGCCCCCCAACATGACAAATGTCACCGAGGGGGCGGTGCAAGATGAGCCGGCCGTGCGCGCGGCGCCGGTCCCCGCCGCCGTCGAAGGCGCCACCCTCGAGCAGGCCATCGAAGCCGAAGCGACGAAAACCGAGCGCTCGCCGCGCTGAGCGCGGGCGCCTGGGACCTTCGACCGCCGCGGTGGGGACACCTCCCACCCGAGCCCTCCTGTACGGGTGAAGCGCTCGAATCGGTGCGCCAGATGCCGTACGGTTAGGGATCGAAACCAAAATGACGGACCAGGCGAACCGCTCGGCCACCTTCGACCAACGTAGCGAGCTCGGGTCGCCGCTCAATCGGCCACGACGTGTCCTGCTCGCCGACGACGAGCGCATCGGGCGGCAGCTGCTCCAGAGCTGGCTCGAGGAGTGGGGGTACTCGGTCACGATCGCGGTGGACGGAAACCAAGCCATGGAAGCGTTGCGCCGCGACCCCGAGCTGCGGCTGGCCGTGCTGGATTGGGTCATGCCCGGCATGGACGGGCTCGAGGTGTGCCGGGAGATCCGCAAGGGGGCGAGTGAGCCGTACGTCTACGTGATGCTCTTGACCGCGCGCGACGACCAGGACCACATCGTTCAGGGGCTCGAGGCGGGGGCCGACGACTACCTCACCAAGCCCTGCAACCCGCTCGAGCTGCGCGTCCGGCTAAGGGCGGGAGAGCGCGTCGTCGCGCTGCAAAGTGAGCTCATCACCGCGCGTGAGAAGCTGCGCTACGAGGCGATGCACGATCCGCTGACGGGGCTGCTCAATCGCCGCGCCACGATGACCCTGCTCGAACAAGAGTACGCCCGCGTGCAGCGCACCAAGTCCAGCATGGCCGTCGTCATGGTTGATTTGGACCACTTCAAGGCGATCAACGATACGCACGGCCACGCGGGCGGCGACATCGTCTTGAAACAGGCCGCCGCCCGGCTACGCTGCACCGTGCGGGCATACGACAGCGTGGGGCGCCTCGGTGGTGAGGAGTTCTTGATCCTGCTGCCGTCTTGCGGTCACCGCGACGCGTTGGCCATCGCCGAACGCTTGCGCCGCATCATCGGCGCGTCGCCCATCAGCGGCGGCAGCAAAAGACTGCGCATTTCGGCCAGCTTTGGCGTGGCCGCTAGCGAGTCGGAGCCGTCGGCGACCGCGGAAGAGCTGGTCGAGGCCGCGGACGCGGCGCTCTACCGGGCCAAGCGCGGCGGGCGCAATCGCGTGGAAGCCGCCATCGCGGAGGACTGGCAGGCCGTAAAACGCGCGATCCGGTCGGGGGCGCCTGCCTCGTCCGGATAGACGACGGGGGAGCCTCGCGGCCCCGGACCTCCGCTGGTTCGTCCGACGGGCCCACCCCGGGCCCGTGCGCGGCCGCTTCCGGCGCGATCGACCGCATTGATTGCCCACGGGGTCGCATTTCTGAGCTAAGCATGGGGCGGCAGGACGCACGGTTGGCGTTTTTGCCATCACCCCCGCTCAGCAAGACGTAAATGAAAGTAGGCATCGTTCGGGAAACACGCCCTGGCGAGCGGCGTGTCGCCGCCACCCCAGAGACGATGGCGCGGCTCATCAAGCTCGGCTTCGAGGTGCTGGTCCAATCCGGCGCCGGAGAGGGGGCGTCCTTCTCCGACGCAGACTACGCGCGAGCCGGCGCCGAGGTGCGGCAGACCGCCGACGAGGTCTGGCAGCAAGCGGACGTCCTGCTCAAGGTGCAGCCACCCGACGTGGACCCGGAGCGCAACCGGCACGAAGCCGATCTGCTGCGTGAGGGCGGGACGCTCATCAGCTTCATGTGGCCGAGCAAGAACGAGGCTTTGATCGAGCGCCTCGCGCGTCGCCGAGCCACCGTGATCGCGATGGACCAGGTGCCGCGAATCACGCGAGCCCAGAAGATGGATGCGCTCAGCTCGATGGCCAACATCGCCGGCTACCGAGCGGTGATCGAGGCGGCGAGCTTTTTCGGTCGCTTCTTCACGGGGCAGATGACCGCGGCCGGCAAGGTGCCGCCGGCCAAGGTGCTCGTGATCGGCGCGGGCGTGGCGGGGCTCGCCGCGATCGGCGCTGCCCGCGGGCTCGGCGCGATCGTGCGCGCGTTCGACACGCGCCCGGCCGTCAAAGAGCAGGTCCACAGCATGGGCGCGGACTTCCTGGAGCTGCCGCTGCAAGAAGACGCCGAGGGGGAGGGCGGCTACGCGAAGCAGATGAGCGCGGCCTTCATCGAGGCAGAGATGGCGCTCTTCGCGCAGCAAGCCAAGGAGGTGGACATCATCATCACCACGGCGCTCATCCCCGGCAAAGGGGCGCCCACCTTGATCACCCGTGAGATGGTCGAGAGCATGCGCGCCGGCTCGGTGATCGTCGACTTGGCTGCGGAGCAGGGGGGCAACTGCGCCGTGACGCAGCCCGGTGAGGTGGTCGTGCACAAAGGGGTGACGGTGATCGGCTACATCGATCTCCCGAGCCGCCTGGCGCCGACGGCCAGCCAGCTGTACGGCAGCAACCTCGTGCACCTGCTCGCGGACATGGGCGGGGCTAAGAGCTGGCACGTCGACCTGGACGACGAAGTCGTGCGGGGCGCGCTGGTGCTCAAGGATGGCGAGCTGATGTGGCCGCCGCCCAAGGTCGACAAACCGCCGCCGCCCGCCGCGCAGGTCAAGCCGCCGGCGCCGCTCGTCGTTTCGCCCGCTGCGCCCGAGCGCAAACCGGGCAGCGCGCTGCTCGCCTTGGCCGCCGCCGGCGCCGGCCTCTTCGGCGTCGGTTTGGTCGCGCCACCGGCCTTTTTGTCGCACTTGACGGTGTTCGTGCTGGCCGTGTTCGTCGGCTGGCAGGTGATCTGGAACGTGACGCCGGCGCTGCACACGCCGCTCATGAGCGTCACCAACGCGATCAGCGGCATCATCATCATCGGCGGCATGCTGCAGGTGTCCGGCCCGATCACCTCACCCGTCACCGTGCTCGGAGCCGTGGCGGTGCTGCTGGCTACCATCAACGTCGCCGGTGGCTTCTTGGTCACACAGCGCATGCTGCGCATGTTCCGCAAGTAAGTTTGGATTTTTTCGAGAGCTTCCGATGCCGTCCAGTCTGGTCACCGTTGCCTATATCGCTGCCGGGATTTTGTTCATCCTGAGCTTGGGGGGACTGAGCGCGCAGGAGTCGGCGCGTCGCGGCAATGCCTTCGGCATCGCGGGGATGCTGATCGCGGTCGTGGCGACGGCGGCCGGCGGACGCGTGACCGAGTACGGGGTCCTGGTGACCACCATGGGCATCGGAGCGATCATCGGCGCGCTGGTCGCGGCGCGGGTCGCGATGACGGCCATGCCGCAGCTGGTGGCCATTTTACACAGCTTCGTCGGCGCCGCCGCCGTCCTGGTCGGCATCGGCAGCTACCTGGATCCCGAGCAGTCCTTCTCTGGCGCGGAGGCCATCATCCACGAGCTGGAGGTGTTCGTCGGGGTGTTCATCGGCGCCATCACCTTCACCGGTTCGATCGTCGCCTTCGGCAAGCTGCAGGGAGTCATCCGCAGCAAGCCGCTGCTCTTGCCGGGCCGGCACTGGTTGAACCTGGTGATGCTGCTCGGGTGCGTCTATCTCGCGACCCGCTTCGTCGGCGTGCCGCCCGAGCAAGGCCTGACGCCGCTGCTGGTGATGACGGGCATCGCGTGCATCATCGGGGTGCACCTCGTCATGGCGATCGGCGGCGCGGACATGCCGGTGGTGGTGTCGATGCTCAACAGCTACTCGGGCTGGGCCGCTTCGGCCGCGGGGTTCATGTTGAGCAACGACCTGCTCATCATCACCGGGGCGCTGGTGGGCAGCAGCGGCGCGATCCTCAGCTACATCATGTGCAAGGCGATGAACCGCTCGTTCTTGAGCGTGATCTTCGGCGGCTTCGGGGCGACCGAAGGCGCGGCGCCGGCGGGGGGCTCGGCGCCCGTGGGCGAGGTGGTGTCCGTCAGCGCCGGGGAGACGGCGGCCTTGCTGCGTGAGGCGAAGAACATCGTGGTCGTGCCTGGCTACGGGATGGCCGTCGCCCACGCGCAGCACCCGCTGTTCGAGATCGCCCAGCTGCTGAAGGAGCGCGGCAAGAACGTGCGTTTCGCGATTCACCCGGTGGCAGGACGGCTGCCGGGACACATGAACGTGCTCTTGGCCGAGGCGAAGGTCCCCTACGACATCGTGCTCGAGATGGAGGAGATCAACCCCGACTTCCCGGAGACGGACGTCGTGCTCGTCATCGGCGCCAACGACATCGTCAACCCTGGCGCCCTCGACGATACGTCGAGCCCCATCTACGGCATGCCGGTGCTGGAGGTGTGGAAGGCCGAGAGTGTCGTGGTGATGAAGCGCAGCATGGCCAGCGGCTACGCCGGCGTGGACAATCCGCTCTTTTATCGCGAGAACACCCAAATGTTGTTCGGTGACGCGAAGAAGAACGTCGATGCCATCCTGACCGATCTACGCGGGGCGGCCAGAGCGGCGTGAGCGGGTGGGGCGGGCAACTTCGAGGCAGTGGTCTGCATGAGCGAGGGGAAGGCTCTCCGGGGGGAGACGATGTTTCCGTGCTATTCGATCGAACACAAGATCGCGCGCGGGGGCATGGGCGAGGTGTTTCGCGCCACGGCGCACACCGCGCACGGCACGTCGATGCCGGTCGTCATCAAGCGGATCTTGCCGCAGCTTGCCTTGAGCCATGCCGTGGTCGAAATGTTCTCTGCCGAGGCGCGGTTGATGACGCAGCTCGAGCACCCGAACGTCGTCCGCGTGCTCGACTTCGGACGCGGCGAGAGCAACGACTACTTCATGGTGCTGGAGCTGGTCGACGGCGTGGACCTGGGGCGTCTGCGGCGCGCCTTCGAGGCAGGGGGAGAGCGGGTGCCGACGTCCCTCGGGCTATACATCGTGCAAGAGGTGCTCGCGGCGCTCGGCTTCGCGCACCGCGCCGAGCCTGGGCGGCCGGGGCTCGTGCACCGCGACGTCAGCCCGGAGAACGTCCTGCTCTCCGAATCGGGAGCCGTGAAGGTGGCGGATTTCGGCGTGGCGCTCGTCGCATCTGGCGAACCGCCCGGCGACGAGGCGCCCGTGGTGGGTAAACCCGGCTACATGGCCCCAGAGCAGCTCATCGGCGGCCCCATCGATGCGCGCAGTGATCTTTTCTCGGTCGGCGTCATGCTGTGTGAGCTGCTCACAGGGGCGACGCCCTTCGCGGGCGCCACCTCGGGCGAGCGGCAGGCGCGGGCGTATGCCGGAGAGATCCGCAACCTGCGCGAGCTTTGTCCGGATCTCCCGGTGGAAATCGAGCTCTTGATCCGCCGCGCCTGCGCCCCGGACCCGGCGGAGCGCTTCGCGGACGCCGCGAGCATGGCCGAGCGGGTTTCGCTCGTGCGCCGTCGCCACCCGCCGCTCTCGGGTGCCGGAGAGCTGGCGGACGCCGTTCGCATGGCGCGCGAGCGGATGGGTTCGCTCGGACCGCCGGCCCCTTGCGAAACCGCCGGCGCGACGCTGGTGGGCACCGAAACCGAGGGTCCCGGCGATCGCGTCTTCACGCTGCGGCTCGACCCGAGCGCGCGCGCCACGCTGGCCGCGGCCGACCGGCGCACTTGAGCTTTCGCGACGGCCGGCGCGAGACATCGGCCTCACCTCGAACTCCGAAAGGACAGCCATGCCCGAGTTCATTTTCACGATGCAGGACGTGACCAAGGTCCACCCTCCCGACAAGAAGGTGCTCGAGAACATCCACCTGGCGTTCTATCCGGGCGCGAAGATCGGCGTGATCGGCGCGAACGGCTCGGGGAAGAGCTCGCTGCTGCGGATCATGGCCGGGGTGGACAGCGAGTTCTTCGGTGAGGCCAGGCCGCACCCGGGCACCCGGGTCGGCTACTTCGCGCAGGAGCCCGAGCTCGGTCCGGCGGTCACCGTGCGGGAGGCCGTCGACGAGGCGGTGGCCGAGACGCGTGGCCTGATCGAGGCGTTCGAGCGGGTCAGCATGCGCCTGGGCGAGCCGATGAGCGACGAGGAGATGACGGCCGTGCTCGAAGAGCAGGCCAAGCTGCAGGACCAGATCGACGCGGCCGACGCGTGGAACCTGGACTCGCGGGTCGCGATCGCGATGCAGGCGCTGCGCCTGCCGCCGGCGGAGGCGGAGATCGCGCACCTGTCGGGTGGAGAGCGGCGGCGGGTGGCTTTGTGCCGCGTGCTTTTGTCCAACCCGGACATGCTCCTGCTCGACGAGCCCACCAACCATTTGGACGCGGAGTCGGTGGCTTGGCTCGAGCGTTACCTCCACGAGTATCCCGGCACGGTGGTGGCCGTCACCCATGATCGCTATTTCCTCGACGACGTGGCCGAGTGGATCTTGGAGCTCGACCGGGGTCGCGGCTACCCGTTCAAGGGCAACTACACGTCTTGGCTCGAACAAAAGAGCAAACGCCTCGAGCTCGAAGAGAAGCAAGAGTCGGCGCGGCAGCGCAAGCTCAAGCAGGAGCTCGAGTGGGTGCGCGCCTCGCCGCGTGCCCGGCAGGCCAAGAGCAAGGCGCGTCTGTCGGCGTACGAAGACTTGCTCGCGCAGGCCAACAAGGGCAGCCAGGATCCCACCGAGATCAGCATCCCTCCCGGGCCTCGCCTGGGTGAGGTGGTGATCGAGGCGGAGGGTCTGCGCAAGGCCTACGGCGACCGCGTGTTGATCGACGGGCTCGACTTCCGGCTGCCGCGCAGCGGGATCGTCGGTGTCATCGGGCCGAACGGCGCCGGCAAGACGACCTTGTTCCGGATGCTGGTCGGCACGGAGACGCCGGACGGGGGCAGCTTGCGCACTGGGGACACCGTCAAAATCTCCTACGTCGACCAGTCCCGTGACAGCTTGGACGGGTCGCGCAGCGTCTGGCAGGAGATCAGCGGCGGTGAGGACAAGATCCTGCTCGGAAAGCGGGAGGTCGCCTCGCGCGCCTATTGTAGCTGGTTTGGATTTCGCGGCAGCGATCAGCAAAAGCCGGTCAAGGCCTTGTCAGGAGGGGAGCGCAATCGGGTGCACCTGGCCAAGCTGCTGAAGGACGGAGGCAACCTGCTCTTGCTCGACGAGCCCACCAACGATCTCGACGTCGAGACGCTGCGCGAGCTCGAGGAAGCGCTGCTGGCGTTCCCCGGGTGCGCGGTCGTCATCAGCCACGATCGCTGGTTTCTCGATCGCATCGCGACGCACATGCTCGCGTTCGAAGGCGACGGTCAGGTCGTCTGGTTCGAAGGCAACTACCGCGCGTACGAGGACGACCGCAAGCGCCGCCTCGGCATCGACGCCAGCCAACCCGAACGGGTCAAGTACAAGAAATTGAAAGTTTGAAACGTTGACGGTGCGGTAGCCATCACAGAAGCTGCTTGACCAGCCACTCGCCAACGCTCCCGAAGAAGCTCATGAGCAAGGCGCCGACGAGGGCGACCTTGAAGCTGCGGATCGTCAGATCCTTCATCAGCGCGTCCGTCAGCTTCAGCAGGATGGCGTTGACGAGCCACCGGGCCAAAAAGGCCAGCAAGAAGCCGAGCCCCAGGGTGGCGATGCCGATGAAAAGTGACAGGAGCCAGCCGAGCAACCAGTTGAGCAGCCCGAACACGGCGGCGACCAAGAGGGCGCCTTTGGCGCCTCGAACCTCGAAGCCGGGGAGTAGAACCGCCGTCAACCAGATCGCCAGGGCGAGCACGAACCAAGACGCCAGGAGCTCCATGGCTCGGATATTACACGACGGCAGGCTTGCAGCCTTGGCGCAATCTTCTTGGCTTCGTCGATCATGGCGCATCGCGGCGTGAGCGGGGTCCTTCCCCTCGGGCGAAAAGGTCGCCTACACTATGTTTGATTTCGACTCCCATTTGCCCGATGGCTGGCTCCGAAGAATCACTCACCACCGCGCTGTACGAGACACTGGACAGTGTCGTGGCGCCGGCCATTCGTGACGCGATCATCACGTCCGCCCTCGAGCTGTCCGATCGGGATCGGTTTCCGCAGCAAACCGAAGAGCTGCGCGGCTTCGTGCTCGGTCCGTTGCGCACCGCGCTGATTTCGGCGGTTGGGCCCGAGCTCGGTGACTCGATCACGGACGAGCTTTGCCGTGTGTTGTCGCCACCGCCTAGCTCCCAGCGCCCCGGCGCTTTTCGTGGCGGCTCCTCGCCCAGCGCGGGTCCCAGCAGCTACCGCAGCACGCCGCCGGGCGAGCCTTCTGCAGACGCCGACCGGGTGCCGCGATCCTCGCGGTCGGCGAGCTACGGGGGGACGCTGCCATCTGCCGAGCCGATGCGGGCGTCCAGCCGACCCCCCGCCAGCGGCCGGGAAGAGGCGCGCGGCTCCGGGCAGCGGCTCGCTCGGATCCGCACCACGTCAGCGCAGGAAGCGGCCGAGAGCGAGCCGTACCGCGCGCAGGTCTCGTCGCCCCCCTCCGACTCCGCGCAGCCCGTCGCGCCGCCCGCCTCTTCGCTTTACCCCCGCGGGACGGCGCAAGCCCTGGGCGTGCGAGGCGCCGATTCGACCCGGCGCCTGCCGTTCATCCTGGTGGCCACGGTCGAATCGCACTTGGTCAAGCAGCTGGCGGGGTGGCTCGATCCGCGCGCGGCGGTCATCCGCGTGCGCAGCATCATGGCGCTCCTGCACGACCTGGAGAACGTCGAAGGCGCGCCCGCGGTCATCATCGTCGATTGCAAGAGCCCGTCGGTGCGTCCCACCGCTCTCGCGGGGCTGGCCGACGAGCTGCCGCCCTCGGTGCACGTGGTGCTTTGGGGCGCGCCGCCCGAGCTCGAACGGCAGGTGGTCGGGATTTCGGAGCGGGCGCGGAGCTGGTTCGTGTGCGCTGCGCACGCCGAGGCCAAGGACGTGGCCGAGCGCTGCGCCGAGCTGGTGCGCTGACGAAGCCGGGGGCTCTCACACCGACGAGATCACGTCGGGAGGCGGGCTCGAGCGCCTCGCGAGGGGGCTGCGGAAGCGCTCCAGATCGAGCGGGCTGCCGGCTCCGGCCAGCAGCTGGGTGCGCACGGCGACGAACGGCACGTCGGCCGCGCCGAGCAGGGCCTGGGCGACCTCGTTCAAGCGCACGCCACCGTCTTGCCGCACCGCGACCGTGAGCTCGATCGGCACGTTTCGACCGATCAAGCCCGCCCGTGCGAGCAGCGCGGCGGCGTCGGCTCCTCCGATGGCCAGGGTCTCGACGAAGGCGCGCACGTCGACCATCTTCCCGATGCCTTTGACGTCGCGCCGCACGCGGGCCGAGCTCTGCGCCAGAAAGCTCGCGATGCGCTCCTCGAGCGCCGGCCGTCCCCCGAGGTCGGCCACCACCGACTCCGCGAGCGCGAGCACGTAGCGGGCGCCGGTGATCACCCGCGAGACCGAAGGATCGCCGGCCTCGAGCTGGACCGCGCCCATAAAGGTGAGCCCACCGCTGGACGTGGCGGCCAGGCGCTCGAGCAGGCCGTCGGCGCTGCCGGCGCCGAGCAGCTTCACGTCCACGTACTCGGCCAGGCTGACCACGCCGAGCCCCAGCGCGGGGCCGAACGACATGTCCGGTTTCGGATGATAGCCGGCGGTGTACGCCGTCTTGACGCCGGCGCGGCGGATCGCGCGCGGCAGCTCCCGCAAGAGGTCCAGGTGCCCCAGCAGCGCCGCCGGCCCGGTCTTGGTGAACTGCAGCCGATAGCGTCCCAACGTTCCCTGCTGCGGCGGCCGCAGCCGCTCGGGCTGTCCGAGCTGCCGCGTGGGGTTCGGGTTGGGGCGGGGGTGCGGGTTGGGGTTCGGGACAGGATTGGGATCGGGCGCGGGCGCGGGGTGCGGACCGGGCCTTGGCGGGGCGGGATCGGGGATGGGCCGCGGCTGCGCCGCTTCCAGACCGCGCCCGGGCTGGGCGTGTGCGCCCATCTTCGTCAGAAAGCCGATCCGACGCTCGCGCATTCGGCCCATGTCGCACGCGACGCCGCAGTCGTAGCAGACCAGACGCCGCCGGTCGGCCACGGCGTCCGCCACGTTGGTGTGGTGGATGAAAGCGCCAGCGGCCTTGCCGCACGGGGGGCTCAAGCGGCCGCGCAGCGCTTTGCGGTACTCCCGTGCCAGAAAACCGTCCTCGAGCCCGATGTCGAAGTGGTCCCAAGGCAGCCGTGCGCCGATCGGGAGGGTGCCGAGCAGCGCGGACGTGTCGAGTTGAAAATGCTCGAACGCTTCCTGCCAAATCCGCAGGTCGACCTGGTCTTCCCAGGAGTCGAAGCGGGCACCGTGCAGATAAGCGCGCTCGATCACGGGCCCGAGCCGGCGATCGCCCCGGGCGAGGACGCACTCCAGCACGCTGGTGGAAGCGTCGTGGAGGCGGAGCGTGAGGCCGCGGTGGGCGCGCACCGCCTCTCTCAAGAGGCGCTGCTTGCGGGACACCTCTTCTAGCGGGTCCATGGCGCACCACTGGAAGGGCGTGTGCGGCTTCGGGACGTGGGTGGACACGCTCACCGTCACCTTGGGGCGCTTGCCGAGCCGCTTGCCGACGCCCAGCGCGTTCTTGCCGACCTCGATGATGCCGAGCACGTCCTCGTCTTCTTCCGTGGGAAGACCGAGGATGAAGTAGAGCTTCATCTTGTCGAACCCGCGGGAGAACACCCGCTCGGCGGTCTCGAGCAGCTGCTCTTCGGTGACGTTCTTGTTGATCACGTCCCGCATCCGCTGCGTCCCCGCTTCCGGCGCGAACGTCAGGCCGCTGGCGCGCACCTTCCGCAGATCGTCCAGGAGGTCTTCGGCCAGACCGTAGGCGCGCAGCGAGGCCACCCCGAGGCTCACCCGCTCCGGAGCGGTTTTCTCGACCAGCTCTTTGATCAGGGGGGAGATGCAGCTCACGTCGGCGGTCGACAGCGCCGTCAGGCTCACCTCGTCCTGTCCGCTCTTTTCGAGCGCTCGGAGCACGGTCTCGATCACCTGCTTCGGATCGCGCTCGCGCACGGGGCGATAGATCATCCCGGCCTGGCAGAACCGGCAGCCCTCGGTGCACCCCCGGGCGACTTCGATGCTCATGCGATCGAAGATCGCCTCCGGCCCTCCGACGGGGCCGTCGTCGGGAAACGGGAAGCGGTTGATGTCCGCAAGCAGGCGCCGCACCACCGGCAGCGGCGCGTCCGGGTGTTTGGCTCGCGTCACCACCTCGAGCTGGGACTCGGGATCGACCGCTGTCTCGTACAGGCTCGGCACGTACACGCCAGGGATTCGAGACAGCTCGATCAGCCGCTCATGCCGCGGCAGGCCCCGACGCTTGGTGTCGGCCCAGCACAGCGCGATCTCGGTCGCGGCTTCCTCGCCGTCGCCGATCAAGATGGCGTCGAGGAAGATCGCGAGCGGCTCGGCGTGGGTAGCGACGGGCCCCCCGGCGATGATCAGCGGATCGTCGTCGCTCCGGTGCTCGGAGCGGAGCGGGATGCCGCCGAGGTCCAGCATCGTCAGGATGTTGGTGAAGGTGAGCTCGTACTGGAGGGAGAAGCCGACCACGTCGAAGTCGCAGAGCGGCCGTGCGCTCTCGAGCGAGCACAGGAGCTTGCCGTGACGGTAGAGCTCCCGCTGCATGTCGACCCAAGGCGTGTAGCAGCGCTCGGCGAGCAGCCGCGGCTCGTCGTTGAGGATCCGGTAGAGCATCCGATAGCCGAGGTGGCTCATCCCGATGTCGTAGATGTCCGGGAACGCGAGGCAGACGCGGGCCTCGACGGCGCGCCAGTCCTTGCGGCGCACGCCGTGCTCGCCGCAGGTGTAGCGGCTGGGTTTGGCCACCCGGTGTAGAAAGGCGGCGTAGGGATGGTCGAATAGTCGGCTCACGGGATCGCTCCAGTCGGCGCGCGACGCGTCAACATTGGCCTCGCGGGGCGGCGAGCCTAGCGCAAAAAGCCAGCGATGAACGTGCCGCTGGCCTCCGGGCCCGTCAAGCAGGGCGGACGCGTGCGGCGCTACTTGAAGGCCGAGCCATCGCCGAGCCGCGCCGGCTGCCGGCGCAGGTACAGGGCCAGCGCACCGCCCACCGCGGCGAACGCCGCGATCCAGGCCAGGTTCTGCCAGGAAACGGGCTCCTCTGCCAGGTGCGCGCCGAGCGCGCGCCCGAGGCCCGCGTACATGCCGGCCCCCGGGACCATCATCACGGCGGAGACGCCCAAGTACGTCCAAAACTTCATTTTGGTCGCGCCGAAACCGTAGTTGAGCAGCGTCAGCGGGAACACCGCCACCGCGCGCACCAGCATGATCGCGGCGATCGAGTGCCGCTCCACGAGCCGCATCATTTGCTCGAGCTTCGAGGAGCGCTCCTTCCAGCGGCGCAGCGGCCCCTGTCCGAGCCAGCGCCCCAGCCAGAAGGTGGCGCTCGATCCGATCAGGCCGCCCAAGACGGAATACAGCGTGCCTTCCCAAGGGCCCCAGAGCAGCCCGGCGAACGCCATCAGCGGGATCGCGGGGACGGTCGTCAGCGTCCAGAGCGCGAAGACCAGCACGAAGCCCACGACGCCCCACAGGCCCAAGGACGCCACCTCTCCTCGCAGCTCGAGCACCTGCTCTTCGAACGCGAACGCAGCGCCGACCGCGGCGACCAGGAGCAACACGCCGCCAGCGATCAATAGCTTGGCGGCGAGCGAGCCGTTCGAGGGCGAGCGCTCCCGATCCGTTTGCCGATTGAAACCTGCGGAAGTCAGCGCGGAAGGATTGGCTGGAAGGGTCGTCACGGTGTCTTTGACCGAGGCCCGGATCGTCCGGTCACCGAATACAACCTAAGCTTGCCCCCGCACGCCGGTAAAGTGTGGCAATTCTCTCCCCTGGCTGCTGGCCACGTGGCGATCTGCGGCGGCGCTCAGCGCTCCGGCGTGACGACAGCCACGGCTGGGGGACGCGCGCCGCTCCTGCTTCTGCGGACGGCAGCCAACCCCTCGAGACACACCCAGACCTGCAGCGCCAAGATCACGCCACCCACCACCAGCAGCGAGTAGTTGGCCGATCGCAAATACGCCGCCAGGTTCGAACCCATGGCGAGGGTCGAGACGCCTAGCACCAGCAGCATCGGAACCCCGGTGAAGACCCAGGCTTTGCCTTCGCGATAAAGCCAGACGGTGACGACCACCAGGCTCAAGCCGGCCAACAGCTGGTTGCTCGACCCGAACAGCGGCCACAGCGCCCCCTCCTTGCCCGCCAGCACCAGGCCGAGCGGCAGCACGACCGCGACCGAACCGCTCACGTAGCGGTTTCGCAGCCAGCCAAGGGAATACAGCTCACCCAGCTCCTCCAAGATGTAGCGTTGAATGCGCACGCCCGTATCGAGGCTGGTGGCCGCGAACGAGATCACCATCACGCCGACGAAGACCCGCGCTGGGTCCGCCGGGATCCCGAGCGCGCCGAGGAAGCTGGCCGCGCCCTCCACGAACGCGCCCACGCCACCCTGGGCGGCGGCGGCGAACGAATGGTAGTGCGCGGCGAAATCGGCCAGGCCCGCGCTGACGGCCAGCGTCGCGATCAGCGCGAGCAGACCCTCCCCGAGCATGCCGCCGTAGCCGATGAAGCGCGCGTCGGTGGCGCGTTCGATCTGTTTGCTGGTGGTGCCGGAGGAGACGAGCCCATGGAAGCCGCTGATGGCTCCACACGCGATCGTCACGAAGAGGAAGGGGATGACGGCGGGGGCGTCGGCGGGGGCGATCGCCACGGCGGGCGCGGTGATCCGCGGCGCGCCGATGAGGATGCCCAGGATGAGCAACCCGAGCCCGAGCAGGAGCTGATGACTGTTGATGTAGTCACGCGGCTGGAGCAAAACCCAGACCGGCAGCACGCTGGCCACGAACGAGTAGACCAGCAGCAGCACCACCCAGGTGAGGTGCTCGTGCTCGGCGCCCACCAGCGGGGCCAGCGACAGCGGCACGGAGACCCCCACCACCGCCGCCGCGTAGAGCGACACGAGCGCCGCTAGCGACGGCCAGAACAGCTTGATCCGTCGCCGGTAGCAGGCGTAGCCGATCGCCATGGCGACCAGGATTTGGAAGTTGATCGGGAGCACGGTGCCCGGCTCCTTCACGAACAGCGTCGCGATCGCCTTGGCGAACACCGCGATGACGAGCAGGACCAGAAAGAAAATCACCAGCAAAAACAGCGGCCGGGTGCGCGGCCCGATCACCGCGGCGCTGATCTGCCCGACGCTCTTGCCGGCGTGGCGCACGCTCAGCACCAGGGTGGAGAAGTCGTGGACCGCACCCAAGAACACCGTGCCGAGCACCACCCAGACAATCGCCGGCACCCAGCCCCACACGACCGCGATCGCCGGTCCGATGATGGGGGCGGCGCCCGCGATCGAGGAATAGTGATGCCCGAACAGCACCGCCCTCGGCGTTGGCACGTAGTCGATCCCATCTTCGAGCTGCCGCGACGGGACCGGCTCCTCGTGCTCGAGGCCAAACACGCGGCGGGACAGGTAGCGGGAGTACACCAGGTACCCCGCGGCGAACATGGCGAGGCCCCAGAGGCACACCCAGGCGGCGTTCATGCGCGGCAGTCTAAATCACCCGGTGCTCGCGTTGCATCCGCGTTGCCGAGGGCGGCTTCTGGCGCACACTCTTGGGGCATGCGCGTTTGGGCATCGACCATCGTCTCGGGCGCGCTGCTGCTCGGCGGACAGGGCTGCACCCGCGCGGAGCCAGCCGCGGCGGCCGATCCCGGACCGGCGCGTTCGTCCGGAGTGGCGCGCCGGCCCTCCGCGGCCGGCTCCGCGTTCGCGCGAGCCCGCCGATCCCCGCCGCCCGCGGCCCCCGCGAGCGACGCCGGTCCCGCCGTCGCTCAGGAGCCCACGCGGTACCCCTTCGACCGGACCCATTCGCCGCTCACCGCCGGGGTCATCGCGCACCTGTCGCGCGTCCGCGCGCGCGATCCGAGCTTGCGCGACGATCGTTTCGCCAAGGTGGGGGATTCGGTGACCGAGAGCGTTCACGCGCTGACCTGCTTCGGCCGGCCCGGGCGAGACCTGGGAGCCTTCGACGAGCTTGCCGAGACCATCGGGCGCTTCGGCGGGGCGGACGGCAGCCCAAGCTCGTTTCGCCGCGAGAGCCTGGTGGCCAAGATCGGCTGGAGCGCCTGGCAGGCGCTGGCTGGGATCCCCCCGTTTTTGCAGCGTGAGGTCGACGCGATCCGTCCGCGCTACGCCCTCTTGCAGTACGGCACCAACGACATCCAGATCGGCAGCCTGCACCACTTCGCGGACTCGATGCTGGCCAACGTCGACGCCTTGCTCGAGCGTGGCGTCATTCCGATCCTGTTCACGATCATGCCGCGCACGGACACCCCGGAGGCCCGCGCCGCCGTACCGCGGTACAACGCGGTCATCCACGGCATCGCACAGGCGCGGCAGGTACCGCTGGTCGACTACCATCGGGAGCTCCTGCAGCTGCCCGGGTTCGGGCTCGCCGCCGACGGCATCCACCCCTCGGCGTTCCGCGACGAACGTGGCTACGACGCCTGCAACCTGAGCCCGGCGGGCTTGCGCCACGGCTTCAACGTTCGCAACCTGCTGGCGCTGCAGGCGCTCGCTCGGGTGACCGGGGCGTTGACGAGCGGCCGCGCCCTCGACGAGGAGCCGGAGCGGCTCGAGGGCAGCGGGACCGAAGCCGATCCGTTCGTCGTTCGGAAGCTGCCCTTCGTCGACTTCCGGCAGGTGACGGCTGGCGGGGCGCGTTCGCAGTACGCGGGGTGCCCCGGCGCCGCTCCGGCCACCGCCGCGGAGTCGTGGTACCGCCTGGAGCTCGAGACGCCGTCGACGCTGCGAGCCAATCAGTTCGACTGGGGCTCGGCGCAGCTCGACCTGCGGCTTCTGCGGGGCGAGCGCTGCGTCGAGCACGCCGCGCGAGGTTTGTTGGCGACGCTTGGCCCCGGGCCACACCGGATCAACGTCGACGGCGCCGTCGCGGCGGACGATGCGTCCTTCTTGATCACGCTGCTGGCGCGCTGAGCCCCGCCTGCCCCCCGGGAGCGGCAACGCCGCGGGTGATGCTTATGATCGCGCGCATGCTGCTCGGTCCGCGCTCTCGTATCGTGCTCGCTTCGGTGCTGGTCGGGTGGGGATGGTGCTCGTCCGCCGTGGCCCAGCCCACAGGGCCCGGGCCCGCCGAGCCCGCTGCTCCGGGTGCCGCCCCGGGCGCGCCACCGGAGGCCGCTTCCGAAGCCGATGCGACGGCCCCGAGCGCCGAGGCGGGTTTAGAGCCGCCGGCCGATCCGCGACCGCCGCCGCCGGCCGTCACGCCGGCGCCCGAGGCGGCAGCGCCCCCGTCCGAGGCCGCGGTCGTGGCCGGCAGCAGTCCCTCCGCCAAGGTCTACCCGCCGGGCACCGCCCCGCCGAGCGGCACCGCGCCCGCGCATCCGGGCCACTACGCGCACGACGGCTTTTATCTGCGCGTGGCGCTCGGCGGTGGGGCTCTGTTCATGCGGCGCTGGGCCGAGGCCGATCCACCCCACCGCGCCCCCGAGTACGCCGACTCGAACATTTTCGGGTGGACCATCACCACCGAAATCACCATCGGCGGCATGCCGCGCCCTGATCTGGTGGTGGGTGGGACCTTCTACGGCCAGACGCTGTTCGGTCCCGAGCTCGACCGCGACGAGCCCGCCGAGCGCGACTTCGACCTCGGCCGCGGCAGCCTGCTGTTCGGGCTGCTGGGGGCGACGGTCGACCATTTTCCGCTTCCGGGGTCGGGGTGGCACTATGGCGGCACGCTCGGGCTCGCGTACGCCTTTGCGCCGGCGTCCGGCGCCTCCCCATTTCGGCAGATCGGCGGGATCGGCCCGGGTGTCGGCGCGCTCGGGGGCTACGACGCCTGGGTCACGCCCGATTGGGCCATCGGCCTTCTGGGGCGGCTGACCACCGCCTTCGTCATCGGCGAGGCCACCGATCCGGACGGCGTGGTTTCGGCCTCGGAAGATTCGATCCTGGTAGGGTTTTCGATCCTCGCCACCGCGCTCTACAACTGAAAAGGGCGAGCCCCGTGTTATGGCTCGTCCTGATTACCCATGAGCGCCTGGACCCGAGCCGAAATCCAATTCCGTCATCAGTGGACCGAGGATCTGATCACGCTCGGGCTGGCGGCGGAGATCGAGCCGTTCGAAGCCGGACAGTGGGTCAACCTCGGCTGCGAGATGGACGGGGAGCTGGTGCGCCGCCCCTACTCGCTCGCTTCGGCCCCAGGAGCGCCGCCGGAGTTCTTTTTGACCCGCGTCCCCGAGGGGGTGCTGACGCCGTCGCTGTTCGACCTGCCGATCGGCGCGAGCCTGCAGATGGAGCGCCAACCGCAGGGGTTTTTCACGCTGAAGTACGTGCCCGAGGCGCGTGACCTCTGGCTCGTGGCGACCGGCACGGGCCTCGGCCCGTTCATCTCCATGCTGCGCAGCAAGGAGCTCTGGCAGCGCTTCGAGCGGGTGGTGGTCGTGCACGGCGTGCGCTTCGAGCGGCAGCTCGGCTACCGCGAGGAGCTCGCCAAGCGAGCGGCCGCCTCCGCCGGGCAGCTCACCGTGGTGCCGCTCGTCAGCCGCGATCCCGACGCCGCTGGGTTGTTGCAGGGCCGCGTCACCACGACCTTCGCCGACGGCAGGCTCGAGCAGGCCGCGGGCATCGAGCTCTCACCCGAGCGGTCGCACCTGATGTTGTGCGGCAACCCCGAGATGATCGGTGAGATGACGGCCGCCCTGGAAGCGCGCGGCCTGCACCGCCACCGCCAGCGCCGGCCCGGGCACTACTCGATCGAAAAGTACTGGTGAGGCGCGCGGCGGGCGCCAGCTCAGAGGCGGCCGTAGACGGGCAGGGCGGCGCCCGTGATGTCCTGAGCGTCGTCGGAGAGCAGAAACCGGATGACGCGCGAGAGCCGCTTTGGATCGACCCAGGCGTCGGGATTGGCGGCGGGCATGGCGGCGCGATTCGCCCCGGTGTCGATGGTGCTCGGCAGCACCGCGTTCACCCGCACCCCGGTGTCCAGGTTCTCGGCCGCGGCGACCTGCGCGAGCGTGACCAGGGCCGCCTTCGACGCCGCGTAGGCCGCGGCCCCGGCCGACTCCCAGGGCCGTTCGACCACACGCGAGCCGATCACGACGATCGCCCCGCCGCCGTGCTCGCGGAGGCGGGGGATGAGCGCGCGCAGCGCGGCGTGGGCGGCCAAGAGGTTCCGGTCGATCAAGGTCTGCAGCTCCCCGTCGGGCTCGCTGCCGATCGCGCCCCCGCCCCTCCAGCCGCCGGCCAGCAGCACCGCTCCCGTGATCGGGCTCAGCGTCCGCTGGGCGTCGTCCAGGAGCGCCAGCCACTCGCCGTCCGTCCGCGGCGCGGCGCGCCCGATCAGCCGCCCCGGGTGCGCGGCCTCGAGCTGCTGCAGCCTGGGCAGCGCCGCGGCGATGTCGATCGCCACCACGCCGTGGCCCGCCGAGAGCAGGTCTGCCGTCAGCACGCGGCCGAGGCCCCCGGCGGCGCCGGTCACCAAAGTGACGCTGGGAGCGGGTGCCGTGCTCAAAATGCGACCCCGAGCGAGAGGCGAAAGTCGAGCACGATCGGATACATCCAGTCGCGAATCTCGGTGACCTCGCGCGGCTGTCGCCCGGTGACGATCAATTGCTCGTCGTCGTCGCAGCCTTGGGTGGTCGGCTGATCCAGGGCGTTGAAGCAGCGCGATTCGCGGTTCAGCTCGGCGCCGATGAGCAGCCCGCCGCCGAGCATGAACGGCCCGAAGCGGCTGTACGAGCCGATGAACCCGAGCAGCTGCCGCTCGGTGAAGTCGAACTCGTCGATGACGCCGGCGCCGTCCTCGGTGCGGTAGGTGTAGCCGTGGTTTCGGAAAACCGCGCGCAACACCGTGCCGCGGAAGGGCTCGCCGCTCAGCCAGAAGCCGACCCCGATCGACGTGCCCGCCAGCGCGCCGATGCCGTTCGAGTGACGGCTGAGCGTGTCCTCGCGGCCCGCAAGGTTCAGCACCGGCGGCTCCGTCGAGGTCACGAACACGGGCACCAGCTCGACGGTGATGAACTCGTACGCTTGCACCTCGAGCTCGAAGCCGAGCAGGCCTTCCAAGAGCCAGTTGATGGGATCGACCCGCACCGAAAAGGCCGGCAGCTCGAAGCCGCCATCCCCCTCTTCCGGCGGAGGCGGAGGCGGGGATGGGGGTGGCGGCTCGACATAAGCCGGCGGTGCGGGATACGGCTGCGCCGGCGGCGCCGCCGCGGGCGCGGGCGCGGGCGCGTTGGCGGCGGGTATGTTAGCGGACACAGGCGCGTCTTTTACGACGCTGGCCGACGCGACCACCGGCATAAGCTTATAGCCCGTCGCGTACGCGAGGTCGAATGCGCCGCCCGACGTGCATTTGTCGGCGAAGGCCTCCATCGGCTGCACCGACCCCCTTATCACGGCCGCGCGCGCGGCGGCCTTGGCGGCAACGCCGGACGCCGGTGCCACCGCATTGGCCAGGTTGTCTATCTTATCGGTTGCAGCGCAGCCCGCCACGAGCGGGGTGGCCATCGAGGTGCCGCTTGCATACAGGTAGGGCGACAAGGCGCCGCTCTTGCCCAGGCCGAAGGCATCGAAGTACAGGTGCTCGCTATCTTCGGATGCGCCTTCGGGGCGGTTGATCTTCACGATCAGGGTCAGATAGCCGTCGGCCGCCGCTTTGTGCGCGATGGCTTCGTGCTCTTCAGGTTTCAGCGCGCTCAGGTCTGCGCGCGCCATCTTCCATTTCCCTTCGCCTAGGGTA
>JAEZYZ010000519.1 GCA_023418705.1 Pseudomonadota bacterium | reverse complement strand
AGTCGTAGAGCGCGACCCGGGCGGCGGCCAGGCGTTTCTCACGCCGGCCGATTCGGCGCTCCGGCCGTGCCGGCAGGGCTGGAACGCCCAAGGGTCGCCGGCTGCCGGGGCCGGCGCCGGCGCGCCGCAACGGCGCGTCCACCTGGACCCATCGTGTTACCGTCGAGCGTCATGCTTCGAGCTCGGATTTGCGTCACGTTCTGCTTTGGTTGGTCGCGCTGGCAAACGGATCGGTGCTAGAGCGCCTCACCAGCATGACGTACGCCCCGAATCTGGACGCCTACTTCACACGAACGGGCTACCAGGGCAGCCGCGAGCCGTCGCTGGCGACACTGAACGCGATCGTTTTCGCGCACGTTCGAACCATCCCGTTCGAGAACCTGGACGTCCTGCTCGGTCGCGGCGTCGACCTCGACCCGCGCGCGGTCGAGCGCAAGCTGGTCGATGATCGCCGGGGTGGCTACTGCTTCGAGCAGAACTCGCTCTTGCTTCAGATCTTGCTGGCGCTCGGGTTCGACGCGACCCCCCTGTCGGCCCGGGGGCGCATCGGACGGCCGCGGGAGATGATCCCGCCGCGCACGCACATGTTCCTGCGCGTCGAGATCGACGGTGAGGCCTGGCTGGCCGACGTCGGCGTCGGCGCCTTGTCTCCAACCTGCGCGCTCCGCCTGCACTCCGAGGCGGTGCAGACCACCCCTCACGAGCCGCGGCGGCTGCTCCGCGAAGGCGAGTGGGCAGGTCCCGAGGTCCGCGGCCCTCACGCGCGCATCCTCCACCAGGTCCAGCTCGGTGACGACTGGAAGGACGTCTGCGAGCTGACGCTCGAGCCCATGCCCGAGATCGATCGCGAAGTCGGCAACTGGTTCACCAGCACCCATCCGGGCTCCCACTTCCGGGATCGCCTGATGGTCGCCCGCGCCACCGATCGCGGCCGCCTCACCCTCCTGAACCGCACCCTGACCTCTCGCACCGCCGATGGCCGCTCCGAGACCCAAGACATCGCCTCCCCCGAAGAGCTCTTGGCGGTCCTGGAACGTCACTTCGGCATCACGCTGTCGGACGATTTCGACGCTGGGGCGATCTTCCTGAAGTGATGGGAGCCGACGACCACCGAGGGCCTGTATACTTCTGGTGCCATGGCCGGGGTCGACCCCATAAAGCTGATCGAGAAGCGCAGTCTCGCCCTTCACGAAGAGGTCGCTCGCCGCATCCGACGCGATCCCACGGTTTTGGTCCGGGCGCGGCAGCGAGTGGAACAATGGCTGCGGGATGGCTCGACACATCCCTACTACGCTCGCGCTTGGCAGAAGGTCCTGGACGGTGGCATCGACACCGCGTGCCACACGCTGGTGGACCCTTCTGAGTTTGCCGCCTCGCTCCGCCAGGCCTCGCCCTTTGCCGGTGTGATCGACCCCAAAACGCGATGGGCGATCCTCCGCAAGCTCAGGCAGAACCCCGATGCGGCGTGAACAGCATTCTCTGAAATAGGGAAGCAGCATGCTGCCGGTGCCCCGCCGCCATCGACATGAAGCCCACTGGCTGTCTGGACCGCGTTGCCCCTGAGCATCGAGGACAGGGCGTCAGCTGGGAGCGCGCCGCTGGTCGCGCGCGAGCACCGCGGCGCGGACGGCGGCCACGCCGGCTCGCATGGCGGCGGACGGGGCCTCCAGCAGGTCCGCGTACATCCAGGGCGGGACGCTGGCCTCCAGCAGCAGGCGCTCCATCACTTCGATCGCGTCGTAGCGGCGCTGCAGCGGCGGGCCGTCGATGAGGTAGACGATCTCGGTGACCGCCGCGAGCAGCGCCTCGATCGTCGACAGGGCCTCCGAGCGGCCGGCCAAGGGCTCCGAGGGTGACTCGGGGGAGCGGGTGTGCGCCGTCTGCTCGGTGCTCGTGCCGTCGGCGAGCAGCGGAAACCAGCGGGAAAAGCGGCGATTGAGCATGCGTTCGTCGCGCCGGAGGCTCTCGTGACGGGCGCGCTGAGCTTCCGAGAAGTCGCGCTCGAGGCACAGGCCGACGTCGCGCAGCGACTCGACGAAGAGCTTGGAGCCTTCTAGCTTCTCGACGTCGCTGTCCGACTGCAGAGCCAGCAGCTCCTCGACCAGCTGCGCCAGATCCTCCCACACGTCCGCCTCCATGTTGGCGGGCGACTCTGTCGCCGCTGCCGGCGCGTTCGGCGAACCGTGTGGCGCGACGTCGCCATCGGCGGGTGCTCCCGACGCCGCATTCGTCGCGCCCGAAGGCGCTGCGTCGGGACTGCCGGTGGGGTGCGGCCCTTCGCCCGCGGCGGGAGTGCCGCGCTCCGATCGCTGCGCCGCGGGGGGTGGCTGCCGCTGCCGAGCGGCGGCAGGCGCGCCGTCGAACCGGTCGAGCAGCGCGCGGATGCTGCGGTCTGGAATGAAGTGGTAGAAGATCTCTTGCCCCGCTCGGCGCTGCGCTGCCGCGAGCCGCTTCAGCGCGTCGTTCTCGGACCCCAATGCCAACACGCTGATGCCCACGGGGATGGCGCCCAGACGGCGCCGCGCGTCCCAGATCTTCTGCAGGTCGATCTCGGCGATCCCGTCCGTCACCAAGACGAGCTGCGCGCGCTTGAGCGCCTCATCGTGTGTGCGTTCGACCCGGATCTGCTCCAGGCTCTCGAGCACCGCCGCCTCGATTTCAGTGCTGCCTTTGCGGACGCGACTCAGCGCATCTTCGATGGCCGCCAGTGCTTCCTCGCGCGTGGCGACCCGCCGCGGCGGCTCGGACACCTTGGCGAAGTAGCGATAGTAGACGACCGGGCGCACGGAGGCCGCGCCTGCCCCGGCGAGGTACTCGATCAGGCTCGACAACTCTGCCAAGAGCAGCCCATCGCGGAGCAGCCCACGGCGCCCCAACATCGAGTCGGAGCCATCCAGCACGTAGTACCGTGCCTCGCGGACGCGCTCAAACGAAGTGGGAACGGGGCGCGGCCCCTGCAAGTAGGTCCTGGCGAGCAGCCGACCGCTCGCGAAGTCGATGAGCAGGTGCCGAGGATCCGCGATGATGCTCCTTGCCAGGTCGGACACGCTCTCGGCGGGGCGAAGGACCATCGTCTGGGTCGGATACGGCACCGGGCGGAGCCGCGCCTGCTCCTCGGCGGAGCGCACCGGGGCCACCGAACGTCCGAGCTCGCACAACCCGTCGACCTGGGCCGCCGCGGAGAACAGGCTCGGGAGCGCGCCGCTCCCAAACGCGCGCGCGGCGAGTTGTTCGGCGAGACTCCCGCGGACGACACCGCTCTGCTCCCAGGCGCTCCGAGCGCGCTGAAGGCCCCGACGTACGGCTTCGAGAACGCCCGCCGGGAACTCTTCGGTCACGCTCGTCTGCTGGGAGAGGAGCGGCCCCGCCGCGTCCCGGTGCTCCGGGAGCCGCGTGACGAGCTGGCGCACGGCCGCCGGGAAGCCACCGGCCCGGGCGAACTGTTGCCAGGCGGCGATGCAGGGGTCCAGGGTGGCGGCGTCGCGGCGGGCGGTCGCCCACTTCAACTGCTGCAAGAGGTCGACGTTTGGATCGACGCCGGCGGCTTGCAGCCGATTCAACCCGCGGATTTGATCGCTGATGTACAGGAGCCGAGCTTGCAGGTCGGCGTCCGACGCGGTGCCGCTCGCCTGTTCATCCAGCACAGCGCGCCGCGCCGCTTCGAACAAGCGCCGCCGGCGCTGCAGAAACGCAGTCTCCGAAGCGGCCAGCTCGAGCAACGCATCGATGGGCGGTGCCCGTCCCCCGCTGCGAGCGATGGGCCGCAGGAGCGTCGCCACCTCCTGGAAGCTGCGACCCAGATCTGGTTCCCTCCAGGGTGGCGCCGTTGGCTTGCCGCGTGCGTTCGCCGGTGAGGCGACCGCCGCGTCCGTTCGCGCCGCGAACGTCTCGTCGTGGTAGTCGCGCAAGCTTCGGAAGACCCGCCAGGCCCAGGTGATGTAGGCGAAGGGCGGCCGCTCGCTGCCGGAGACGTGCTCCTCGAGGACGGCGATGTTTTCGTGGAGCTCGGCCACCGCCTCGTCGAAAGCGCGCCGGGGGGTGCCGTGGGCCGATAGCCCGTGCTGCACGCGTCTTCGCGCCAGCGTGCCCAGCCGCTCCAGCGCCTCCACCCGCACCGCGGGCGAACGCTTCGATTCGACAACGCGGCACCCTCGCCTGGGGGGAAGCAAGGCGTGGATCCGCTGCTCCAAAGCGTGCAGCGTCTTCACGGAGCCGCTCGTTCGACGGTCTCGTAGGCTCGCGCCTCGTCTTCTGCGATCGTCGAGAACTGCCGCTGAACCCCACTCACGCGCTCGATCAGCGTCGCCACGGCCGGGTCCTCCCCGAACAGCGTTCGCTGCAGCTCCAGCTCGAGTCGAAAGCGCTCTAGCGCGCTCTCTTCACGCAGCGCCTCGAGCAGCCGGCTCTCACGCAGGGCGGCCAACCGCTTCAGCGGATCGTCGAGTCGCATCACCGAGCCCCACCAGGCCTCGATGAACGCTATCGGCCGCTCCACCCGCCGCAGGTCGAAAGCCCGTATCGCTACCGAGAGATCGCTCGGCAGCGCGGCCAGCTGGCGCGCAACGCCCTCCAACACCTGCGTCTCCCCCGGTTGGTGCGACAAGCTTGGATCGAGGCGGAGGCAAGTCTGTGCAGCAAGAAACGCCAGCGGCGCCTTCGGCAGCTCGGCGCGCAGCTGCCGGTACCCACGCAGCGAGTGGTCCCCCGGCGGACCCAGCCGGAGGTCGTCTTCGTAACGCACCAGCGCTTGGAGGGTGGTCTCCAGCAGCGCTGTGGTCGGGATGTACTTCGAGAGGCCCGCACGAGAGACCGAGACCATCACCTCGTCGAGCGCCGTGAGGATCTCTCCCCGAGGGCGCTGCCCGAGACCAGCCAACGACGAGCGCAGCAGCGCTCCCAGCCGTGGCCCCACGACCTCGTCCACGAGCGTGGAAGGCCGCCCGAACACGTCCTCGCACCGCGCCTGGAGCGCTTCGAGGCCGCCGAGCGCGTCCTTCAGCAGTTCCGCGCCGTGTGCGAGGTCCTGGTCGAGCGCGACCAGGCCGCGCGTCTCCACCAAGAACGGGGTCGGGTCCGAGGTCACGTTCACCGTGTCGGACTGCTCTGCCGAAGCCAAAGCCAGCCGCGATGAGGCCGCCATCGCCGCTTGCGGGCTGAACGCCTGCGCCATCGCCGGGGCGCCCGGAGATTGTCTGCGAGTCGCTAGGCAACATACCTTTCCCAGGGCGGAAGTTCTACCCGCGGCGTTCACCCTCCGGCGGGAGCGACGACGGGCAGCAACGCAGACGTCGCGTGAAGGCGCAAGAAGCCGGACTCACCCGGTGCGACTCTCCTGAACTGAAAAGGCCACCGAGCCTGAACCCCCATCCGCCAGTTTGCGCGGCAAGACGCCCGTCGAGTGGACGAGCGGCCGCGCCGTTCGTAAACTCAAATACATGTTGGCTGAAGCGCTCTCCGAACACGACGATACTCCTGTCGAGGACAAGATCGTCGTGCTGCGCAGCGCCACTTGGGCCGACTACCAACGCCTCCTCGAAATGCGCGGGGAGGCATCGGTGCCGCGCCTGGCCTTCCTCGAGGGTTCGCTCGAAATCATGACACCTTCTCGACCGCACGAAGCGCTCAAGTCCAGGATTGGCCAACTCGTGGAGGTCTGGTGCCTCGAACGCGACATTGAGTTTTCTACCTATGGTTCCTGGACGCTCGAGAGGAAAGAAGCCAAGCGAGGGCTCGAGCCCGACGAAAGCTACGTGTTCGGCGCCGTCGCCGAGCCGGAGCGACCCGACCTGGCCATCGAAGTGGTGTGGACCTCCGGAGGCATCGACAAGCTCCGCATCTATCAAGATCTCGGCGTCCGCGAGGTCTGGTTCTGGCGCCGCGGGCGCCTCACCGCTCACGTCCTACGGGACGGAGCGTACGAAGAGATCGCCGGCAGCGAAGTGCTACCGGGCATCGACCTGGCCGAGCTCGCCTCTTTCCTCGACCGCCCGACCGCAAGCCAATCCATCCGCGACTATCGCACCGCCCTTCGCGGACGCCGGGGTTGAGGGTCGTCCGTGCTGCCAGGTCGATGAGGAGGCTCGGGGCTTGGTGGTGACGATCCTCGCTCATCGACCGAAGCGCTGGATCGGCCTCGACCGGCCAAGCACCTCGCCGATCAGCTCGGGGTCGATCGGCCACGAGCAGTGACGCACGACGATTTTCCAGCGACCCGACGCACGTGCGGTCGCGACGCTGGGAACTCCGTCGCGGCAATGCTCGTCGACCTCGCTGGGCGTGTTCCAGATCGCCTCCAATCGGCCGCGGAAGCGAGGCCACGGAACGGCTCGGGGTGGTGCTCCGTCCACCGCCGCCGTCGCTCTCCCGCCGCGGACCTCGAACTGAATCAAGTGCTCGGGCCTCCCGGAGAACCGCTGCCAGCTGCGGATCACGTAGCGGGCGTGGTCTGGCCGCTCGATCCCGTCGCACCACTCGCCATCCCCCAAGAGGAGGTCTGCGACGGAGCTGCAGCTCGACTCGGAAAACGCTGGAACCCGAAGTCGGACCCTCTCCGAAGCCCTCGAGTCGTTCCGGCACTGGTGAACGACCGGTATGGACACCCAGGCAGCATCTGGAGGACAACCCTGAGAGCAAGGCCACTCCAACGTGATCGGCGTCAGCCGATGCGGCGTGAGCGGACCCAGCAGGTCACCCCGGCCGAAGTGGACCACACCGCGCAAGCTGCGCGATCCCGGCAAGCCCCATTCGAGCGAGGCCTCGAGCTCTCCCGTCCGGCAGTCCGTCAACTCAGCAGGCAAGGGCCGCAGGGCAGCATCCGAGAACACGCTGGTCTCGAGTTGGGCGCAGATGTTGGCCTCGCGCTCCTGGAGCGTACACCGTGCCGGCACGGTGGTCGGATCGGGCTCAGGCGCCTGCCCGCCTAAGCGCGCGCAAGCTGCACAGGCGATCGCGACGCCCGCTAGCGCCTGGCCCCAGCCAGCCAAGTTTCCGTCCCCCGAAAATCGAGCAAGTAGGCGCCCAGCATCTCCGACTGCCACTTGTCCGGCAGGACGCGCTGGAACTTGCTGAGGCGATACTCCGGGACCATCGCCACGAGCTTCTGCCGGGTCTCCGGGGAGCGCCAGAACTCGGCCGGTCGCAGCGCGTCGATCAGCTCGCGGACGGCGTCCGGGCTCGCGCCGTCGCCTTGGATCTTGATCGTGAAGTTGTCGGGGACGACCTTCCACCGGCCTTTCCACTCGAGCGCGTACTTCAGCGTCTGGTTGATGCGGCCGCCGGCGAAGGTCCACCAGGTGATGGTGTTGCCGTCGAACTGAAGCGAGTCGACGCTGCGCCCGAGGAGCTGACCGAGGTCGCCGCGCCAGTCGCTGAGGGCCTGCTTGGCAGCGGCGTCCAGGAAGGGGTAGTCGTCGGTGCTCGTCAGCACGGCCTTCATCTCCTGGCACAGCTCGAAGCCCAGGAACTGCGGGACGAAGCCGCCCCAGCTCGGCTTCTTGCCGCGGGGGGCGTTGCGCACGCGGACGAGGCGCTCCTGGTGGTTGACGGCGACGACGAGCCAGGCGCGCCCGCCGAGCAGGAAGGTGCTCATGTCTTCGACCAGGCGGTCGACGAAGGCCTGCTCCAGGTTGCCGAGGTCCCGCTTCGACTCGGTCTGCACCTTGTAGAGGACGGGGCTCGAGAAGACAGCGTAGAGCTCGAGGAAGTTCTTCTTGCCGAACTCGCGCTCGGACGCGCGCCCCAGGCTGAGGAGCCCGCCGGCCTCGAACAGGTACTCCTTGCGCTTCATGTGTTCGATGAGCTCGAGGTACTCGGAGCGGTCGATACCGCTGAAATCCGGGACGCGCTCGAGCACCTGCCAGCCGCGTTCTGCGCTGATGCCTCCGTGTTGCTGGGTGAGCGCCAGGATCTGGTGCACGAGCACGGGCCAGGCGCGCCGCTCTTCGCTCACCCGTTCCACCCAACCGCGCGCCGCAAGGAGCACGAGCGCCGTGTTCTGAACGACCGAGACGGCGTCCTCGCAGAGGAAGGTCATGTTGGCGACGGTGCCCTCGCGGCGCCCGGTGCGCCCCATGCGCTGCAAGAAGGACGAGACGGTGCTCGGCGCGTTGGCCTGGAACGTCAGATCCAGCCCGCCGACGTCGATGCCGAGCTCCAGGGTCGAGGTCGCCACGATGCAGGCATTGGTCCCGCGGGCGAAGCGCTCCTCCGCCGCCAAACGCTCCTCCTTCGAGACGGAGCCGTGGTGCACGAACACCTCGATCGTGTCGTCCCGCATCTGGTCGGCGACCGCCTCGGTCAGCGACCGGGATTGGCAGAAGAACAGGCTCTTTCTGCCGCGCCCCTCCCGCACCGCCTCGCGGGCGAGGTCGCTCACGTCTTCGCGGAGGTAGATCTTGATCAGGCGCTGCGTCTTTGGCTTCGGTGGATCGATGACGACGCTCTGTCGCTGGGACGTGCCCTTCAGCCACTGAGCGATGTACTCCGGGTTGCCGACCGTGGCGCTGAGGCCGATCCGCTGCACGTCGTGGTCCGACAACACGGACAGGCGCTCCAACACGCTCATCAAGTGGGCGCCGCGATCCGTGCCTGCGAAGGCGTGCACCTCGTCGATGACGGCGTACCGGAGCGACTTGAACAGCCGCGACACCGGCACCCGCGGCGACATCAACATCACCTCGAGCGACTCGGGCGTCGTCATCAAGAGCTCGGCAGGCTCGCGGCAGAACGCCTGCTTTTGACCCTGCAGCGCGTCCCCGTGCCAGACGAAGCGTCGGAGGCCCACCATCTCCGTGTATTGCCCGAGCCGCACCTCCTGGTTGTTCAGCAGCGCCTTGATGGGGGCGATGTAGAGCGCACCCACGCCGGTCGGCGGGTCCAGCAGCATCCCGCCGATCACCGGGAACAGGGAAGCTTCCGTCTTGCCCCCCGCGGTCGGCGCCAGCACGACCGCGTTCTTGCCGTCGAGGATGGCCTCGCCCGCCAGCTCTTGCACCGGGCGCAGCGACGCGAAGCCGAGCTCGTGCGCGATGGCGTGCTGCAGGCGCTCCGGAAACCGCGAAAAGACGCTCATCGCTGGCTTTTACATCTCTACGGCGGCGCCGCCGAAGCCATCGTCGGGCGGCGGCTCGTCGAGCTTGCGCCCCGCCATCACGGCTTCTTCTTCCGGGGTCAGCTCTCTTGGCTCGAACCCCAAGAGGGCGTGCGCGTCCTGCTCCTCGTCGTCCGCCAGCACGTCGAGCAGGTTCACGAAGGTGCGCAGAAACTGGCGAGGGACGACGCCCACATCGCCGTGAAAGCCCTCCGTCACCTTGTCGACGAGCTGCTCGACCAGCTCCCGGGGGAACCGGCGCTCAGCGATCTCTGGCGCCAGATCGGGGTGCAGGGAACGGAGCTTGAGCGCCACCTTGATCAACCGCTCGCGATCGAAGGGCTTCAGCGCCAGCTGAGGCTGCCGCAAGCTCGGCACCCCGTTGAACTCCTCGTACTTGATGCGGGCGTGCAGCGCCTCCACCCCGCGAACGCCCTGCCGGTCATCGAAGAAGGTGGGCGTCCCGGTGAACACCCAGAGGAGGCCGGGGTAGCCGCTCGCCGCGTCCACGATTTGACGGATGGCGTTCAGCGATTTGCCGCGCACGTCACCGCGCATGCGCAGGATGGTCTCGGCCTCGTCGATCACGATGACGAGGCCGGTGTAGCCGGCGCGCTTGACGATCTCGAGGATGCCCCGGAGATAGGCCATCGCGTCGCTGCTCGCGATGTCGCCCTTGATCCCGGCCAGGCTCTTGACGCTGGCGGCGACATTCGAGCTCCCCGAAAGCCAAGAGACCAGACCGGTCACCTCCTGCAGGCGTCCGGCCTGCTTCAGCTCGAAGATCTTGCGAACGACGCGCACCATGTCGCCGGGGGCGCGGCCGCCCGTCAACGCCACGAGCTGCTCGTCGAGTTTGGCCAGGACCTTTTCGTCGAAGGCGGGGTCGTCGTCGCTGACGCCGAGATCGACCAAGCCCTCCTCGACGCTGCCGATCCAGCGGTCCAAAATGTCCCCCAGCGCGCCCCTCGGACAGGTCGGCGTGCTGAGGTTGCTGACGACGTTGCGGTACAGCTCGTCGAAGTTGTGAAACCGGAGATCGTTCGGCGACACCACGACGAAGCTGGTCGCGAACTTGAGCTGCTGCGCGTCGTGCACGACCAGGTTTGCCATGAAGGTCTTGCCGCAGCCGTAGCCGCCCCGTAAAAACTTCACCTCGCCCTCACCGCCGCGGACCTCGTCGAGCTTGCGCTGCAGCTCCTTGCGCTGCCGCTCGATGCCAACCGCGAAGGCTTCGAGCCCGCGATCCGGAACGGTGCCGTTGCGGAGCCGCTGAAAGATGTGCGCTGCCTCTCGGAGTGCCATGCGTTCAGTCCTTCCTCACGTAGGCTTTCATCTCGCTCACCGTGACGATCTCGACCTCGAACGGCAACAGCCGAGCCAGCTCGTCGAAATGGCGCGAGAAAGCGCGCACGCGCCGAGGTGAGCCGAGCACCTGCTGCAGCTCCGCCTCGTTGATGGTGCCGCGCTCGGCGACGATCTCTAGGACGCGGCGGTAGCCGGCGTCGGCGATCGACTCGCCGAAGGCCTGTGCGGCCGCCGCTCGAGCTTCGGGAGGCGCTGAAGGGGCGCGTGCGCTGGGCGGCGCGGATTCGCCGGGCCGCGCCTTCCCGAGTCGCCGGTTCCGACCCACGTCGAAGAAACCGTCCACCAGCTTCGGCGTCACATCCTCCGCCGCGTCTGGGTGGTACACCTCGACGCGGACCTTCTCGTCGACCGCGCCCTCGAGCTCGAACTCCACCAGCGCCTCCGAGCGGCCCGGCGGCACGAGCAGCCGCCCGTCGCTGAGCTCTGCGGGAGGGCCCGCGTCCAGCAGCGTGAGCGCGACGTCCGGGCGACCCTGCACCCGCAGCGCCAGCGTGATGTGTTTGGGCGCGGCGAACGCCAGCGAGGCATTGGCACGGTCCTGAAGGCGCACAGCGATCTTGAGCCGCTGCCGCCCCAGGTGAGCGGGCTCGGCGCGCGCGACCACCTCATAGCGCGACGTCGTCTTGCCCCGCGTCACCTGCCGGTCGAGCACCAGCACCGGGATCACCCGCTCCTGCAGGCTGTTGCCGCCATGCACGAACGGCGCGACCTTGTCCTTGGTCTGCCACACCGCGGTGTCCGGCCGAAAGACGAGGTATTGATCCTGATCCACCTCGTACTCCAGCGCCGAGAGCCGCACCTCCAGCACCCCTGGCATGCCGGAGGGCTCCGGCAGCAGCGCGTGACGGCGCTCGGGCACCCGCTTGCTGGCGCCGAAGGGCACGTTCTCCACGCTGCCGTCTTGGAGCAAAAACCCGTGGTCCGAGCTGACCACGAAGCGGTCCACCCCTGCCTGTGATAGCAGCGACAGCGCCGACTTGAGGAGCGCGAGCGTCTGGTCGAAGGTGCCAAGGTGCAAGCCGTGCTCGCCGGCCGTGTCGAGCTCCCGGCTGCGCACCACCACCAGATCCGGTTTGCCCGTCAGCCGGCGTCGGAGCTGCGTGAGGCTGAGGTTCTGGAACTCCTCGAGCTCGAGGTCTTCTGCCGGGGCCGTCAAGCTGCGGTCGCTCATGGCGCGCACCCGCTGCCTCGGATCGCACACCGCAAACTCCTGCGTCCCGAAGCCGGCGAGGCTGCCATTCTTGAACACCGGACGTAGGCGCCCGTTGCGCTCCACGGGCGCCAGCGCGTTCATCCCGACGGCGGTGATCGTCGGCAGCTCCGCGAGCCGCGGCTTCAGGTCGGTCTGGTACTTGAGCGTCTTCAGCTCCTTCGCGAGCGCTCGAGCCATCTCGAACCGCAGCGCGTCCACCAACACGAACGCCACCCGCCCCCCGCGGTCGAGCAACGGCTGCACGACCTGTTCGTAGATCGAGCGCTGCCGCAGGCTGCGATCGGGCAAGGGCCCCAGCCGCTCGCACAAGCCGAAAAAAGCGCGATTGGTCGCGTTCGCCCACTCTCGGTACGCGCCGCGGACGGCCGCGCGCACCTCGAGCAGCCGGTCGTAGTCCTCCAGGTCGGACGCGATCAGCGCGTGCGCCCGCTGCTCGAAGCTGCGGTGCAGCTCATCCACCGTCGCCAGCCGCTCGGCATACCGCTCCGTCGCCTCCTCGAGCGACGCGCACTTGTCGAGCGCGTGCGCTGTGGCCGCCAGCGTGCGGCCGAGCTCCGCGGCCAGGCGCAGGATCTGCCAGGTGCGCTGCAGGGCGGGCAGCCGTCGCACCCAAAAGCACTGCTCCGTCGTGCGATCCGCCGCGAAGGTCGCCGCCGTCTGCCAGTCGCCTTGGCACAAGGCATCGATGGTGGCGGCCCGCATCGTCGCTTCTTCGAAGCGGAACGTGTCGATCGATCCGAGCGCCCGGGCGTGGTGGCTGGTGCGCTCCTCCTTCAGCCAGTCTTGAAGCTCGTTCGCCAGATGCTCGTACTGATCCGGATCGCGCTCGCGAAACCGCCGCACCAGCTCCCGGCAGGTCTTGGCGAACGGCCCGAGCTTCGTGAGGGGCACGAGCTCGGGCGTGACCGGCGGCTCCCGCAGGTCGTGCACGAACTCCACCGCCATCAACCAGCTCCCCACCAGGCTCGACAGCGCCGCCGGCGTCAGCGCCGCCGCTCCCAGGCGAGCGTCGCGCCACGCGGCGCTCAAGCCTATTTGCTTCTGTAGAACCTCGAGCAGCCGCTCGCCACCGGTCTGGAGGTGCTCCGCGAGCCGGCGATCGCCCGTCACCACGCCAAGGACCACGTCCTCCGCCCCGAAGCTTTGGACCAGCATCCCCAGCTTGTCTCGCGGCTGCTCCGCGAGCCCCGCCAGCCACGCATCCGCGGCCTCGAGGCTGAAGCTCGCCCCACGCGCGAACGTCTCCACCTCGTCCGGTGTCGCGACCCCGACCGCCGCTTCCCGCACCAACGTCGCCAAGCTCTTCTCGAAGACGGTGCCCGCCTTGTAGAGCTCGTACACCGGCGTCGACTTGACACTCTCCTTGTTCAGCCCCGGCAAGTGCACCAGCACGTGCTCCGGGTACAGCCCGTTGCCGTACCCCTCCAGCGCCAACATCAGCTCCAAGTGGCTGCCGCGAAACCCCACCACCGGGTAGTCGAACCCGGCGTCGCCCGCCCCCAGCCGATCCGCCAGCCCCGAGTACTGCCCGTCCGAGTCCAGCCACAGCACCAGCCCCTTCTCCCGCACCTTCTTCGCCACCTCCGCGGCAAGCGCGGCGCTGGCGAGGGAAGTGGACGGCGCGGAGAGGGCGGGCATGAGAGTTCCTCGAGAATACCGCAGCCTGCCCCTGTGGATCAGGCCTTTCGGCCGTCACGCTTGCGGGGCTGCCACACCGGCCTTTATTTCCTTTGCTTGCGGACACATGTTCAGTATGTTTCACGTGCGAGGAGGCACCGATCGTGAACCGAACCTACGAAGAATTGCGCGCCAAAGTTCGCGAGCTTCAACAGAACGGTCGCTTGTCGAAGACCCTCACGGCCGACGAGAAGATCGATTGGGCCTTTGGCAATACCGTGATCGAGAACGAAGCCGTAACACGCGAAATGGTAAGCACCGCGTACGCCACCAAGCATCCGAAGAAGTGAGGCCTTCGGATGACCGAGGGGGAGAAGCCGGCTGATCCGAAACTGCTCTGCGAGCCCCACGAGAAACCGCGATTCGAGGCCGCAAACGGCCTTGAGCAGATCGAGTACATAGGGGAGCTCGTTCAGCGCGGCGTTACGGAGCTCCGCGAGAGCCATCTTCTCGATTTCCACCGCCTTGCCGTACAGGGTATTTTTCCGTGCGCCGGGAGCTATCGAACGGTTCCGGTAACGGTAGGCCCTTACATTCCGCCAGGGGCCTGGCAGGTGCGTGCGTTGAGCCTTGAGGCGATCGATTGGATCAACGGCGGCCGCGGCACCCGGTCTGCGCTCGAGCGGGCTGCCTATGCGCTTTGGCGCTTCAACTGGATCCATCCCTTCGCCGGTGGGAACGGACGGACGTCGAGAGCGCTCGCGTACCTCATCATCTGCATGGAGGATGGCGTGATGCTGCCGGGAAGGCCCCAGGTGCCGGCTCTGATTTACGAGCACCGGAAGCAATACGTCTCAGCGTTGAGGGCGGCGGACGCTGCAGCAGCCGATAGTCGCGAAGACTTTGGGATCATGGCTGAGTTTCTCAAAGACATGGTGATGATGCAGATGGCTTCCGCGATCGATCGTCTCGCGGGTGGGTCGTACTCCTAAGCATATCTCAAAGTTCTAAACGAAGAGCCGGTGAGGATCACGACCGAAACTCGTCGGCAAGGCAGCGCTCGTAAACTTCGGCGGCGGCTTCGTTAGCGCGGTCGTTTCCTTCGGCAAGAAGATCGGCGTAGGCGAGCAGGGGGTGAACACAGCGTGGGTCCGGCGAGACGAAGCTGGCGTCCCCGGCCGAATTCGCGAGGATCAGCGGGCCTTGTGCGTCCGCGATCAGGTGAAGGCGGCGCGCAAGACTTGGGGGGGCCTGGCGCACATAGACCGTCGTGAGGTCCCCCCGGTAAAATCCGGTCAACTGCATGGCCGCCGCTCCGCCGCCGTACCTCCACTCGCAGATCGGGTCGAGGTCCGATTCCAATCTCCGCTCGAGCTCGTCCGGGGCTTTCTCACGCGCACGAAAGCGGCCGATCAGCAGGTTGGGTGCAAGGGACGTGGAGTAACCCGACAGCCAGAGCGTCAGCGCTTCCTTCTTGCGACCGGGAGCCCAGTGCCGCTGCCCCCTTGCCGCGATCAAGAGCCCTTTCTCGAGCAGCCAGTTGCGAAGCTCGTTCGCGGTCTGAGGTGAAACGCCGCTGGCGCTCGCTACCGCGCGCGCCGGCGCGTCGATCCATTCACGATTGGTCAAGAACGCGAAGAGCACTCGATAGGCGGGTGCGCGCAGCCCGCGAGATCCCGCGGTAGCCTTTGCGGCGTGCCCACGCCGCCCTTGGATGCGGGCCACGTAGCGTCCGTCCAGACGCAGGTGGCAGTTGCCAGCGAGGTCGACGAAGTTGATGCCCGCTTGCTCGAGCAGGTCGCCAAGCTCGAGGCCCACAACAGGCGTGAATACCATCAGGTTCCCCTCGGAACGATGGATGAGCAGTTGCGCCGAATCCCGACCTAGCCGACCGGCATGAAACTCCACTGGCAGCAGGAACTCACGGTCGGGCGCCTGAAGCCGAAGACGGGCTCCGCGAGCGTCCCGCCCCTTGCCCGCGCTGACCAGCTCCGCTCGACGGACGAACGGCAGGCCCCTTAGTGAGAGCAGGTAGCCCTCGAAATCCCAGCGATTCTCCATGGAAAGCTGTAGTATGTCCAGTAATCTGCTCTGTCCAGTAGTAAGTGACAAGCGATTTAAGCGCCGGCCCGACGGTCGCCGACAGCCCGTTCTCCTGTGCATGATCGAAACGGCTTGCGGGCCAGAGCTGCTAAAAGCGCTTCGGAAGGTTCCAAGACCACGACGCGCGCGTTGGACAGCGCAAAGAGGGCAACCTCGATGCGACCTCGCACATCCTCCCAGGCCAGCCCCCGGATTCCCGCGCCGAGCGCTTGGGACGGCCAAGGATTGAATGCCCGGGTTCGAACCTCTGATACCAGCTCCATGTACTCGAGTCGCGATGGCGCCCGCCAATGCTGCTTGGTCGGGAAGTTCACGATGTACCGGGGCGAAGCGCCTGGACCCGCATCGTAGACGAGCATCCGCCCGATGGTGACCTCCCCGCGCTTGCACGCAGCCACGTACGCTTTGAAGTTCTCCGGAAATGCCTGCTTGAACTGAAGCGCCAAGCCGCGGCCCATCACGACTACGCTCCTCCAGCACCTCTTCCAGCGTGAGCGAGCAGGTGGTGCTTCTTCTCGCGCTCCTGCCTGATGATCTCCTCGGCAACGCGGCGAAAGTCCGGGTCTTCCATGCACGCACCGGCGCCGATCAACTTGTGAAGGAGCCGGCCTTCCGCCACCAGGGGATGCTTGTCGATCCCGCGGAGCGCCGCCAGGGCGGGGTGACGAGGCAGGCACCCCAGGAGACGTTGAGGAATGGCGCTGGGGTTCGAGCTGCGCACGACGCCCGTAGGTCCATCGGCCGGGAGTGCAACCGCCGCATGGATTGACATCAAGGGACCGACCGCCACACTATCGAGCCAGGGAATCACCTGTGCGCCCCATCTCTGCTCGATCATTCATGAACGTGAAGGGCTCCTGGAACCAGGCGATCTTCTCGCCCGACTGGTTGGCGCGCAAAGTGTTGTCTGGCAAGGAACCGGAACTGCAAGTCGGCTTCAGCGATCGCTTTCTGCTCAGGTTCTCAACGACGGACGCAGTGGTTGTCGTTGCCCCGACGAATCTGCGAGTAGCTCCACTCGGAACGAAGGCGTCGGACGTTTGGGACGAGCCATTCAGGATTCTGCTCGGCCTGTTACGTGCTTTGCCGGAAACTCCGGCTCATACGCTTGAGATAAACGCGGGCTACGAGCTGCCACACACGGTGGGTGAGCGGGTGCTTGGCGGCGCGATGAAGCCTTTGCACCTGCCGGGCGATTCCGTCGCGCTGGCGCCAAGCTCCACCAGACTTCGAAAGACCTTCGCCCATCCTCCCGGGGAGGTGCACGTGACGCTCAGGTACAACTTGACGGACGCTGCCGTCGACGTCACTCACGAGTTCACGGCGGCCGAGGATCCGCCTGTAGCAAGCTGGGCGGCCGAGTTGCTTGAAACAGTCTTTCGTCGAAGGATCGCGGAAAGCCGCAAGTTCGCCAACGCGGCGTTCGGAGCACTGGAGGCCTGAAGCGATGCTCTTCCACGACAACGACAAGACGCAGTGGCTATACGGGTTTAAGGATGACCGTGCACTAAAGTTCAATCGCCCGCTGCCGCTGGCGGAGATATACGCGGCGGCCCGGGAGGACCGCATCGATGCGGGCCTGGACCTGGTGATGGACGGTATCGACCGCCTGTTGTCTAGAGGCGAGGTTGAAAAGCTGAATCCGCTCCTCCGCGACATGAATGTAGCTCGGCTTGGTAGTACCATCGCGGTGGGTGTTTTGACCGCTACCCTACCGGTGAAGCAGCAACTCCGAAGCCGACGTGACTTCTTGACCAGGACCCTTCAGCAGTTGCACTCTGAAGGCCATTCGCCTCGCGACATTCGTTCTATTCTTAGAGGCCTTCAATAGCGACGGATGCTCGGCGCCTTGCAATTCAGTGCGCCCCCGAGTTCCGTGCTGATCGGGGCGGTGATCATGCGAACTCCCGACGGGTGGCATGCTGGGGTGCTTCACCTGGAGGGGGTCGAACACAAGATGCTGCATTTGGCGTGGGAGGGCGATCTGCGGAACGAGGGTTGGCATCCCCCGTATGCCTGGCTTGCACCCGCCCTTCACCCGATACGGGCCCGGAGCATTGCCGCGCTTTGCCGGCTTGTATGGCGCCGAAATCAGAAGGGTGGCCTTCCCTACGGGTTCGCGTATCGTCACTCGTACTTCAACGGTGACGGGGAACTGACGCCTGGCGCCGGGGAGCGAGGTCTGACGTGTGCCACGCTTGTGCTCGCTGTTTTTCGGTCTGCAGGGCTCGAACTCGTTGATTTATCCACTTGGCCGGATCGCGACGACGATAGGGCATGGCAAAATAGCCTAGCAGAGAAGCTTCTGGCGGATGTCACGGACGAAGCAGAGAAGCACCGGGTCATCACTGAGATAGGTGCGATTCGGGTGCGACCGTCCGAGGCCGCGGGGGCAATGGCTTGCAGGCTACACCCCGCGCCGTTCGTGGAGATAAGAGCGGAAGCTGACTGCATCGAAGCGCAGCTCTCGAGGCACTGACCGCATCGCTCCGGGCGAAGACCCTCGGATCGGTCCTGTTTGAAGCGATCCAGACGACACTCATCCCGGAGCGTTTCGGCTCAGGTTCAGCGCCGAATCGTTTGGTTCGCCTGGTGTTCAGTGCCAGCGTCAGCAGCTTTGCTGGCAGCCCGTTCGCGCCGTGCTTGCTCCTTCTCGAGGATCGCCGCGGCTTCCTCCGGCTGGGCGGCGAGGTAGCGGGGTCGTGCTTCGTCGCTGCCGGGTTCGGCGATGGTGAAGTCGGGGCGGAGTTCGTGCTTTAGGCGGAGCTCCCAGGCGTAGGCTTTGGCGGGGTGGTGTTTCCAGAAGCAGTGGTGGGCGACGGCGAGGCTGGGGTCGGTCTGGCACTTCTGGTCGACGCGGCTCGGGAAGGGAAATCGCGGCGGGCGAGGTGGGACCAGTCGTAGTCTTTGCGGCCCTCGGCTTGGCAGAGTTGTTTCCACCACTTTTCTTGGGGTCGGGCCGTGCGCGTCCAGGTGCCCGCCGGAGTACCCCTCATCTTTGCCGCCGAGGGAGGTTCGCGAACGAGAGCGCGGCGTCACTCCATCACCAGCGCGAGGAGACCCAATACTACCCCAGTGAATGGGTCACCCTGTCGTTTCGGCGCGAGCTCGTCGACGGCTTCTGCGGCGGCTGCCACGGCTCCGTCGCCGGGCCCGAAACAAACATCGCCGTGAACCCCGACATTCTCTCCAGCGCGTCCGAGTTCGCGGCGAAGCGCGCGCCGCCGGTGGTGCTCGTTGGTGCTCGTGGGAACCGGGCGCGACGAGGCGCAGACGCCTCCGTTTCCGTGAGCGAGCCGGGGGCTCAAGCGATACGGGGGAGGGGGAGGTCCAGCTCGACCCCCCAGCGCCCAGTCGTCACCGAGCAACAGGGGTGTTCAAGCCCGCTCAATCGCCCGCATGTGCCGCCGCACCTGCGGCAGGCTCAGCACCCGAAAGATAGTCTTCCACTTGAGACATCAGGTCCAACAATAGGGAGCGAAGCTGCAGCATATCCGGATTCGGTTCGAGCTTTCTCCTTGGTTTGCTCCCCTGGGCGACATACCAATCACCGCTGTCGATCTCAGGCATGTGAACGTAGATCACGGCAGTGGCTCCCCGATGGACCGCGTGTCCACCATCCGATTCGGACACCGTGACACTCTCGCAAATGAAGCGCTTCTCGAGCATCGCTGCGAACAGATGGTACTCTCCGTGCACCAGGGCTCCGAGGACCTGCACTCGGTCAGTCTCCAAAGGCAGCTGGGTCATCACTCCGCGCTCACGCACCACATCGATCGGAGGGATCAGGATCGTGCAGTGGCTCGCCAATGGGACGGCCAGCGGCTCCACGTGGCCCATGATTTGGGAGTGAATCCTGCGTTGGCCTTTCATCGCCGCTGCCTCCCCCATGAAGACCTCGCCGTCGTAGAAATAGACGTCTCTCGGAAAGCAGCCCGAAGTCATTGCGGTGGCCAGCAGCATGCCGATGAGCCGAAGCTTTCCCAGGGCCACTCGGGCCAGAGCCTCGCACGCGCTCAGTCGTCTCACTCCGAGGAGCCTTGCTGCGAGGGCTCTTGGCCCACCTCAGATACTGTGGGAAGAGCGTTTTTGGACCGCCCGACTCGATACGCCAACCCGCTGATGCGAAAGCGCTGATCGGCACAGAGGCCATTCTTGTGGGGAGGCTCGATCTCGACCACGTGCACGTAGTCAGCGCCGCGGCGAGCTGCCTCGACCTTCACCAAACTGAGCGCTCCCTTCAGGCTGCCGATTCTTCCGTACAGACCGCACCCTCCACCGTGCGTCGCCTCGACAGCCCCCATCGCCTGCGCACCCTCGGGCGGAGGCGCCGTCCGGACTTCAACCTGATCTTCCATGGGGGAAAGTGAGCGTATCCTTGCCGGCCCCCCGCAACTTAGCGTCACCAGGCAGGCAAGCGCCAGAACGCAGGCGCCCCGTGAAGCTCGAGGATCCCTCCACAAGGCGCGTTCAGGATGGGTTTCATCGTGTCGGATTCGAGTGGTGCCTTGCGGGGGCGATCTTCCGGCGGACGCAGCCCCCAGGGCCGACGCAAGGCGCTGGCTCAACGCTCCTTGTACCCGCTGCTTCTGCATCTGGGCCGATACCCCGGCTGCGATCGTCGCGCGACCTCCTGAAGTCTATCTGATCGGGGCCGGCCGGGACAGTCGCGAGAATGGGGGGATCCATTCCGCTCTGCACGTAGGCGGTGGCCATGAAGCATCGGTGGACGGTGGTCGGGCTGTGCCTGAGCGTGGGTGTTGACGGGCTGCAGC
>JAEZYZ010000511.1 GCA_023418705.1 Pseudomonadota bacterium | reverse complement strand
CCCCCCGGGCGGCAGGGGGGGCGGCGCGCTCATTCGTCCGGGCGCGGGAGGCGGGGGCGGTGGGGCCGACCGTCCCGAGGGCGGCGGGGGCGGGGGGAGGCTCGGCTTGCCCGGGGAGCTGGCCCGGCTCGGTGGCGGCGGGGGGGGCACGCTGATCGAGCCCGGTGGCATGCCGGGTGTGGGCAAGCCGAGCAGGGTCTTCTTGCGGGCGGGTGCGGAGCTCTGGTCGATCGGACCGGGCCCACTCGGTTGGGACTTCTTCGCCAACCCGTCGAAGACGTCCAGATCAGATCCGCCCTTGTCGCTCATACACTCGTCTCCTACTCAGCAAGCATGGCCGGCGTGATGGGTCCCGGCCCGAATCAGTGTGTCACGCCCGCCGTAACTGGAGAGAGTTCCACGTGGAAGCCGGCGGCCCGGCGCGTTATCGCACCCGAATTCGGACGCGGGAAGGGTAGCTTTCCTTTGTCACGTTGGCGAGGGGCTTCGACGGAAATTGAGGGGTTTCGGCATCACTCCTGTGCTGTCACGACGCAATAATCCGCCATTATGGCAACATGGGTCGTCGAGCGTGAGCCACGCGCGTCCGCTTGGACGGACGCGCTTCGTCTCGAGCTGCGAGGGTGCTCATCCCCCCGCCGGGGTCGCGGCGGCCGTCGCGGGCAGGTGCGTGCGCCGCTTTTGAAGCGCGTACCAGGTGTGCGGTGGGACGATGGGCGTGTCGGTGAAGATGCGGCGCGCACCGGGTCCTTCACCGCGCACGAAGTACAGCGCGTTGCGCGTCCGCTTGACCGGGTGGCCTCCGAGATCGCGCTTGCCGCCGATGGCGACCCCGAGCGGCTCGTCGAGCAACATGCGCTCATCGCAGCCGAGGTCGGCGAGCAGCCGGTCGAGCAGTGCGCCGTCACGATCCGGTGACGGCGCCGTCGCGACCTCGAGGTAGTACAACATCCCGTCGTGTGAGCCGACCCCGACGGCCGCACGCGCCGTCCCCGATGAGGCCGTCGCGAAAGCGAGCCCCGAGCTGATCCGCTTGGCGAGCATGCCGGGCGCCTTCGGGGAAATCTCGAACTTGCCCGCCGAGAGCCACAGCGCGGGCGAATCGTCGCTTCCACCGCGGGGGTGGCGCACGGCGAGCACCACCGCGTCCTCGTCGCTGACGTTGTCGGTCAGCCGCACCATCTTCGGATCGAGCTTGACGAGGTTCACCTTGGATTCGGCGCGTGCTGCGTCGGGACGTACCCAGGTGGTGGCGATCGCGTAGGGCCATCCGTGCTGCGGCAACCCGTCGACCTGCCACTGGCCCTCACCTGGCTCTGCCGGGTCGACGCGGCTCGGCACCGCAACGCCTGGCAGCAGGTGACGCAGCGTCAGATAGAAGAAGTCTCTCGACTCGCGATGGATGTAGCGAGGGAAGTTCATCAGGGCCATCAGCTTGACCATCTGCCGGCCCCGGAATTCCCAGCCGTCCATGCCGGAAACCGCGCCGCTGGCTTCCCACTGCGGATCGAGCGCGCGCCCGAGCGGTGGCAGCGCGCCCTGCCGATCGACTCGATAAAACTCGAGCCCGGTGTGACCAGCGTTCATGTCCAGGTGCACGCCGTACTGGCAGCGTGCCCGGCGCATGGCGAGCGAGAGCTGCGGGGGATCCACGCTCGCGGCATAGAAGTAGGCGACGAACCCCTCTTCGGTCAGGCACAGGGCGCTGCGCACGGTGCGCGAATCGTCGGTCCAGCCTTCGGGCACTCCGCCCCACCACTGGCTGCGGTAGGGGTTGAACTCGCCGTCCAAAACCAGCGGCACCAAGTTCTGGCGGAAGGAGACCATCTCCGCCGGGATGGTCGCGTCTTCGGGCCAGGTTCCGAAGCCGTTGGAGCCGTCCTTCAGCTCGGCGATCGTGGCCGCGTACGGCTTCGGCGGCAGGTAGGTGACCTTGTCGACCATCATGCCGTAGTGGCCGTGTTGAGCCTGGAAGCCGCCGTTGAGCGCGCCGACCAGGCGCGACATGACCTTCGGGTCGCGCGGGATGAGGCCCGGCCCTGTCTCGCCGGTGGCGCTCTTCGGCTCGCGCGTCCCGCTCATCGCGTGCAGCGCGACCTGCCGCGGATCCCAGACCGTGACGAAGACCTGCTGGTAGATCCGCTTCTTGTCGACGCGCAAAAACGAGAACACGAAGGGGCTCGGGGTGCCGGGGTTTTGACGGATGAACGCGTCGCGGTCGAGCGACACCCACTGCCCTTCGCCCTTGAGCGCCGGGGAGAGCACCGGCTCCATCGGCGGGGGCGGCCAGCCCGTCTCCGGGTTGGTGTACGTCACGGGCGGCGCATGCAAGAGCTCGCCCAGCTCCTCGGCGACCCGCTCCGAACCGTCGTCCCCGGTGACGGTCCCCAGCGCTTGCTCCGCCCAGTCGAGCGCCACGAACGCGAGCGCCTTCACGGCCTGCATGCGATCGTTGCCGAACCACGGCAGCGCCCGCACGCGGTCGACCGCCCAGGTCACCAAGTTGCCGGGGCGCGCCTTGACGTGTTGCTGCACGCGCAGGAAGCGCTCACCAAGGATCGGGCCCTCGGCCTCGGTCGGGACCTCGATCTTGTTCATGTCCGAGTAGATCAGCAGGTGGCTCTCGGTGAAGCCGAGGGTCAGCTCGCTGGCTGCGGGATCGAGCTTGAAAGAGCGGCGCCGGAGGCCTGCGAGCTGCCCGGTCTCCTGGGCGTTGGTGAGCGCGTTCTGAGCGCGAGCCAGGCGCGTCCAATTCGGCCCCTCTGGCTTGGGCTCCCCGCGGGCATCGGCGTAGTGGACGCTGTACGTCTTGCCGCCGCCGCCCACGACCCAGGCCGCGCGCTCGCCATGCACCACCAGCTGCGCCTCTTCGACCGCCGAGGACTCGGTGATGTTGTAGACCCCGCTGAGCTCGAGCAGGCGGCCCTCCGGGGAGAGGCGGCTGCGCACCAGGAAAATGTCTGCTGGTTCGCCCTCGGGTCGCGCGCGCACCCACGCGCGCGGGCGATGCAGCCGCGAATCGAGCACCGGCGCTGGGGGGTCGATGAGGTGCACTTCGCTCGGATCGACCTGAAGCTTCATCGCCCCGAGGGCGCCCGCGATGGCGCGCGGGAGGTCCGGATCGGCGCTGGTCGCGGCGATGTTGGCGGTCCGGCCCGAGATGGACAGGACACAGCCGGCGAGCACGACGGGTAGGGGCCGGAGCAGGGCGCCGAGCTTGCGGCCCTGGGCGCGCAGCCGCTCGGGGGCAACGCCCCAGCGGGGCGGGCTGCGATCGGGCGCCGCCGCCCTGCCGTTGTCGATCGCGACCTCTGCCATTTCTCGAAGCTCAGCGCATATTTAAGCAGCTCGGCCCGGTGGGCGCCGCCGCTCCGCAGCCGGGCGCCGACGTGGTTCGGAGCCCGCACCCTGGCCGTTATCAGAACTGGCCCGATTCGGCCCTATTTCAGGCGAAGCCCGGTGGGGGAGCGGAGGCGTCGCCGGCGAGGGGCAGCGTCCCTGGGGTCTACCGCGCTGCGCCAACGCCGTTGGGGCTGCTGCCAACCAGGTTAGCGGATGATGGGCGACCCAGGATGTCGTTTCGCGCATTTGCAAGCGGCACGGGTCGTGCTGGACTTGGCGTTCGATGCGCCGTCGGGCTCGCCGTGTGTTCCTTGCCTCGCTGCTGGCAGCGTTGCCGGTCGCGTGCTTGTCGCCGACGTTGCCGCTGCCGCCCCCCGGGCGTCCCGAGGTCGACGGTCCCACCGCCGAGGGCCAGGTCACGCTCACGGGCTCGGTGAAGCCGCGCGCGCACGTCCAGGCGGCGAATCTGCGCGCCGGCAGGAGCTGGGGGCAGTTCACCGGTGACGACGGGCGCTACACGCTGGTCATCGAGGCTCAAATCGGCGACGAGATCGTGCTCTGGTACAGCGTTGGCAACGACTCGAGCCCGAGCACGGTCTTCACGATCCGCGCGCCGGACTGATCGGGCCTCGGCGCTGGCCGCGCCGGGTCACGCGAGGGTGCGCAGCACCTTGCGGCCGTCGCTGCTCTTCATCACCAAGCCCGCGCCGCGGGGGCCCGGAGCGGCTGCGTTCGCCGACGGCGAGACGACCTCTCCCACCAGGTCATAGTCGGCGGCCTGTGTGATCTCGACGGTCGTCAAGGTGCCCGGTGAGGTGGGCTCCCCGGACAGGAAGACCATCCCGTCGATCTCGGGAGCCTGGCCGGCGTGGCGACCCACCATCACCAGGTCGTGCTCCTCGCTCGGGCCCTCCACCAAGACCTCGAGCTGCCGCCCGATGAGCGCCTGGTTCTTGCGGCGGCTGATCGGTTGCTGCAGGCGCATCAGCTTGCGCGCGCGCCGATCGATCGTCGCGGGGTCGACCTTGGCCCCGAGCGTGCTCGATCGTGCGCTCGGCTCGTCCGAGTAGCGGAACACGCCCACGCGGTCGAACTGCGCCCACTTCACGAAATCACACAGCTCCTCGAACTCCTCGGCGCTCTCGCCGGGGTGGCCGACGATGAAGGCCGTGCGAAAGACCAGGTCCGGGACCCGGGCTCGCAGCCGCTCCACCAGATCGCGCAGGCGCCGCCCGCCGTGGCCGCGGCGCATGCGCCGCAACATGCCGTCCGCGGCGTGCTGCAGCGGCATGTCGACGTAGGGCAACACGCGCGGATGTTGGGCGAGCAGATCGATGAGCTCGTCGCCGAGCTTCTCCGGGTACAAATAAAACAAGCGAACCCAGCGGATCCCCGGCACGTCGGCGATCTGCCGGACGACGCTCGCCAGATCGCCCTCCGGCAGGTCGCGCCCGTAGGCCACGGTGTCCTGGGACACCAAGTTGACCTCGAGCACGCCCGCTTCGGCCAACCGGTGCACCTCTTGCACGATGTCGGCCGGCGCGCGCGAGCGCTGTTTGCCGCGCAGCTGGGGGATGACGCAGAACGAGCAGCTGCGGTTGCAGCCTTCGGCGAGCTTGACGTAGGCGCTGGCGCCGCGCGTGCTGATCGTGCGCGGATCGCGGGCGCCGACCACCCAATCGGCGGGGTTGCCCACGAGCACGCGCGGAGCCGTCCCGCCGAGCACGTGCTCGAGCCGCAGCATGTCGCTCGAGCCCAGGAAGTGATCGACCTCCGGCAAGCCTTCGGCCAGCTCTTCGGGGTAACGTTGGCTCAGGCAGCCGGTGACGACCAGCCGTTCACAGGCGCCGTCCTGCTTGTGCTCGGCAAGCTCCAGGATGGTGTCGATCGATTCCTGCTTCGCCGCGTCGATGAACCCGCACGTGTTGACGACGATCACGCTCGCGGCCTCGGGGCGTTCGACGTGCTCGTAGCCCGCGCGCTCGGCGACGCCGAGCATGACCTCGCTGTCGACTCGGTTTTTGGGGCACCCCAAGCTGACGAAATGGATGGTCCTCTTAGCGTTCATTTCGACCCATCTGGGCCCCGAGCCCGTCACCTTGGTGCGCGAGCGCCAACTCAGCCTGCGGCCAGCATCAGCTGACGAAACCGCTCGAACAGATACAACGAGTCGTGCGGACCGGCGGCGGCCTCGGGGTGGTACTGGACGCTGAAGGCGCGGGCTTCGGGGGCCTCGAGCCCCTCGCTGGTGCCGTCGTTCAGGTGCAGGTGCGTGGTGCGCGCGACGCCCTTCAGCGAGTCGACGTCCACCACGAAGCCGTGATTTTGGCTGGTGATCTCGACCCGGCCGGTGGCAAGATCCTTGACGGGCTGGTTGAGACCGCGGTGGCCGAACTTCAGCTTGTAGGTGGTGGCGCCCAGCGCCCGCGCCAACAGCTGATGACCCAGGCAGATGCCGAATATCGGCCGCTTGCCGAGCAGCGCGCGCACGGTGTTCGCGGCATAGCTCACCGCGGCCGGATCGCCGGGGCCGTTCGACAAGAAGATGCCGTCGGGGCCGAGCGCCAGGATCTGTTCGGCGCTGGCGTTGGCGGGCACGGCGGTCACCTTGCACCCGGAGTCCACCAGGCAGCGCAAGATGTTGCGCTTGGCGCCGAAATCCATCGCCACCACGTGCAGCTCGCGCGACGCGCCCGGAGGGGGACGGATGCTGAGCGGTCGCACCTGATGCTCGATCGCGAACGGGACCTTCCAATCGCCGCGGCTGGCGTCGAAGGCATACGGAGCTTTCGGGGTCACCCGGGCGACCAGGTCGAGGCCCTCCATCGGGGGGGCGCTGCGCGCCCGCTCCACCAGGTCGGCCGGCGGCTCGCTGCCGATGCAGCCGTTCTGGGCTCCCTTGTCGCGGATGTGCCGGGTCAGGCGCCGCGTATCGACGCCGGTGATGGCCGCGATGCCGTGCCGCTCCAAATGGGCGTCCAGCGACTCGACCGCTCGCCAGTTCGAGGGCGCGAGGCTGGCCTCCCGCATGATGAACCCCGCGACCTGGGGCGCGCCGTCGCTGCTCTCCGGGTCGTCGAGGTTGACGCCCGTGTTGCCGATGTGCGGGCTCGTCATGGTGACGAGCTGGCCCGAGTAGGAGGGGTCGGTCAGCACCTCCTGGTAGCCGGTCATCCCGGTGGTGAACACCACCTCCCCGGAGCACGGTCCCTGCGCCCCGTACGCCTCGCCTTCGAAGACCGTCCCGTCCGCCAGCGCCAACCAGGCGCGTCGTCGCCCGCTCATCGAGAACCTCCAAGTGCGTCGAAGGCGACGCCGCCGTTTGCCAGGGTCAGGAGCACGCGCCCGCGTAGCTCGCGTTTCAGGAAAGGGGTGTTGGTGCTTTTGGAGCGTAGCCGCTCGAGGACGGGAGTCCAGCGAGCCTCCGGGTCGACGAGCACGAGCTCGGCCAGAGCCCCTTCACGGAGGCGCGGCGGCTCGAGCCCTGCAATCTGGGCGGGTCGGGTGGAGAGCGCGTCGATCAGGCGCTGGAGCGTCAAACCGGACGTCCCGGTCAGGCCCAGCAACAAGCCAAAACACAGCTCCAGACCGATCATTCCCGGTGATGCCTCCGAGAAGGCGCAGTCCTTCTCGAGCGTCGAGTGCGGCGCATGGTCGGTCGCGATGGCGTCGATGGTCCCGTCGGCCAGCGCTTGGCGCAGCGCCTCGACGTCGATGTCCTCCCGCAGCGGCGGGTTCACCTTGCACGCGGTGTCGTAGCCGAGCACCGCCGCGTCGGTCAGGAGCAGGTGGTGGGGCGTGACCTCGCTCGTGACCGGGATGCCGCGGCTCTTCGCCTCACGGATCAGGCGCACGGCGCCGTGAGTGGACACGTGGGCGACGTGGTATTTGGCTCGCACGTACTCCGCGAGCAGAATGTCGCGCGCCACGATCACGTCTTCGGCGACCCGCGGCCAGCCGCGCAGACCGAGGCGCGCCGAGACGGCGCCCTCGTGCATGTCCGCGCCCGCGGTCAGCTCGTGGTCCTCGGCGTGCTGGATGACTGGCATGTCGAAATGGCTCGCGTACTCCAAGGCGCGGCGCATCACGGCGCTCGACATCAGGCAGTGACCGTCGTCGCTGACGCCCACCGCTCCCGCCTCGCGCAGCTCACCCATCTCAGTCAGGTCTTTGCCGCGCTGACCGAGCGTGATGGCGCCGATCGGGTGCAGCCGCGGCCCGCCACACTCCGCCGCGCGCCGGAGCATCAGCTCGGTGACGGCGCGGGTGTCGTTGACCGGCTTGGTGTTTGGCATCACGCAGACGTGCGCGAAGCCGCCAGCGGCGGCGGCCCGGAGCCCGGTGCGGATGTCCTCCTTGTACTCGTGGCCCGGCTCGCGCAGGTGCGCGTGCAAGTCCACGAAGGCCGGCAGGAGCCAGCGCCCGGCACCCTCGATGACCCGGGCCCCCTCCGCGCCGGCGGCTTCCGCTCCGGCATCCCGCCCGAGCCGCTGGATGCGGCCTCGCTCCACGACGACGTCGACCACGCCGTCGAGCTGCGCTGCAGGATCGATGGCGCGGACGTTCCTGAACACCAACAGCTCGTCCGGGTGGGTCACGGCGGGGCGGCTTGTAGCATGGCTTCGACCCCAAGGGAGCCCGAGGCGCCGGCCCGAGCGCTCCCGGGCGCCGCGTCACACGTCCGGAGCGCTCCCGAACCGTCCCCGATCATGCGGTGCGTTCAGTCCGAGGAGGGGACCGACGGGGACGATGCGCTGGGGGTTCACCGTCGGATGGCTCCGATAGTAGTGCTGCTTGATGTGGTCGAGGCGGCAGGTCTCCGCGACCCCCGCGCGCTGGTAAAGGTCACGTAAAAAACCATACAGTTCGGGATATTCGCTGATTTTTCGAAGGTTACACTTGAAGTGGTAGTGGTACACTAGATCGAACCGGACGAGCGTGACGAAGAGAAACCAGTCCGCCTCGGTGATCACGTCGGCGCACAGGTAGCGCTGTCGGGAGAGCCGCTCTTCGTAGCCGTCCAACGCTTCGAACAACCGCCCCACGGCCTCGTCGTAGGCCCGCTGAGTGGTGGCGAAACCGGCTAGGTAGACGGCGTTGTTGACCCCGTCGTACAGGGCGTCGATCTCGCGATCGATGGCGTCTTCGAGCCCTTCTGGGCAGTAATCCGGGCCCCGAGCGTGATCGACGAACTCGTGGTCGAGCATGCGCACGATGTCACGGGAGGCGTTGGACACGATCGTGTTTTCCCGTCGATCCCACAACACCGGCACCGTCACGCGGCCGGTATAGTCCGGCCGCGCCTTCAGATAGACGTCCCGCAGGTACTTGGCCCCATGAATGGGGTCGGGCCCCGCCCCCTCGGCGTCGCTGAACCACCAGCCGTCATCGCCCATGAACGGATCGACGGAGCTCATCGACACGACGTCGGTCAGCCCCTTGAGCTTCCTCATCAAGCTGGTGCGGTGCGACCACGGGCAGGCGTGCGAGACGTACAGGTGGTAGCGGCCCGGCTCCGCAGCGAAGCCAGAGCGCCCGTCGCGCGTCACCCACCCGCCGAACTTGGTCGGCTCGCGGATGAACCGCCCCTGCTCGTCCGAGCCGTACCAGTCGGTGCTCCAGCGACCCTTGATCAACAATCCCATGGGTCAGGTGATCGGCCCCGGCCGGCGGTGTGGCAAGCGTATTCGGCCCCCGATCGAAGCCGGAGGCGGCGCGGAAGGTACCGGCCGTTTGGCCGGTGTTTGGGCTTTTGAGGGGCGTGGTAAGCTCGCCAGAGCAAAAAGCATGGCTGATAGCTCGCCGAAAAACGATCCGCCCGCTCCGCCACGTCCCGAGAAGAGCCGTTCGATGCCGCCGCCGCCGCCCCGGCGCAGCAGTGGGGGAAAAGAAAAAGCCTCCAGCCCGGTCGCGGCACCGGCCCCCCCCTCCAAGCGGCCGTCACTGTCAGCGCCCAAGCCGCCGTCCCCCCCGGCAAAGGGCGGACGAGCTGCGCCGCCCCCGCCCGTGCGCAGCGCGGCCCCGCCGGTGCCTGCTCCGCCGGCG
>JAEZYZ010000482.1 GCA_023418705.1 Pseudomonadota bacterium | reverse complement strand
CCGGGCGCCCCCGGCCCCCCGAGCGGCGCGGGCGCCCCCGGCGGTGCCTGCAAGAGGTCCGCGGGGGGCGCTGCGGAGGGCAGCGTCCCGGGTGGGACCGGCATGGCGAGCGGCGCCGGATGCGCTGGATCGCGCGGCGCGTGGCTTTCGCCGGCTTCATCCTCGTCCTCGTCGCCTTTGAGCTTTCCGTAGGCGATGAGCCCGAGGCCGAGCAGCAGCGCCAAGCCCATCGGGTACTTGCCGTAGCCCTGCCAAAGGCCAAGCTGCATTTCGCTCTGCGGGTGTGCCTTGGCGACGGCTTCCGACAGGGCTGCATCGTCCCAGTAGCTGTCGCCCCGGAACACGACGGGTTTGCAGTCCGAGACGCTCAGGTACGCCCAGAGCACGCCGAGGATCTCGCACTTGTAGCCGGACTGCGCGCCTGTGAGCTCGGGCTCGGCGCTGAGCTCCGCGGGCAAGCTGCCGTCGCCCGCAACGAAGATGTCCTCACCCGTCTGATAAAAGAGCGGGATTTTGGGCCGGGCGTGCGCCACCGAGGCGCCCGCCCAAAGCACCGTGATCGCCGCCAGTGCGGAGAGCGACCAACGCTGAAGGCCCGCCATCCCGGACGACCTCACTTCTGCTCGGGTTGGGGGTTGTCGTCGCCGTGCGATGCGTCGTCGCCGTCGTCGTCGTCGTCACCCTTGATCTTGCTGTAAGCGACCAGCCCGAGCCCCAAGAGCACTGCGAGCCCGAGCGGGTACTTGCCGTAGCCTTGCCACATTCCCAACTGCATCTCGGTTTGCGGATGTGCCTTCTGCACCGCTTGGGCGAGCTCCGGGTCATCCCAATAGTCGTCGCCTCGAAACACCACGGGCTTGCAGTCGTCCACGCTGAAGTAGGCCCAGAATACGCCGAAGATGTTGCAGAGGTAGCCCGACTGCGCGCCAGCGATCTGCGGCTCCTGAGCGAACTCCGGAGGGAGGCTGCCGTCGCCAGCGACGAAGATGTCCTCGCCACGTTGAATGAAGACCATCCCTTTGGGTCGGGCTTCCGCCGGCGAAGCCGTGGCCAACAACACCCCTGCAACGAGACTTCCCAGCAGCAACCGCGCAACGTTCGACATCATTTTCTCCCTTTGGGTTGAAGCCCACCTTTTTATCAGAGCGCATTCATGAAGGGGAGCGCGAAGTTCGGTCCTCCTGGATCCTCTGACGAAGCTCGGGTAGTCAGGAGCGCACCATGAAGGGATTTTGGGTAGAGCCGCGTTCGGGGGCGCGAAATGGACGGAGGTTTCGAGCAGCCGGCAGGTCCATGGCTTGCGTTCGTCCTCGGCCGGCAACCTCGCTCGAGGAGAATGTGCTTCGGAGGCCGTCGAATTTGAGGAAGGTCTTGCTGGGTGTTTCCGTATCGAGTGCGTTTGTCATCGGCTGCGTCGCCGGTGCCGCTCGATCGACCGTTCCGAAGGCCGAGGCGGCATACGTCATCGAGCAACGCTGGGAGTACTTCTGCTTCGCCGAAGAGCGAGCCGAGCGGGTTCAGGAGAAGGCCAACGCGGCCGGTGCGCGCGGCTGGGAAATGGTCGCTGCCGCACCCGGAGAAGACGGCAAGCCCGTCTGGTGCTTCCGGCTCCCGCGCCCGTGAGCCAGGCGGGGCGCTTGCCCCCATGCGTGCCGCCGCCCGCGGCATTCTGACACGCTGCGGATCTCCGTTAGGGCTTGGGCGTGGCGCTCGGTCGGGCAAGCACGCACCTTGCCTCTCTTGACGGTGACGTGCTCAGGTCGACACTCCTCCACCGCAAACGAGGTGACGCGCCGCGATGACCGACGGCCCCACCGCCGATCGCCACGCCGATGAGGCGGCGCGGCTGCTGGCCGATCTCGAGGTCGACGCCGCTGTCCGCCAGCGCCGCAGGCGCCTCGCTCGCTGGTCATCGCGGGCGCGCCTGGTCGGCAAAATCGCGCTCCGGTGGACCACCCTCTTCGCGGGGGTCGTGACGTTCGCGCACCTGGCGACGGAGCTGCACCAAAAAGGGAAGCTCTGGTTCGATCGCCCTATTTTGCAGTGGCTGCACGCTCGTCGCCGCCCGGGTCTCACCCGGCTGGTGCTGCTGGTGACGGAGCTCGGGAGCCTGCGCTTTTTGGTGACGACCTCCGTCGCAGCGGGAGCGGCGCTCTGGCTCAGGGGCAACCGCCGCGCGGCGCACTTCGTCTGGGTCGTCGGGACCGGGTCGGGGTTGATGAATCAGTCCTTGAAGGCCTTCTTCGCGCGCCAGCGCCCGGACAGCATTTTTCATTTGTCCAAGGTGACTGGGTTCGCATTCCCTAGCGGGCACAGCATGGGCAGCGCTGCCGTGTATGGCGCGCTCGGCATCGTGGCGTTCACGCGCTTCCCGGCCATCAAGTGGCGCGTCGTGGGCGCCTGTACGTCGCTGGTGGCCGCGATCGGGGTCTCCCGCTCCTATTTGTTCGTGCACTATCCCTCGGACGTGCTGGCTGGCTGGGCCCTCGGCGTGACCTGGCCTCTGTGGCTTCGTCACCCGCTGCTGACCCGTCCCTGGCGCCCGCTGTGGCGCGGCACCAAGCGAAGTCGCGCGACCCAGGCCGCGCTCGAACAGCACCCGGACCGGGCGCTGGAGATCGAGACCGAAGCGGCCTGCCACCACCTGCAGCGAGAGCTCGAGGCGCACGCGCACGGCCGCAACGAGGCCGCGGAGTTTCACCACCGCCAGGCGCTGTTGCACGACCTCGAGCGGCGCCGCTTTGCCGCGGAGGTGGTCAAGAGCGAGGAGGCGGGTTCGACCACCCCCGACGACCCGCGCGCGCTCGACCCGAAGCGACTGCCTGATGGCGGCGCCGATTGAGTGTTAGAATTCGACGAGACACCTGGAGGACGAGCCCGGATGATCGTCGGTATCCCCAAAGAGGTCAAAGCGCACGAGTACCGGGTCGCGATGCTCCCGGTAGGGGTGGAGGAGATGACCCGCGCCGGCCACACCGTACTCGTGGAAGCCGGCGCGGGGATCGGCAGCGGCATCCTGGACACGGAGTACGAGAAGAACGGCGCGACGATCGTCGCCGATCGCGCCGAGATTTGGCGTCGCGCGGAGCTCGTCATCAAGGTGAAAGAACCGCAACCGGACGAGGTCGCGCTGCTCGGCCAGGGACAAGTCCTGTTCACGTTTTTCCATTTTGCGGCCGACCGCGCGCTGACCGAGGGCGTGCTCGCCTCCGGCGCCACCGCGCTCGCCTACGAGACCTTGCGGGACGAGCATGGCCGGCTGCCGCTGCTCACGCCGATGAGCGAGGTGGCCGGCCGCATGAGCATCCAAGAAGGAGCGAAGTACCTCGAACGGCCGCAGGAAGGCCGGGGTATTCTGCTCGGCGGCGTGCCCGGCGTGGAGCCGGCGCACATCGTCGTGCTGGGGGGCGGGGTGGTCGGGACCAACGCGGCCAAGGTGGCGGCGGGCTTCGGCGCCGCGGTGACCATCCTGGACATCAACGTCGATCGTCTGCGCTACCTCGACGACATCATGCCGCGGAACGTCAACACGGTCTTCAGCGATCGTCACACGATCCGCGAGCAGCTCGCGGTCGCCGACCTCGTGATCGGGGCGGTGCTCATCGAGGGGGCGCGCGCTCCGCGCCTGGTCGAGCGCGCCGACCTGAAGTCGATGAAATGCGGCGCGGTCATCGTGGACGTGGCCATCGATCAAGGGGGGTGCTTCGAAACCAGCCGCCCGACCACGCACGGCCAGCCGACGTACCTGGTGGACGACGTGATCCATTATTGCGTCACGAACATGCCGGGGGCCGTCGGCCGCACCAGCACCTATGCGCTGTGCAACGTCACCCTGCCGTTCGCGTTGAAGGTCGCGACCCATGGCCTGCCCGGGGCCGTGAGGAAGGATCCGCGCCTCGGCAGCGCGGTCAACGTGCACGACGGACGGGTGGCCAACAAGGCCGTGGCGGACACGTTCGACCTCGAGCACTCCCCGTTCACCGCTTGACGCGGCCGAGCGCACCCTGCCTTACCGCACGTCGGCGTAGAGCCGCGCCAACCGCGCTGGAGGCACCCCGAGTCGATAGAGCAGCGGGAAGACGTTGACGAAGAAGGTGTCGCGCAACGGGTGCGCCAGAAAGCGCCGCCCCGAGACCCGCGCGCACGCCTTGGCCACGCGGATCTCGCCGAGGCGCCAGAGACGCAGCGAGAGCTCGAGATCTTCCATCAAGGGGATCTCGGGGAAGCCGCCGAGCCGTTCGAAGACAGCGCGGCGTACGAAGAGCGCCTGGTCGCCGTAAGGCAGCTTCGAGTAGCGCGAACGCACGTCCGCCAGGTGCAGCCAGGGAGCGTGGCCGCCGTCCGCGTCGTTCACCGTCCACGTGCGAAAGGCGCCTGCCACCACACCGGGGTCGCTCAAGGTGTGCTCGACGACGGCCAGGGTGTCGGGCGGCAACGCCACGTCGGCATGTAGGAACAGCAGCACGTCGCCTCGAGCAAGGCGGGCGCCGGCGTTCATCTGACGAGCGCGGCCGCGGGGCGCCTCGACCACGCGAGCGTGCTCGGCGGCGCGCACGAGATCCACCGTTCCGTCGCTGCTGCCGCCGTCGACGACGATGGTCTCGAAGATCCCGAGCTGCGAGAGCTCGTGAAGCCGCGCCGCGATGCGCGCGGCCTCGTTCAGCACCGGTAGGACGACGCTGACGTTCGGGGCCGTCACCGACGCGCTTTTCGCCGGAGCGCCTTCAGGGTCGCCTCGGCCTCGATCGCGCCGCTGACCAGATCGCTCCGCAGCCGCGCCAGATCCGAGGGCTCGTCCACGTCGTACCAGGCGTCGAGCACCACCGGATCGAGCCGATGCCGGCGCAACCGCTCCACCGTATGGGCGAACACTTGGGAGGTGCTCCAGGGCAGGTCGTCGAACAGCCCTTCGGGACAGCGCCGCAGGCCGATGAGGTAATAGCCGCCGTCCTCACTCGGCCCGATCACGCTTGGTGCTCCGCTCGAGAGGGCCGCGCAGGCGTCCTCGATGCGCTGCCGCGGGAGCCCGGGGGAGTCGGTGCCGATCGCCAACGCCCACGGCGCCGAGGCGAGGGCGCAGCGCAGCCCGCGTTCGAGCCGCGCCCCGAGGTCGCCGTCCCCTTGCGGCCAGATCGTCGGCGGCGGGTGCAGCTCAGGCAGCCGCCCGGCGCCGCTCAGCACGAGCACGGGACGGGCGGACGGAAGGTCGACGATGTTGTGCCAGGTATCGACAAGGAACGCGCCTGCCAGATCCGCGGCCCACGCCGCGCCGAGCACCGGCGCCAGCCGGGTTTTGACGCGCCCTGGCTCGGGCGCTTTGGCGAACACGCAGACGATCCCCGAAGCGCCACGCGGCGCCGGCTGCGCCTCGAGGCAGTCTGGGGGATGCAATGTGGGATCCATGCCGTGCTTCGAACCAGGGGCCGATCGGCTGTCGAACCGCGCCTACTCTTTAATGACCAAAGGCGGTCTGCGGTAGGGTAAATCGTAGTCCCGGCCAGCTCAGCGGGTCCACGCAAAGTACCGTTCTAGCAAGGCGCGCGCTCGAGGCGTGAGGCGGCGCCGGGAATAGGCGTCGCCCAGCGCCTTGAAGATCTCCGCGCGGGTCGGATAGGGGCGGAGGCTCGCGGCGAGAGCGCCGATCGGTAGCCCCCGCCGCATCGCCAGGCCAAGCTCGCCGATCAGCTCGCCCGCCTGACCAGCGACGAGGGTCGCTCCGACGATCCGCCCACGCCGAGTGATCGAGACGCGCGCGAAGCCCGCCGTGTCGCGCTCCGCGATGGCTCGATCGTTGTCCTTCAGGTCGACGTGTAGCACCTCGTGCCCGGCGCGCTCCGCTTGCTCCGCGGAGAGGCCGACGTGAGCGACCTCGGGATCGGTATAGGTGCACCACGGGATGGTCGCAGCGTCGTGTCGCTGACGCAGGGGGAAGAGGGCGTTCTGGAGCGCCACGCGCGCCATGGCATCGGCCGCGTGGGTGAGCTTCAGCTCGGAGCAAACATCGCCGGCGGCGAAGATGCGGGGATTGCTGGTGCGCAGGCGCGCGTCGACCACGACCCCGGTAGGCTCGAAGGCGACGCCGGCCGCCTGAAGGCCGAGCTGCTCCACGTTGGGCGTCCTGCCGGCGGCGACGAGGATCTCGTCGGCGGCGACGACCGCGCGCTCGCCGGCGCGCTCCAGGTACAGCCGCTTTTCGGCACCGGCCTCGACCCGTTCGACCCGAGCGCCGAGCTGGAGCGTGATGCCTTCGGCCGCCAGCACCCGTGCGATCAACGCTGACGCTTGTCGATCGTCGCGGGGCAGCACCCGCGCTGCGACGTCGATCAGGGTCACGGCGACGCCCAGCCGTCCGAAGGCTTGCGCGAGCTCGCAGCCCACCGGCCCGGCGCCGAGGATGGCGAGCCGACGCAGCTCCCGGTTCAGCGAGAACACGGTCTCGTTCGTCAAATAGCCGGCGGCCTGCAGCCCCGGGATGGGCGGCACGGATGGGCGCGCCCCGCTCGCGATCAGCGCGCGCTTGAAGCGGAGCTGCTGGCCGTCCACTTCGATGGCGTCGGGCGCGATGAAGCGTCCGGAGCCAAAGAAGACGTGCACACCGGCCGCGGCGATGCGCGCCGCCGCGTCGTGGGGTGCCACTTGGGCCCGCGCTTCGCGCGCCCAGGCGAGCGCGCCCGGGAGCTTTACACGGACGTCGGTGTGCACACCGAACCGGCCTGCCTGGCGTGCCTCGTGGGCGGCGCGAGCCGCCCGCAGCAGCGCCTTGGACGGAACGCAGCCGGTGTTGAGGCAATCGCCCCCGAGCAGGTGCCGTTCGATCAGCGCAGCGCGTGCGCCCAGGGCGGCCGCGCCCATGGCGGCGACCAGACCCGCCGTGCCGCCGCCGACGGCGATCAGATCGTAGCGGTCGTGGGGTCTTGGCGATCGCCAACCTGCCGGACGCACCTGCTCGGCGAGCGCCCGATCGTGCTCGTCGACGAGCGCGAAGGGAAGGGGGGCGTCGGCTGCCGTCATCGGGTTCCAGGGGGCGGCGGAGGGTCCGCGCCGATCGACAGGCCGCGCGCGAGCTCGCGCCGCGCCGCGCGGCCGAGCAGGCCCGCCGCCAACACGGAGGCCACCAATCCGAGCCAGTAGAGGATGGACGTTCCGCGGTGGTCCTGGCCCGCCGTGAGCCGAGTCGCGCTGGTCAGGAGCGAGCCGAGATAGACGTAGAGCACCGTGCCCGGCAGCATACCGGCGGCGGAGGCCGCGGTGTACTTAAGGAGGGTGACGCGGGTGAGGCCGAGCGCGTAGTTGAGCAGGTTGTAGGGGACGAGCGGCGAGAGACGCAGCAAAACCACGAGCTTCGGCCCGGCGCGGTCCACCGCACGATCGATGGCCAGAAGTCGCGGCATGCGCTCGACTCTCGCCGCCACCCAGCCCCGAGCGACGTAGCGACCGATGAGGAAGCTCGAGACCGAGCCGAGCGTCGCGGCTGGCCACACGATGAGCGTGCCGGCGAGCGGACCGTAGACGAAGCCCGCGACCAGGGTGAGCAAGGATCCGGGGAACAGCGCGACCGTTCCAACCACGTAAATCGCCGCGAAGGCCAGGGAGCCCGCGGCACCGGCTTCGCGCAGCCACCCGGCCAGCGCCAGCAGCCAGTCGTCCACCGGCAGGACCAGGCCCAGCGCCAACCCCGCCGCAGCGATGAGCAGGGCCAGCGCTGCCCGCCGCCCATCGAAGGGGCCGTCAGGGGCGGCGGCGCCCGGCGCCGACGAAGCCGCCGTCGAAGCGACGCCCCGGCCTGCTGCCTTCGGGCCGGTCGCACGCCTCACGCATCCCTCGGGGCCACGTCTCCTCGTACCGCGGCGCCCAGCCCGAGGTTTCGATCCCGCCGCGCGAAGGCACCTTCCCGTCGGATTTTGGCCCGGCGCTCGGAGATCATCGAAAAAATCGCCCGAGAACACGATCCGGTGTTGAGTCCGACCCCCCTTGTGCTATGAACCGCGCTCGCCGCTTCGGGGCGGTAGTTAAGTTGGTTATAACGCCGGCCTGTCACGCCGGAGGCCGCGGGTTCGAGTCCCGTCCGCCCCGCAAATTATCCTTGAGCTTTCCGATACTTGCCGCCGCGTGCGCGATTGCCGCGTGCGGAACTAGGTCCGGTGGCATGTAGCCCTGCGTGGCCTCGAAGTCTTCGTGGCCGGCTCGCTGCCGAATCTTCAACGGATCATCGCCGCGCACCGGCATCCATATGCGTGGTCGCGCCCGCGCCCGGCTGACAGGTCTTGGTAGTGTCAGCCCTCCGGGAGCGCCAGCTTCACGCGGCGGAGCCCGTCCGTGCGATCGTCACCTCGCAGCACCCCAGCCCTTTGCGGGACTCGAGCGCGAGCATGGCCATCGTTGCGCCTTATAGAAACCATCGCGACCAGGGATGAAGTTCCGCTGCGCGTCCAGCCGGCGCCGGTCGAACTGCTCGAGCAGCACGTTGGCAAGCTGGTGATCGGACAGGTGCCGGAGGGCGTCGCGGATTGTACGCTTCCCAAACGATCATTGTGGGTGACCCACACGCCTCGGTTGGCACCCCCCGACGCGAGGCGTTTCCAACTTACCCTCGCTTGCCGGTCTTCCGCCGCTTCGAGGGTTTCGGCCCGGACCAGTCCTCCGGCAAGCCGCACGCCTTCAGAACGGTGCGCACGTAGCGCTCACTGACGCTGATCGTCCCCTTCTCCGCGCCGCTGATCATCGGCTGGCTCTTCCTCATTGCCTTGGCGAGCTCGGCCTGGGTGAGGCCCGCGTGCTCACGAGCGGCCTTCAACGTGGATCCGATCGACGCGCGGGCGTATTCGACCGCATCGACGGAGCCGGCGGGGACGCCGGCCAGGCTTTGCAGGCGGAGGTATTCCGCCTTCGGGAGGATGACGTACTCGGTTTTGCCGAGCCTGATGGTCTGCGGATGGGTCATGGACCTGAAATTACCTAATAATAGCTAGTTGTCCCTCCGTCAAATTCCATCAGCGTTAGCCGCCCCTCTTCCTCTCCGCGTCCAGGTCGACCACTGCCGCCCGGGCGCCCCTGCGGCCCTCGGCTCCCGCGCCAGCGCCGCCACGGGCGCCCAGGCCGACCGCGCGCGGCCAAGCGCCCCCGTGCGCGGCGCGCGTCGATCCTCGCCTTACTTCTTCTTGGCCGAGGCTGCGCCGACGCGGCCCTCGAGTCGCTGGACGGTTTGAGTGGCGGCTTTGGCGAGGTGGGTATCGGCGTCGTCCGTGTAGCGCTTGGCGAGCTGCAAAGACTTCGGATCGGGCCACTGGAAGGCGACGGCGTTGAGCGACATGGCACGGACGCGTCCGCCGACGGCGGAGGTCCCGACCACTTTTTCGAGCAAACGGCGGGAACGGTCGCACTGTTGTTCGCTGGCGCCGTCGGGGCGATCCCGGCGCTGCGGCGAGCAGAGGTCGCGGAACGCGGCGACGTAGGTGATCGAGAACTGCTTGTCGCGCAGCAGCTTCTCGCCGGTCTCGAGCAAGGCGTCGATATACGATCCGGAGCAGTTGCCCAGCACGGAGGCGGCGTTGCCGGAGATGGCGGGGTTCTCGTGTTCGAGCAACCCCTTCGCCCACGGACAGATGGCCTCGCGCTCCTCGTCCGACCAGGAGCGCATGTAGCGCGGGCTCTCGAGTGCCGCGAGCACGAAGGCAGGGTTGGGGCTCTCCGCCAGCTTCTTCACCCGGTCGAAGACGCCGAGGCGGCCGTGAGTCATCAGATAGCGGTACGCCGTCGTCAAAACCTGCGGTCGCCGCTCGCGCTCCAGCAGCTCGAACAAGGCGGAGCTGCGGTCGCTCAACATGCTGGCGTGCACCGCCGCCGGAACGACCTGACGCGCCAGTGATTCGGGCAGCGTCTCGACCGCCTTCAGCAGCGCGTCGGCCTGACCCTGAGACACGGTCGCAGGTTTCCCTTCACCCGCGACCAGCTGGGTCCTCAAGGTCGAGCCGATCACGGACGCGGCCACGGCTTGAACCTTCGGGTCCTCGTGCGACAGGGCGTGCACCAAGGTGGGCAGCGCCTCCGCGGCGTGTCCCCCCTTGCGAACGGAGACGATCAGCCGCTGGAGCTCACCCCCCCGGCACTCGGCTTGCCCCGAGGTTGGGTGGAGGTTGCAGGCCTTGGCGACCTCGAGCATCGAGTCCAAGAGCTTGGCGTCCACGCCCGGAGGGAGCGGAGCTGGCGCCTTTGCCGGCGCTTGCGTCGTGGTCTCGGCCGGGCGGGGCTCTTCGCTCTTACACCCCGAAAGACCGGCGCTGAAGAGGACGCCAAGCAGCGTAAGGACCAGAGCGGCGCCCGAAGGGCGGCGGTCGAGGGGCGATGTGCGTGAAGTGCGCGTCTTGTCATCCATGGAGGTGGCGTCTCTGAGTTGATACGTCGAGTTCGGGAATGCCGAAGGGCGGGCTGCCTCCCGAGGATCCTAGACCGCGGGCAATGGTGAAGCAATCGCCCCCGATTTGGCCAAGAACATGCGTGAAACGGGCACGTGTCGCGGCGTCGACGATGTAACGCGATGCGCGCGTGGTGCCGGCACCGACCGACAGAGTGCGCATGGGCGGGCGCGATCCATCGACGCTGGAGCTGCGGCGATCCATCCGACGGCGTCGCCAAAAAACAGCAAGCTCGAAAGACTTCGTTATAGAGAAAAGGATGAGCCTCTGATATCAGACAAAGTTGGAATCATGTCGGGCGGCGTACGATTCACGGTTGGGTTGATTCTATTGGCTGTAACTGCCTGTGGGGGGAACCCTACGGTCCACGTCGACGACAGCGACGCTGGGTTCGGCGGTACGGGCGGCACCGGGGGTAGCGGCGGGACAGGAGCGATCCCGTCGCAACCGGACAGCGGCGGGCTCGTCATGGACGGCGGGGGCGACGACGGCGGGACCGGGGACGGGGGCGTCGTCCTGCCGGGGTTCTGCGGCGACTCGATGCTCGACGACGGCGAGACCTGCGACGACGGCAACTCGCGCTCGGGCGACGGTTGCAGCGACGAGTGCGAAGTGGAGATGGGCTTTCGCTGCGAGATCCTCGGCGGCGAGTGCTTCGAGTGCGGTAACGGCATCGTGCAAGGCTCGGAGGAGTGCGACGACGGCAACAAGGAGAGCGACGACGGCTGCACCGCCGGCTGCGTGCTCGAAGACGGCTGGGTGTGTGTCACGCCCGGAGAGCAGTGCTCGCGCTGCGGCAACGGGACGCTCGAGTCGGGGGAGACCTGCGATGACGGCAACACCGTCGGCGGCGATGGGTGCTCCGCCGACTGCGCGACGGAGGAGCCCGGCTTTGACTGCGTGGAGCCGGGGGCCGCGTGCGAGCAATGTGGCGACGGCGTGCTGGACGCCAACGAGGCCTGCGACGACGGCAACACGTCGTCCGGCGACGGCTGCCGCTTCGACTGCAAACAAGTCGAGAACGGCTGGTCGTGCCCCGACGCGGGCGAGACCTGCCGCAGGTGCGGCAATGGGGTGCTGGAGCCGGGAGAGGCCTGCGACGATGGCAACGTTCTGAACGGGGACGGCTGCGACGCGACCTGCTCGGCGGTGGACCCCGGCTTCGGGTGCCCGGTGGCGGGCGCGCAATGTGAAGAATGCGGCAACGGCATCCGCGAGAGCAGCGAAGCGTGCGACGACGGCAACAAGGACGACGGAGACGGTTGCCCCGCCGACTGCAGCGCCATCGAGCCGGATTGGGCGTGCCCTGTCCCCGGGCAGTCCTGCGGGCTTTGCGGCAACGGCGTCGTCGAAAGCAACGAGATTTGTGACGACGGCAACGCCGATGCGGGCGACGGCTGCAATGCCACCTGCGACGGCATCGAGCCGAACTACAGGTGCCTCACGGCGGGCGCGCCGTGCATCCAGTGCGGCGACGGCGTGGTCCAGGCGCCGGAGGTTTGTGACGACGGCAACTCCGTGAGCGGTGACGGCTGCCGCTACGACTGCAGCGCGGTCGAGCCGGGGTTCGACTGTGTGACGCCAGGGGTGGCCTGCTACGGCTGCGGCAACGGCGTGGTCCAGGGCGCTGACGTCGGCGGCAACGAGGTGTGCGACGACGGCAACCGCCAGGGCGGCGACGGTTGCTCCGCCGACTGTCAGACCATCGAACCTGGCTTCAGCTGCACGGCGCCCGGCTTCTTGTGCGAGGCATGTGGCAACGGGGTCGTCGTGGCCCCCGAAGCGTGCGACGACGGCAACACCGACGATGGCGACGGTTGCGACGCGAGCTGCAACTTGGAGGCGGGCGGTTGGGCTTGTCCCGTGGCCGGTCAAGCTTGCGAGCGGTGCGGTGACGGCATCGTCGACCCGAACGAGGTGTGCGACGACGGCAACACGTCGTCGGGTGACGGCTGTTCGGCGGACTGCCACAGCATCGAGCCGTTCCACTCGTGCCCTGCGGGCGGCGGCGCGTGCCAGCGCTGCGGCGACGGCGTGGTCGTCGCGCCGGAGGTGTGCGACGACGGCAACAACGACGACGGCGACGGCTGTCGCGGCAACTGCGCCGCCGTGGAGGTCGGCTGGAGCTGTCCGGGAGGCACCTCCTGCTACCAGTGCGGCAACGGCGTGGTCGATGCGGCCGCTGGCGAGGCCTGCGATGACGGCAACCGCCAGAGCGGGGACGGTTGCTCGGCCGACTGCATGGCCATCGAGCCGGACTTCAACTGTCCGACGCCGGGGGCGCTCTGCGAGGAGTGCGGCAACGGCGCGGTGGAGAGCTCCGAGCAGTGCGATGACGGCAACACCGACCCTAACGACGGCTGCGACGCGAGCTGCCAGATCGAGGCGGGGGGCTGGGCATGCCCCGTCCCAGGACAGGCCTGTGCGCTCTGCGGCGACGGCAGCGTCGACGGGCCGGAAACCTGCGACGACGGCAACGTCCAAGGGGGCGACGGTTGTTCGGCCGACTGCACGACGGTCGAGCCGCAGCACTCCTGCCCACCCTCTGGCGGCTCCTGTGAACAATGCGGCAACGGCAGCGTGGGCGGCTCGGAGGTCTGCGACGATGGCAACAACGTCGACGGCGACGGATGTCGTGCGGACTGCAGCGGGTTCGAGCCCGGGTGGACGTGCGTCATGGGGTCCACCTGTTTCCAGTGCGGCGACGGAGTGGTGGACGCCGCCGCCGGCGAAGCGTGCGACGACGGCAACCGTCAGGGCGGCGACGGCTGCGCCGCGGACTGCTCCGCCATCGAACCCTTCCATACCTGTCCGGTCGCGGGTCAGCTCTGCGAGCAATGCGGCAACGGTGCCAAAGAGAGCAGCGAAGCCTGTGACGATGGCAACAACAACGACAACGACGGCTGCTCCGCGAGCTGCGCGATCGAGTCGGGCGGCTGGTCCTGTCCCTTCCCCGGTCAGCCCTGCGAGCGCTGCGGCGACGGGGTGGTCGACGCCAACGAGCTCTGCGACGACGGCAACACGGTCGGTGGTGACGGCTGCGCGGCCAACTGCCAGAGCATCGAGCCGAACTTCACCTGCCCGGCGGGCGGCGGGGCCTGCACCTCCACGATCGTCTGCGGCGACTCGAAGGTGACCGGCGGGGAGAGCTGCGATGACGGCAACGACGAAGCGGGCGACGGGTGCTCGGACACCTGCGCCGTCGAACCGGGCCATGTTTGTCGCACGGTCGGCCAGCCTTGTGAGCCGCTCCCCGAATGCGGCAACGGCATCCTGGAGCCCGGCGAAGCCTGCGATGACAACGACACCGAAGGCGGCGACGGCTGTTCCGCCGATTGCTCGACGATCGAGCCCGACTATGCGTGCCCCACGCCGGGCAGCGACTGCGTCTCGATCGCCCCGACCTGCGGCGACGGCGCGATCGGCGGCGGCGAGCAGTGCGACGACGGCAACACCGGCGCGGGCAGCCTGCTGTGCTTCGGCGGGACCAACGACGGCAACGCTTGCGCGAGCGACATGGACTGCGCCGGCACCACGATCGACACGATCGCCGTGGTCGCGGTCGATGATTTCGCGACCACGAGCGCGTCGTTCTCGCAGGACATCGACCTCGACGGCAGCGTCTCCAATCGCTTGCTAGTCGTCGCGATCGCGAGCGAAGCCGGGACCAACGGTGGGCTGGTCAACGACATCACGTTCGATGGCGAACCGATGATCCCGGCCACGACGACCGTCGTCGGCGGCAGCACCCTCATGCGGGTGCACCTCTACTACCTGACCGACGACGACCTCCCGGGTACGGGGACCTACTCGCTCGACGTGACGCTTAGCTCGAATCAGGGCGCCGTGTACCACGTGCTGCAGCTCGGCAACGTCGACCAATCGACGCCCATCGACGCGACGGCCATCAATACCAACAGCGGCCCGGACACCATCTCGACCAACATCACCACCGCGACCGACCGGGAGTGGGTGATCGAGCTCATCGGCACCGGCAACACGATGACCGGCCAGGGCTTCATCCCGGATTCCGGCCAGATCGAGCAATCCGATCGCAACGGGAACAGCATGCGCTCGGCGGTGAATACCCTCGAGGTGGCCACGGCGGGCACAGCGACGCTGACCACCGACTGCTCGGGCGACTGCAACCGCATCGCGCACGCCTTGATGGCGGTCATCCCCTCGATCAGCACGCCGAAATGCCAGTCGGAGGGCGGAGACGGCTGCAACGACAGCTGCCAGCTCGATCCCGGCTGGGTGTGTCCGATCCCGGGCAATGCCTGCGTGGCCGAAGCCTGCGGCGACGGCATTCTGGCGGGCACGGAGCAGTGCGAGCGCTCGCTCACCGATCCGACGGGCGCTTGTCGGGCCGACTGCACCATCGACCCGGCCTACGCCTGCGAATGGAACAGCGCGACCCGTCGCCTCGATTGCGTGCTGATCGCGACGGCCTGTGACAACGACGGCATCGTCGAGCTCGGCGAGCGCTGCGACGATGGGAACAACGATACCGGCGACGGCTGCACGCCGTTCTGCGAGCTCGAGCCGGATTGCTCCGGCATCACCACGACCGCCGGCTGCACCTCGACCTGTGGCGACGGCATCATCCTGGCGAGCGACGTCAACGAAGAGTGCGACGACGGCAACACGCTGGACGGCGATGGCTGCAGCTCGACCTGTCAGCAAGAGCCGGGCTACCTGTGCACCGTGGCGAGCGGTGAGCTGCCCGAGATCATCGAGGTGCCGGTCACCTTCCGCGACTTCGTTGCCCGGCCCACCGGTGGATCCACGCGCCACCCCGACTTCGAAGTCTTCTCGGGCAGCGCGGCGACTCCGGGGATGGTTCAGGTGCTGATCGGCCCGGACGGCAAACCCGTCTATGCAGGTATTTGCGACAGCAGCGTCTCGTACCCGAATGGCAACTGCCCTTACGGTCAGCAGCTCACGAACCAGACGAACTTCAACCAGTGGTACCGCGACACCGCCGGGGTCAACCTCACCATGGTCACGCGGCTGCCGTTCGCGCAGCTGTCTGGCAGTACCTACCGCTATGAGAGCAACTCGCTCTTCCCGTTCACGAACGGGGGGTGGGTCGCGCAGGGCCGCGAGACCCACAGCAGCGGCAACAACTTCGGCTTCACCAGCGAGATCCGCTACTGGTTCGAGTACCAGGGCGGGGAAGTGCTCGACTTCTTCGGCGATGACGACCTGTGGGCCTTCGTCAACGGCCACCTGGCGGTGGACGTGGGCGGCCTGCACCCGCAGACGGCGGGCGCGGTGACCCTGAACGCGGCGGCCGCCAGCAACTACGCCCTGGTCCCTGGACGCATCTACGAGATCTCGCTCTTCCACGCGGAGCGCCACACCGACGCGTCGAATTTCCGGCTCACGCTGGGCGGGTTCATCAAGTCGACCTCCACGTGCCAGCCGGAATGCGGCGACGGCGTCGCGGCGGGGCTAGAGCAGTGCGACGAAGGGCCGAACAACGCGGACGTCTACGGAGCCTGCCAGACGGACTGCACGCTCGGTCCCCGCTGCGGCGACGGCATTCAGAATGGCCCTGAGGCCTGCGACAACGGCTTCAACCTGAGCGGGTACGGGGGGACGGGGTGCGCTCCCGGCTGCGTGCTGCCTCCGCGCTGTGGCGACGGCAATGTCGACAGCTCCCACGGGGAGACCTGCGACGACGGTCCCGACAACGGCACCTATGGTGGCTGTGGGGTCGACTGCCGCATCGGCCCGTTCTGTGGCGACGGAACCGTGAACGGTCCCGAAACCTGCGACGACGGGCAGAACACCGGCACGTACAACAGCGGTGCTTGCGGCCCGGGCTGCGCCCCGGCCCCGGCCTGCGGGGACGGGACGCTCGACGAGGATTTCGGCGAGGCGTGCGACGACGGCAACACCCAGAGCGGTGATGGCTGCTCCAATACCTGTCAGTCCGAGGCCATCTGCGGCAACGGGGTGCAGGAGGGCGCCGAGCAGTGCGACGACGGCAACACGCAGAGCGGCGATGGCTGCAGCGCGCTTTGCCGGACGGAGACCTGTGGGGACGGCACCACGCAAGCGGGTCTGGGGGAGCAGTGCGACGACGGCAACACCCAAGGCGGTGACGGCTGCTCGGCCACCTGCACGCTGGAGACCATCTGTGGCAACGGCGTTCGAGAGGGCGCGGAGCAGTGCGACGACGGCAACGCCGTGGACGGTGACGGCTGCTCGGGGAGCTGCCTGAACGAGTTCTGCGGCGACGGCGTCGCGCAAGCCGGCCTGAACGAGGAGTGCGACGACGGCAACACGCAGAGCGGCGACGGCTGCAACAAGAACTGTCGTTTCGAGTCGATCTGCGGCAACGGCAGCGTCGAGGGCGCCGAGCAGTGCGACGACGGCAACAACGTCAGCGGTGACGGCTGCAGCTCCCTATGCCGGACCGAGGTGTGCGGCGACGGGATCACGCAATCGGCCCGCGGCGAGCAGTGCGACGACGGCAACACCGAGAGCGGCGACGGCTGCTCGGCGACCTGCCAGGTCGAGAGCCTCTGCGGCGACGGTGTGCTGGCGGCTGGCGAGCAGTGTGACGACGGCAACACCATGGCGGAGGACGGGTGCTCGCCGATGTGCACGCTCGAGTTCTGCGGTGACGGCAGCGTCCAGGCGGCCCTCGGCGAACAGTGTGACGACGGCAACACGCAGAGCGGCGACGGGTGTTCGAACGTCTGCCAGTCGGAGTCCATCTGCGGCAACGGCGTCCGTCAAGGTGCGGAGCAGTGCGACGACGGCAACAACGTCAGCGGCGACGGCTGCAGCGCGTCGTGCCGGACGGAGCTGTGCGGTGATGGCATCACCCAGGGTGGCATCGGCGAGCAGTGCGACGACGGCAACACCGAGAGCGGCGACGGCTGCAGCGCGACGTGCACCATCGAGACGGCCTGCGGCAACAGCGTCATCGAAGGGGTGGAGCAGTGCGACGACGGCAACACCGAGAGCGGTGACGGCTGCAGCTCCGTCTGCCAAATCGAGCGCTGTGGCGACGGGACGACCCAAGCGGGCCTCGGCGAGCAGTGCGACGACGGCAACACCCAGAGCGGTGACGGGTGCTCGAACACCTGCCGGCTGGAAACCCTCTGCGGCAACGGCGTCCGGGAAGGGGCCGAACAGTGCGACGACGGTAACAACACCTCCGGCGACGGCTGCAGCTCGACCTGCCGCAACGAGTTCTGCGGCGACGGTGTCACACAGTCGGCTCGGGGTGAAACCTGCGACGACGGCAACAGCACGTCCGGTGACGGGTGCAGCGCGACCTGTCAGCTCGAGACGGTCTGCGGCAACGGCACGGCCGAAGGCGCCGAGCAGTGCGACGACGGCAACACCGAGAGCGGCGACGGTTGCAGCGCGACGTGCCGGCTCGAGTTCTGCGGTGACGGCGTCCGGCAGGCGAGCCGCGGGGAGCAGTGCGACGACGGCAACACGCAGAGCGGCGACGGCTGCAGCGCGCAATGCCGGACGGAGGCCTGGTGCGGTGACGGCACCGTCAACCAGCCGAGCGAGCAGTGCGACGACGGCAACAACATCTCCAGCGACGGCTGCAGCTCCACCTGCAAGGAGGAGTTCTGCGGTGACGGGGTCACGCAGACCGGCGCCGGAGAGACCTGCGACGACGGCAACACGCAGAGCGGCGACGGTTGCCGCGCAAACTGCACGATCGAGATCTGCGGCGACGGCATCCGCGACTCCGGCGAGCAGTGCGACGACGGGAACAATCGTTCCGGCGACGGTTGCTCGGCGTTCTGCACCTTTGACGTCGTGGAGTGAGCGCCCGGAAACCCATCACCGGGCACGGATCTCGAACCCTAGAGCACGGATCCGTTTGCCAGCCGAGAGTCCCGAGGAATTGGAGCCCCACTTCGGGTGAGGGGCCCGATTCCTCAGGAAATCCTCAGCTTTGCTCGCGGATCGGTGCTCTAGATCGTCATTTTCCGCGACGAACGGCTTGCGCTGCAAACCGTCTGTCGCTCTAGGAGAAACCCCGAAGGGCGGGCGTGTCGCCCCGTCCCTTCGGGGGGCGGACCCAAGCGGTCGCCAGAGGTGTTTAGGGGAGATCGCTTCAGGGAAACGAGTTGCTCGGTCCGGAGCGACGTTCCGCGGAGGTCACCCTCCGGAGTGGGTCAGCCCCGCTGGGGGGAGCGCTATCGTCATTTTGATCAGTCGCCTTTCCGTCGCCGTTGACCGCTAAAGGCGCCGGTCGCTATACACGACCCCACCTGACCTGACGGGGATTGGGCCACGCCGGGGAGGGGTACTTCGTTCCAATCGAAGGGGTTGATCCATGAATCGAGGGATACCAAAAGGCGGGATTGCGCGCGTTTGTGCGCTGACGCTGGCGCTGGCGGCGGTCGGGTGCGCCAACGGCTCGAGTGAAGACGACAACCGGGTGGGGTCGACACACCAACAAGCGGTGGGCCCGACGAGCTGCGCCGTGGGGACGGCTTGCGAGCTCAGCATCGCCATCCCGGCGGGTATACAGGGCGATTCGGTCGGTGCCGTTGCCGTCGAAGGCGTGAACGTCGGCTCCGGGACGGAGGTCAGCGCGGCAGAGGGAGCACCGGGCTCGATCGCCTCCGAATCCGGGCAAATCCGGGTGGAGGCGGGCTCCCAGGTCGGCACGGTCTGGACCAAAGGGCATGTTTTCGTCGGCGGAAACTCGATCGTCGCAGGCGACATCTTCGCGGGTTCCGCCGAGATTCAGGCGGGCGCGAACGCACCGGCTCGTCAGGACGCCGTGGGCGATCCGGCGAAGGTGAATCTGTCGGTCACCTTCCCGGCGAGCTCCTCGGGTGACGTGAACCTGGAGCCCGACACGACGTCGGAGCTGGCGCCCGGTCGCTACGGGACGCTCCGGGTCGCGTCGCGATCGACCCTCAAGCTCACGACCGGCACCTACTACTTCGAGAGCTACCAGCTCGAATCGGACGCCAAGCTCGAGATCGACAACCGCGGCGGTACCGTGGTCATCAACGTCCGCGGAAACCTGACCCACCGAGGCACGCTCGTGCAGCTCGGTGAAGCGTCGAACGTCATCGTGACGAGTTTCTCCGAGGGCAATATCGAGATCGGCAACGAGTTCGACGCCACGCTCGTCGCTCCCAAGGCCTCGGTCACGGTGGCGCGCCCGAACAGCGGGGCTCAGCACGATGGTCAGTTCTTCGGCCGCACGCTTCAGCTCCAGGGAGGGGTGCGCATCCGCGCGACGCCGTCGCTCAGCGACGGTCCGGCGGTTGGGGATCTCAACCCGGGACACGTGCCGGGCGCGGGCGTGCCCCTGCCGGGTCCCGTCCCGACCCCGGACGGGATGACCTTCGAGGAGTGGCAGGACGCCAAGAACGACTACATCAACGAGCTGATCGAGTCCGGCTACAACGGCCCGCCCGTTCATTTCCCGCCGCATCCGGACGCCACCCAGATCCAGGATCCGGACAGCTACGAGCTGCCCGCCGGCGCGGACATGACGCCGGCCCCCGCGCCCGCCATCCCGCCGCGTCAAACCGGCGTGTTCCCGAACCCCGACGCCGAGCAAGAGCTTCGCGAGGACATCGAGGAGGCGGAGGCGGAGATCGTCTCGGATCCGGGTTTCGTCTTCCTCGATCAACCCGACTCGACCAACTCTGGCGTCTATGGGACTGAGGCTGCCGAAGAGGACGTTCCGGAGAAGTGCGTGTTCTCCAAGGCAGGGCGAACGCCGCCGACCCACCACGACGGTCAGCCCATCGATGGAGTGGGCAACTGGCGCTTCCAAGATCTCGTCGATCCGGTCATCCTCGGCAACAAGCCCGACTACCTCGTCACCCGGCCCCACGATACGGGGTTCGACTACAATTCGGATTTGGCTCCGCAGTTCGACGGCTACTGGTTCTTCGAAGGCCGCCTGATGGGCGGCTGGAACGGCGTCGGCATGGAGGGGCGCGTCGAAGCCGGGATGTACGCCGGCATCGTGGCCCTGAAGATGCACCAGGAGCTCATCCGCTTCCTGGTCATGGCGGACGGTGCGCTGCTCAAGCAGGTCAACCCGGGCGACGATCCACGGCCGTACTTCGCCTCCTCGCTCGAGACGAAGCTGCTCGACAAGCAGTTCGATTTCCTCCCGCACTGGGACGTGGTCGAGGGGGATCCCGCCTTCGCGAAGCTCAAGCGGAACCTCCTGGACCGCACGGTCTTGATGTTTCCCGACGCGTCGGCGCCCCGCGTTCAGGTCGGACCCTTCGCCCTGATCTTGAATGGCGGCGCGGAGGTCAAGATCCCGCTCTCGCTGAACCTGGATCAGACGGGCCCCGAGGTGGTCGTGGCCCCGATGTTCCGAGTCTACGTCACGGTGTTCGCCGGGGTCGACGTGGTCATCGCTCGGCTCGGTTTGACGGGCGAGGCGGACATCATCCGCGTCGACAATCCCTTCAGGGCCAAGCTCAAGTGGCGCGACTACCTGACGCCGGACACCTGCTACGCCAGCGCCGACTTCGAGGTGACCTTCCAGAGCATCTGGAGCACGCTGAACGGCAAGCTGAAGGTCAGCGTCAAGGGCTGGTTGCCGATCGTCGGCGACGTCGACATCGTGGACGAGGAGATCGTGTCTTGGAAGGGGCTCACGTTCGACACGGGTGAGATCAACTTGCTCCCGACGGTGACGCTGCCGTTGCTGCATCACCCAGAGGGCTCTTGTGTCTTGGGCGGCAACTCCTGCTTCGAGACGGCCCAGGCCCGCACCACGAACGTTCCCGATTCGTGGGCGCTCGACGTGCCCTACACCAACCCGGAGTGCCCGGATCAGCACGTCTTCGAGGTGGACATGCAAGGACGGGGAATGTCAGAGCTCTGGCTCAGGCACCTCTGGGACATCAACGACATCAACACCCAGGAGATGTGCGACGACTCCTTGGTTCGCGTCTACGTCTGGCGGCAGATGAACGACGGAACGTGGTCGGAGTTCGACAGCTTCGACGTGACCGGCGCCTGGAGCGGAACGGCGTGTCAAACCCAAGTTGGTGGGTACATCGGGCCGGACGAGCGCAACCCGCACATCGGCTTCCCCTGGTCGTGGGTCGATACGACCAACGTTCAGAAGGTCCGCGTCGCGGTCGCCGGCGGCACGCAGTGCGAGCAGCGCCGCCTGCTCTTGGGGACCGCCGCGTCCCCCAACTGACGCCGCCCAACCGTGGGGCCGCCCGCCGGCCCGGGGCGAGCGCCGCCCCCCCCGCCC
>JAEZYZ010000438.1 GCA_023418705.1 Pseudomonadota bacterium | reverse complement strand
CGCCGGCGGCGACACCAATCTACGCCTACGCCGGCGGCGATCCCGTCAACTTCGTCGACTCCGCCGGCACCTCCGCCGAAGACGCCACCCAAGCCGACGCCCTCGGCCCCATCACCATCCACGTCCTTCGGCATCGTCCTCGAGTTCGGGACGGCCGGCGTGGGCGCGGTGTTGACGAAGGGGGTGGCCGCGGTTCGAGCTGGCGATAAGCTGGTCATGGTCACCCGTTGGGGGCGCCCCGGGCTCGAGGCAGGTGACTGGGTCATGAAAGCCTGGATATCGGTCCTGAACTGGATCGCACTCGCTCGACAGATTTCTCGTCCGAACCCACCGTCCTGGATACCGTTCGTTGGAGCCGCCCTGGGAGTGCTCGCCATCTTCGTTGAGCCAACCGGCATGCTACGACCCTATTGGTGGACGCCGTTCCTCATCGACGGAGGGTCGATGCCCGGCCTTCTCGCGACCGGTGTGCAGCATGGTTCCCAAGCTTTTCCGAAGCGCCCCCGAGGAGCTGGCCGTGAGCGAGAGCACGAGCACACACCCCCTAAGTAGGCGGTACGATGCCCCCAAAAATGACCTGCTAATCGCACGCTGGATCGTCGGGATCGTCCTGGGCACCGTGACCGCCTTGGTGCTGCTCGCCAACCTTCGAATTCCGACCACCAATAGAAAAGCGGCTATCAAGCATCGCCCGTGATCGAATCCGGCTTTGCCGAGCTCTGAAACACCTTTGCCAGAGGGTGGTTGGCTCCGTCGCCCACCGCTCGCGCTCGCCGCCGAAATTCTTGCGTAGCCGGGGGCGATCTCGTACCGTCGGGTCCGGCAGGGCGGCACCCCACCCCTCCCGCCGCCCTGCTCTTAATCGCGCCCATCCGCCCACCCCGCGGATGGGCGTTTCTACGTGACCGCACGCGCACGCGCACGCGCACGCGCACGCGCACCGGGGGCACGGTTTGCTTTTCGCGAGAAGCGCCGGCAGCCAGGCGAGGACTGCCGCGCCGACTCCCACGCAACTGAGCAGCCGGTCGTGCACTAGCGAATAATTGGCACCGAAATGCCTATTTGGTGCACGCGGGGAGCGCGCGAACGGTCGACGATCAGCGGAGCTTTTCGTGGTAGGCGTCGTCGACATCCCTCGACACCCTCGACACCTCAGGAACCACTCACGACTCCTCGGTGAAGTGACCGCCCCGAGCTCCTGCCGCGCGCTGCCCGAGCTGCCGCCGTGGCGGTCTCGAGCGCGCGGTCGACGCGAACTCTGAGGCCCTGTGGCCTTGCCGTGCGGAGCTTGCCGTGCGGGCCCCCTGCATAGAGCGAACATGATCACGACCCAACACGTCACCTCCATCGCCGTCCTCCTCGCACTGATCGTTGCCCCCGGTTGTGACGGGACGGATTTCCAGATGCGTACGGAAACGGCCGATCGCGAAGACACGGCGGCGCTTTGCGAGGACGGGGCCGACAACGATGGGGACGGGAACGTCGATTGTGAGGACCCGGACTGCTCGGCGCACTGCGAAGCGGGCGAGGAGGAGGAAGAAGAGGACGAGGACGAGTTCGTGCTGCCTGAAAAGGACCCTTGGCACCACCGGGACCGCGAGATCGTCGAGCCGAGCAACTACGTCTCCGAGAGCTCGAAGGAGGGGAGCTTCCCGCTGGTCGCGCAGGGGAACGCGGCACGTCTGGTGGTCAGCGGCGAGGATTTCGAGGGGGTGATTCGAGCGGCTGGCGATCTTCGGACGGATATCGAGCGGGTGACGGGGGTTGCGCCGGAGCTGTCGGAAGACGGCTCGATCGGGTCGGGCGGCGCCGCCGTCTTGATCGGCACCTTGGGGCACAGCCCCCTGATCGACGAGCTGGTCGACAAGGAGGTGCTGGACGTCGGCTCGCTCGAGGGCAAGTGGGAGACGTTCGTGATCACGAGCGTCGAGCAGCCGAGCGAAGACCTGGATCGAGCGCTGGTGATCGTGGGGAGCGATCAGCGTGGAACGATTTACGGCATCTACGATCTTGCCGCGCAAATCGGGGTCTCTCCGTGGCACTTCTGGGCGGACGTGCCGCCGCAGAAGAAGGACGCGTTGCACGTGCTCTCGGGCCGCCACAGCCAGGGGGAGCCAGCGGTGAAGTACCGGGGGATCTTCATCAATGACGAGGCGCCGGCGCTCGAGCAGTGGCACCGGAAGTACTTCGGCGGGAGCATGTTCAAGAGCGCCTTCTATGAGAAGGTGTTCGAGGCGATGTTGCGTCTGAAGGCCAACTACCTCTGGCCCGCCGTGTGGGGGCGCGCGTTCGCCGAGGACGACCCGGAGAACCACGCCACGGCCAAGCGCTACGGCATCGTGATGGGCACGTCGCACGAAGCGCCCATGATGCGGGGCATCGAGGAGTGGAACCGCCACGCCAGCGAAGGCTCTTCCGACCCCTACGGGGGCAACGGCGAGTGGAGCTACCGCACCAACGCCGAGGCGCTGGAGGCGTACTGGCGCGAGGGCATCCAGCGCATGGTGGACGAGGACTTCGAGGGCGTCGTCACCATCGGCATGCGCGGCCCGGGCGATGTCGCGCTCCCGCCCGCGGACGGCATCCCGCTGGTCAACGACTTCGTCGACGCGCAACGCCGCATCATCGAAGAGGTGACGGGCGGTCACCCGGCGCGCGTTCCGCAGGTCTGGACGCTCTACAAGGAAGTGCAAGAGTGGTGGGACGAAGGGCTGCGGGTCCCGTCGGACGTCACCGTGATCTGGTGCGACGACAACTGGGGGAACCTGCAGGACCTGCCGGACCCTGCGGAACCGGAGCGGATCGGCGGCTACGGCATCTACTACCACTTCGACTACGTGGGCGGGCCGCGCAACTACAAGTGGGTCGACACGAATTTGGTCCCCAACGTCTGGGAGCAGCTGCACCTGGCGTACGAACGCGGCGTCGATCGCATCTGGATGGTGAACGTGGGCGACTTGAAGGGCAACGAGCTGCCGACGCAGTTTTTCATGGACTACGCCTGGAGCCCCGAGCGTTGGCCCGCGGAGCGGCTAGAGGAGTGGGAGGAGCTCTACGCCGCGCAGCAGTTTGGCGCCGAGCACGCCGAAGCCATCGCCGCGGTGCTGCGCACGTACGCCAGGCTGCAGTCCGATCGGAAGCCGGAGCTGCTCAACGTCCAGGGCTACAGCGGCGACGGGTCGCCGTTCAGCCTGACCAACTACCGCGAGATGGAGCGCGTCACCGAGCAGTGGCTCGCCTTGGCGACGCAGGCGGAGGAGATCAACGCCTTGCTGCCGGAGGAGGCCACCGCCGCCTACTATCAGCTCGTCCTTTACCCGGTGAAGGCGTCGGCGCTGATGTACGAGCTGCGCCTCGCGGGGTTCTCCAATCTCCTGTACGCCGAGCAGGGGCGCGCCGCGGCCAACGACATGGCCGCCCTCGCCGAAGAGCGCTTGCTGCAAAGCCAAGAGCTGCGTGACGTCTACCACACGATCTCCGACGGCAAGTGGGAGGGCTTCCAGACGCAAACGGTCCTGGGGTACGACGACTGGCAGCAGCCGAGCTCGTCCAAGGACTTCATCTACCCAAGGCTCTCCTCGGTCGAGGTCCCGGACGGGGCATCGATGGGGGTCGCGATCGACGGCTCCGAGGATTTCTGGGTCGCGACCGTGGACGAGCCCGCTGAGGAAGGCGAGCGCCCCCGCCTCCCGAGCCTCGCCCCCTACCAGACGGCGCCGGCTCCGTACATCGAGGTCTTCCGGCGCGGCACGGAAGCGCTCGACTACCAGATCGAGGTCGCCCCCGAGGCCGCCTGGTTGTCCCTCTCACGAACCGAAGGCACCCTCGACGCGTCCACGCCCGCGCAGCGGATCCAGCTCGAGGTGGAGGATTGGGCGGCGGTGCCCGAAGGCAACACGAGCCTGGTCCTCACCATCAAGAACCTGACCGACGGCTCGGCGGTCGAGGTCGAAGCGCCCATCGAAAAGCCCGCAGCGTCACCACAGCCCGGCGCGTTCGTCGAGAGCGGCGGCTACGTCTCGTTCGAGGCCGCCCACGCGCGCGCCCGGATCATCGATGCCGACGAGATCCACTGGCAGCTCATCCCGGGGATCGGACGAACCGGCGACGGGCTCACCCCCTTCCCGGTCACCGCCGAGCGGCAGACACCGGGGTCGGACGGCACCCCGCGGCTCGAATACGATCTGCACCTGTTCTCGTCCGGGCCGATCACGGTATGGACCTACCTCTCGCCTCGCCAGAACACCTACCCGACCGACGGCCTGAAGATCGCGGTCTCGCTCGACGACGGGGACCCCGAGGTCATCAACATCACCACCGATCTCGATACCGCAGCCTTTCCGCTGTACAAGCACGGCTGGCAGATGGGTGTCGCCGACAACGTGCACCGCGTGCCGGCAGAGTTCGAGGTCGCCGAGGCCGGGGCGCACGTGCTCAAGCTGTGGATGGTCGATCCCTCGGTGGTCGTGCAGAAATTCGTGGTCGACACGGGAGGCCTGCGCGACAGCTACCTCGGGCCACCCCCGAGCTACGTGATGCCGGCGGAGTAACGCCACGAAGGGAGCTTCAGCGCGCGATCCTTCGTTTGAAGGATCTCCCGGAATCCCTTGTCGGGGGATGCATCCCGGGCGATCCTCCCGCGGGTCGATGAGCAGCAAGAACCCGAAAGTCGATGCCTTCGTTAGCCGGGCGAAAACCTGGCGGGACGAGATCCAAAAGCTCAGGTCGATCCTGCTCGAGTGTGGGCTCGACGAAGAGCTGAAGTGGGGCAAGCCCTGTTTTCTGTTCGAGGGGAAGAACATCGCCATCATCCAACCCTTCAAGCAGCACTGCTCGCTGATGTTCTTCAAGGGCGCCCTGCTCGAGGACACCCACGGGCTGCTCCGCACTCAAGGCCAGAACACGCAGTCCGCGCTGCGCCTCGAGTTCACCGGCGAGGCTTCCATCCGAAAGAGCGTGGTGAAGTCCTACGTCAAACAGGCCATCGCCGTGGAGAAGGCGGGGCTCAAGGTGGACTTCAAGGCCAAGCGCGAGCTCGAGCTCCCGGAGGAGCTGACCCAAATCCTGCAGAAGGACCGGCGGCTCGCCAAAGCCTTCCACGCGCTGACGCCGGGGCGACAGCGCGGCTATGTCCTGCACTTCGCGGGCGCCAAGCAATCGAGCACCCGCGTCGCCCGGATCGAGAAGGCCATCCCCAAGATCCTCGCCGGCCTGGGTTGGAACGAGGGCTAGCGAAGGGCTCGAAAGATCACCCGAGCTCCACGCTCACCGCCCGCGACGCTCCGGACACGGCGCCCTCGATCGCTTTGCGGATCTCGAGCACGTAGTTGTTCCAGAGGGCGTCCTCTCGGCTCTGTCCTTCGACGCCAGCGACCCCATCGCTGCTCTGGGCCTGGACGTCGATGCGGCAGATCGGATCGCCGCCTTTGAGGGGCGCGACCATGATGCGGGCCGCGAGCTCACCGGCCTGATACTGCTCGCCCTGCAGCCGCGGGGGTTTGCGGGCGGTGACGTGGACGACGCCCAGGTAGGCGTAGGTTTGTCGGAGCTTTTTGACGTTCCACGCGGCTTCGGTGAGCTTGGACTCGTCGACCTGCCGGGAGGGGGCCGGCATGGCGCGCAGCGCGGGGGTGGTGAGGAACCGCCAGCGTGCGCGGGCGCCAGCGTAGGGGTCGGCGCTCGGGCGGGCGTAGCGCTCGAGGAACTCTGATTCGGCGAGCAACAGGCGGCCATCACCGCCGTCGAGGGCCGCGAAGGAGTCGGCGCCGCACGGCGGCAAGCTGGCGCCAGCGTCGCCTTTGGTGACGGCGGCGTACAGCGCGGAGAGGCGGCTCTCGAAGTCGCCGACGAGCTTGCGGGCGGCGTCCAGGCGAGCGTCGGAGGCCGCGGGCTCGGTCGCGGGCTCGCCCTTCTTGTCTTCACACGCCAAGGTCGCGCAGAACGCGACGGCTCCAGCCAGCGCCGCGCACGCGGGGACGCCGCGCCGAAATCGCAGCACGCCTGCTGAGTCTGCCCTCATGAGGAGTGCTGATAACGCGGTCGGGCCCGGGCTGCATCCCCGTTCGACGCCTGCCACACCCGGGCGGGGCGAGCCCGGCGCCGCTCACGGCGCGCGCGGGCGGTCGAGCCGGGCGATGTCGTCGAGCCCGAGCCGGCGCTCGAGCTCTTGAACGACGGGGTGCTCGGGGTCGATTTGGCGCAAGTCCTCGAGGACGCCGCGGGCGGTTCGCTCGTCGCGCAGCTCGAGGAGCACCGTTGCCTGCTGCCGGCCGGACTCGAACAGCACCGCGAGGGTGGCCCGGTCGGGCTGGACGCCGCTCTGCGCGGCTGCGAGGACGCGGCGATAGCCGGCACGCCCGCGCTCGAGCGCCGCGACGCGATCGGAGCGGCCAAGGGCGTGCGGCGCGAGCTTGAGCCAGAAGGGGCCGGGGACGAGCTGCTCCATCAGGCGCCGATCCCAGGCGGGGTAGAGCTCGAGGAACATCGGGCGGCGCTCGGCCAGGCTCGACAAGGCGTATTCGCTGGGCCGGCCCGCGACGGTCACGTCCCGTACCAGGGCGCCGAGGCCAGGCTCGGCCTGGATCAAGGGGCGCGCGAGGACGGGGTTCTCGAGCAGCTCGAGCGGCACGACCAAGACGTCCGGCCGCTCGCCGCGCAAGCGCTGGGCCGCCAGCAGGCGAGCCGCCACCGGCTTGCTGTGCACGATCACCAGGCTGTCGGGCGGCAGGCGTCCCAGGGCTTCGTTCGTCCATGCCTGGGCCCCGTCGGTGCGCGACGCGCCCAGCAGGTGGCCGGAATCCTCCACCGCGACCAGCGCCAGCGTGACCAGGGCGACGCGCAGGAGCACGCCGCTGCCGCGAGCGAACGGCACCCGCAGCCCACCGACCAGGTCGCTCGCGCGCTGCACACCGGCCGCGGCCAGGACCACGATCAGCGCCACCGCGGTCAAGCTCGAGGGGGCAGCGTCCGCTTCGGTCAGAGCGCCGGTCCGGCAGAGCACCAGATCGCTGAGCAGCGCGGCGCCCAGAGCCGCGGCGAGCCGCTGCCGCCCCGTCAACGCGAACCCTGCGAGCCCCACCGCGCCGAGGGCGAGGCCGATGACCCCGGCTCCAGCGACCCACCCCGTCCAGGCGGCGCCCGGCTCCGGCAGGTGGGGGAGGGCGGGCGTGCCCTGTCGCGCGGCCCAGACGAGCGCCGAGGGGCCGGAAGCCAGCACGGCCGGGAGCGCCAGGAGCGTCCAGGCACCCGCCGTCGCCGCCAGCACCTGCAGCACCTCGGCCCGTCTTGGGAGATTTCCCGACGCCGCGCCGAACAGACCCACCAGCACCAACCCGCCGAAGAAGCCGGCCAGGCCCTCCGCCAGCAGCGCCCCAAGCAGCAGGCCACTCTTCGCCCACGGGCGCTCCGCTCCGTGCACCTGCACGGCCACGAGCCCGAGCAGGAGCGCTCCGGAGACCGCGCTGCCGCCGGGTCGAAACGCCTCGAGCTGCCAGGGGGCGCTCATGACGGCCGCCGTCGCGGCCGCGAGCGCCAAGACCGGCGCCATCCGCCGCCCGCCGCTCCACTCGAGCAGCGACAGGGCGAGGCCGAAACACAGCCGACCCGCGACGCCGGCGGCGAGCGCCCCGGCGAGGGCGAACCGAAAGGACAAGCTGCCGAAGGGGACGAGCGCGGTGAGCCGCCCGAGGGCCGCCGAGAGGTGCCCGGTGTGGCAGACGGCGGGATCGAGGCTCTGGAGCACCGCCTCGTCGACGCCGAACCGCGCAGCGCCATCCAGGCGTGCGGCCGTCAACCAGAGCGGCAACGCGAAGGACAGCCAGGCGAACAGCTCGCGAGCCGCCCGAGATCGGCGCTGGGCCAGGTCGGCGTCCATGGCCGATGAGCTGCCACCGATCCGGCGATCCGGCCCAGTTTCCGGAATTGCTGGCGTTTCGAGCCGTCCGCTGCCATTGAGCCGCACAGGTCAGCGCGCTAAAAGCGCTGCCCGACCTGACGACTTGAACCGAAGGACTGCCGTGGCCCGCTTCATCGACGAACTCAAACGCACCCACTCTTGCGGCGCCCTGCGCGCCAGCGACATCGACCGTGAGGTCGTGCTCTTCGGCTGGGTGGCCAATCGACGCGACCACGGGGCGCTCATCTTCGTCGATTTGCGCGACCGCGAGGGCATCACGCAGATCGTGTTCGACCCGGACGTCGCCGCCGAAGCGCACCAGCTGGCCGAGGCGGTGCGCAGCGAGTGGGTGATCGGCGTGCGCGGGGTCGTGCGGTCGCGCGGCCAGCAGTTCAGCAAGAAGAAGGGGGAGATGGTCAGCGCCGCCAACCCGAACCTGGCGACCGGCGAGATCGAGCTGGTGGTGCATGAGCTGACGATTTTCAACAAGAGCGAGACGCCGCCGTTCGAGATCGCCGACAACCTCGACACCCGCGAGGAAGTGCGCCTCGCCTACCGCTACCTCGACCTTCGCCGCCCGAGCCTGCAAAACAACCTGAAGATGCGCCACGCCATCAGCCAGGCCACGCGCAACTACTTGAGCGAGCAGGGCTGCCTCGAGCTCGAGACGCCGTTTCTGGTCAAGTACACGCCCGGCGGCGCCCGAAACTTCCTGGTGCCGTCGCGCCTGCACCCGGGCAGCTTCTATGCGCTCGCCGAGAGCCCGCAGCTGTTCAAGCAGCTGTTCATGGTGGCCGGCTACGACCGCTATTTTCAGATCGTCCGCTGCTTCCGCGACGAGGATCAGCGACTGGACCGCCAGCTCGAGTTCACGCAGATCGACATCGAGCTCAGCTTCGTCAACCAAGACGATGTGTTCGCCCTGGTCGAGGGCTTGATCTTCGCGATCTGGAAGGCAGCCGGCATTGATTTGCACGCGCTGTACCCCGACGGCCGATTCCCTCGGCTCAAGTTCGAGGAGTCGATGGGACGCTACGGCAACGACAAGCCGGACCTGCGCTTCGACCTGCCTCACGTGGACCTGACGGATCTGGTGATCGAGCACGGCGGCGGCGGGATCGCGTTTTGGCAGCCGATCGCAGAGAAATTCCGCTCGGGCGCCTACCGCCGGGATCTGCCGGCCGAGATCGTCAAGGCGCTGCGGGTGCCGGCCAGCGCGGGGCTCACGCGCGCCGACGGCGAAAAGCTCGAGCAGCTCGCCAAGAGCATGGGCGCGGGCGGCCTGGCGCGGGCGCGCGTGGCCGCGGACGGGAGCTGGACGCAGTCGCCGCTGGCCAAGACGATCACTCCGGAGCTGCGGGCGGCGATCAACGCCGCGGTGGGGGCCCAGGACGGCGACCTCATCCTGTTCCAGTTCGGCAAGAGCGCGCTCGTGCACACGGTGCTCGCCAACTTGCGGGTGCACGTCGCCAAGCGCGCCGGTCTGATCCCGGAGGTGGGCCATGGTGGCCAGTGGAACTTCCTGTGGGTGGTCGATCCGCCGCTGTTCGAGTACGACGAGGAGCACAAGCGTTGGGCGGCGGCACACCATGCCTTCACCCGGCCCCACGACGAGCACATCGACGCCATCAGCGAAGATCCCGGCAAGGTGCTCTGCTACCGCTACGACCTGGTGCTGAACGGGTTCGAAATCGCTGGCGGCTCGATCCGCCTGCACGACCCGGACGTGCAGCGCAAGGTCTTCTCGGCGATGAGCATCGGCGAGGAAGAGGCGCAGGAGAAGTTCGGGTTTCTGCTGTCCGCGCTGCGCTACGGCGCGCCCCCCCACGGGGGCATCGCGCTCGGGATGGACCGGCTCGCCATGCTGCTGTCCGGCTCCGACAGCATTCGCGACGTGATCGCGTACCCGAAGACGCAGAAGGGCACCGACGTCATGAGCAACGCTCCCGGCCCGGTCACGCCGGCGCAGCTCGCGGAGTTGCACATACGCGTGGGGTCTCAGGGGTAATTCGCCCCCAACTTGACAGGTCCGGTTTGCTGCCGGACGATTCACTCGGACTCCATGGGCGCCCGCATCCTCGTCGTCGACGACAGCCCCACCATCCGCAAGGTCGTCGCCGCGATTCTCGAGGCCCGCGACTACGAGACGCTGACGGCCGAAGACGGGCAGCAGGCCCTCGAGCAGCTCGCGAGTGAAAAAGTCGACCTGGTGCTGCTCGACTTCGTCATGCCGCGGATGAACGGCTACCAGTTCTGCCGCGAGCTCCGGGCCAACGCCGATCTGCGCAATTTGCCCGTCGTCCTGATGAGCGCCAAGGGCGACAAGATCCGGGGGCACTTCGTGCAGCAGACCGGCGCGATGGACGCCATCACCAAACCCTTCGACCCGCGCGGGCTGGTCGCGGTGGTGGAGGGGGCGCTCAAGCGCCACGAAGAAGGTCGCGCACCGCCGACGCCCGACGCGGCGGCCATGCCGGAGGAGGAGCAGCTCGAACAGGAAGAGTTCCGTCCGTCCGTCACCTTGAGCGACGACCCGGAGCAGCGGCGCGTCGAAGCCGCCGCCGAGCTCGGCGCCCGGCTCGGCAAGATCCTGCTGCCCGAGCTGCTCAAAGCGTCGGGGCTCGCGCGCAGCGCGGGGCCCAGCCTGAGCGAAGCCGTGCAGCGCTCGCTCACGCCGGACGCCCTGACGCTGTTGAGCCCGGTGCTGCGCGAGATCGTCAGCGACCTGCCAGTCCTGGCCGGCGATTTGTCGGTGATCTCCACCCCCGAGATCCTCCAGGTCCTGCAGATGCAGCGCCAATCCGGCGCGCTCACCTTCACGCGCGGCGGCGCGATCATCACGCTCTACCTCGGCGAGGGCAACGTCGACTACGCCAACTACAAAGGGCCGCGCGACGAGTTTTTGCTCGGGCGCTACCTGGTGGCACAGGGCGGCATTTCGCGCGAGCACCTCGACCGGGTGCTCGAAAACACCCGCACCGGGCAGCTGCTCGGCGAGCACCTGATCGACCGCGAGCTCATCACGGCCGAGCACCTGCAGCGCGCGCTCACCACCCAGACCGAAGAGGTGGTCTACGAGCTGGTCCGCTGGGACAAGGGGCGCTTCAGCTTCCAGCTCGATGCGGCGGTGCCCGCGGCCACCAAGGCCAAGCTCGGCCTCGGCATCCGCGGCTTGATGATGGAGGGCTTCCGGCGCGTCGACGAGTGGCGGCTCATCGAGGGCAGCTTCGATTTCGGCGAGGTGCTCTACCGAGATCCGAGCGCGACCCAGCGCATCGCCGACGAGTCGAAGCTCACCGTTCAGGAGCGCGCCGTGCTCGAGGCCATCGACGGCGAGCGCACGGTGGGCGAGATCATCGACGACATCGAGGGCAGCTCCTTCGAGCTCTGCAAGATCCTGTATCAGTTTTTGAACTCCCGCATCGTCCGGCGCTCCGCCGCCTAGCCCATGACGCGGGTCGGCGGGCTTCTGGTGGAGCGGGAGGGGCAGCTCGGCTTCCTGCCGGCGAGCGTGGCCCAATGCCTGGTCGACGACGCCGTAGTGACCCGGGTCCCCGGCACGCAGCTCGGGATGACGCTCGTCGCAGGGCGCGTCGTGCTGGTGTTGTCGGTGGGCGAGCCGGCGCCGAGCCCGAGCCCGCTGCTGCTGTGTGAGCTCGCTGGCGAGCTGGTCGCCGTCGCTGGCCTTCGGGTCCTCGACGTCGGCCTCTTCGAAGCCACCGGCGGCGGCGTGCGGGTCGGCCATCGGGTGGCCGCGGCGCTCGACCTCGGCGCGGAGCTGGCGCGCTTGAGCCAGAC
>JAEZYZ010000405.1 GCA_023418705.1 Pseudomonadota bacterium | reverse complement strand
GCGCCACGTGAGCGCCGCGATCCGGCGTGAGGTGTGGGCGCGCGATGCGGGACGGTGTGCCTACACCGACGATCGCGGACGGCGCTCTCCGGAGACTGGCAGCTTGCAGCTGCACCACCGCGAAGCGCACGCGATGGGCGGCCCGGACTCCGTGGACAGCCTGGAGCTTCGGTGTCCTCCCCACAATCTGCTGGCGGCCGAGCAGGACTTTGGCCGAAGCCACATGGACCGCAAGCGCGGCAAGGCGCCGCCGAGCCGCGCCGGCGCGGCACGATCGAGGTGACGAGGGGGCCGACGGGTCCCGAGACGCCGAGCGTTCCGCCGTCAGGGGCCGAAGTGCGCTGCTTGGTGAAGGCACGGCGCCTTGGACTTTGCGGACGAGGAGGCCTGAGTTGCGCGGCGGCGCTCGCGGCGTCAGGCGGTCGCCTGACGAGGTTCTTGGTTCACGCTGACGATCAGCGAGATCGCCCGGCGTTGACGCGCCCCCCGCCTACTGGAGTAACTGAAAACCCATGGTTCTTTGGGGGGCTTACTCGGCCGGCTGCATTGCCGTTGCTGCGCTTGTGCAGGCACTCCGACGGTGCCGCCGGCCAAAACGCGGCGCTGCTGGCCATCGTGGCCAACGTGCTGGGGATCGCGCTGCACGCCTGGGTGCGCGCTTGGCTCGCGCCGCTGGTGCTGGCGGCAGCAGCCTTCGCGGCCCGCCGGGTGTTCGCGGAAGCGGGGGGAAGCGCGCCGGGACACCGACGAGGAGCGAGCGCTGAGCAACGCGGCAATGGCCCTCGTCGCTCTGGCTCTGGCTGAAGCGGTGATCCTCTTGATCGCGGGGTTTATCGCGATGATGGATGTGTAGCGGGCGAGACCCGAGCAGCGAGAACGACGTTGGCGGGAAAGCGGGCCTGGTCGCCGCCGCGGCCTGCAGCCTCGCGCGCGTCCATCGCTTCGGCGCGGCCACCACTCGGGCAGCCGCAGGGCCGCGCTCATGGGTGGCGGAGTGGCGACAGGGGGCCGCGAACGGCGCCGCTTGGGGTAGCGGAGAGGACGAGGAGCGCCACCTTGCAGTCGTTCAGGCTGGTTCTGCGCCAACGGATCAGCCAAGTGCAGGAGGGGGAGTGTCCGTCGGAGCGCCGGCGCCGGCACACGCACAGAGCACCGCAGCCGCAGCGGCAATCCAAGTCAAGGTTCGCAGGCGAGCGGCAAGAAGCATCGGTTCCGAGCCCGCAGCTCAGGCGATGACCCGAGAACCGGCCGCAGGTCAACGGTGTTGCCTGCGTGATGCACCAGAAGCCGCAGAAGCCGCCCTCGGCCGGGTCTGCGCGCCCGCTCTCAGCCGAGCCGGCGCACCCCTACCCGCACCGGATCGCGCGGGCGCAGGGTGATGGAGGTGATGAAACGGGGCGCGAAGGGTTCGGGGGCCTGTAGCTCGAACTGGTCCAGGAGCGTGACCAGGGCGATCACCATCTCGGCCAGTGCGAAGTGATTGCCGATGCAGATGCGCGGACCGCCGCCGAAGGGCGCGTACAGGTGGCGGGGGAGGCTCGCCTCGAAGTCGCGCGTCCAGCGTCCGGGGCGGAACGCGAGCGGCTCCTCGAACCACTTCGGGTGCCGGTGCGCGGCCCACTGGTAGAGGATCACCTGCGCGCCTTTGGGCACGGTGAAGCCGGCGATCTCGCTGTCCTCGAGCGCCTCCCGCCCGATCGCCCAGGCGGGCGGGTACAGGCGCAGGCTCTCCTTGAGGGCGCGGTTCACGCCAGGGAGGGCGCGCAGCGCCGCCACGCTCTCCGGGACGGATCCCGAGAGCTCCTCGCGCAGGGCTCGTTGCTGCTCTGGCGCGCGGGCGAGCAGCGCCAGCGCGTAGGTGAGCGTGAGGGCGGTGGTCTCGTGACCCGCCAAGAGCATGGTGATGGCTTCGTCGACCAGCTGCTGTTCCGAGAGCTCGCCGCTCGCCCGAGCGGACAACAGGCTCCCGAGCACGCTGGTTTGGACGCCCTGCGTGCGCGCCTGGGTCAGGATCCGGCGGAGCGCCTCGTTCAGGTGGGAGCGGGCGCGCAGAAAGCGCCGATTCGTCGGGGTGGGAATCGAGAGCGGCAGGGGCACGGACGTGCCGGCGAAGCCGGCGAAGAACCACATCGCGTCGCGCATCGACTGCTCGAACTCGTCGTACTCCCCGGCTTCGGTGCCGAAGAGCGTGCGCAGGGCGATGCGCATGGAGAGCCGCGCCATCGCCGGGTGCAGGTCGAGCGTGCCCTCGGACGGCCAGCCATCGAGCTCGCGCTCGGCCTCTTCGCGGAAGACCGGCAAATAGCGATCGAGCTGCTGCGGCTGGAAATGCGGCTGAAGCAGCCGTCGGTTCTGCTGCCAGGGCTCACCGTGGCTGGTCAGAAGCCCCTGCCCCAGGAGCTTCGAGAGTCCGCGGGTGATCTCGTCCTTGATGAAGCGCTTGTGCTGGCGCACGAGCACGTCCTCGAACACGTGGGGGTCGCGGGTCGCGACCAACACGGTGCCGAACAGTGACGTGCGGAACGTGTCGCCAAGGCGCTGGAAGTAGTGGATGGGGCGCTCGAGCTGGTCGCGGCCGATGTCGAGCACCGTGAAGAGCCCTGGCGCTCGCGGGCGGGGCGGGAGCCACGTCATGTGTCGGCCCTCGAGCGGCGCGTCGAAGCTTCGAAAGCGCGTCGCGACAAGTCGGCAAACAGGATGGCGTAGCGCTCGATCTCGGCGTCGGTCGCGCCCGCCGCCCGCTCTGCGAACCAGACGTCGAGCCGCGCGGACAGGTCGATCGCGAGGTCCAGCAGCAGATCGGCGGGCAAATCGCTGCGCACGGCGCCGAGCCGCTGCCCGAGCGCGATCCACGACGCGTAGCTGTCTGCCGTGCCGCGGGCCGTCCGCACCGAGGCGCGGCCCAACGGCTCGCGCAGCGGCGACTGAGCGATCGCGCGCGTCAGCCGCGCCGCGATCGGGTGACTGCGTTGGAACCACAGCCCGACGCGGCAGAGTTGCACGACGAACTCCCAGAACTCCTCTCCGCACGTCGGCGCTGGGAGACGTTCGACCTCGGCGTAGTACTGTTCGTAGCAGGCCGCGCACGCCGTGACGAACAGGTCCGCCTTGTCTTCGAAGTAGTAGTACGCCTGGCTCTTGCTCAAGCCGAGCTTGGCGAGCAGCGCGTTGAACGACGTGCCCTCGTAGCCGTGCTCCGCGAACGCCTCGGCCGCCGTCTCGATGATGTGCTGCTGCCGCTCCTTGGGCAGGCGAAAAAACCGGTCGAGAGCCATTGGACCGGTGGTCCATACACCGGTCCAATGGCGACCGCAAGGCTTGCGCTCGACGCTATTCGCCCGCGAGCGCCGGCACCCCGAAGTGCGCGAACCGCAAGGTTTGCCCTTGCTGGACGGTGCCGCAGCCCTGCACGGCCAGGTGGAGCTGGCCGGAAATGCCCGGAGCGCCCGCCCCGTCCAGGTCCCAGAGGGTGAGGCCTTCGAGCTCCTGGTTGAACACGCAAAAATTGTCGTGATTCACTCTTCGTTCCTGAATGACGATGCCGCTGGAAGCCTTGACGACGAACAGCCGATCGCGGTCATCCACCCAGCTCCCCTCGCTGACGTGTGGTTTCTGATCCCAGGACAGATAAAGGATGCCGTCCTTCGAGATCGCGCCGCCCTGCAGACCGTGGTCCGAGTCGGCTGCCTGGTAGCGGACCGGCGTCAGCGTGCCCGCCCTGCGCAAGGAGACCTCGGAGACGTCGACCACCCGATAGCCGCCTGGGCAATCGGGTCCCTCTGAGCAGGCGGTCAAGTCGAAGCTGGTCAGGGTATCGAAGGTGGAAAACTGCTTCGACGTGACGAAGCGACCTTCCGTCGGATCGTAGGCGAGCCAGGCAGCATGACCGCCCCACGGCAGCGACGCCCACCCAACCAGCTCCAAGTCGGGGTTCAGGACGGCGACCCCCTGTTCCGTTTCCCCGCACGCCGAGCAGTCTTCGAGCGGGATGTAAAGGCGACCGCGGGCGAACACGGGATCGCCGAGGTGACCGGCGTCGAGCGGCGCCGACGCCTGTCGCTCCGGCGTCGCGTTCGGCAGGTCCGCGGTGACGGGATACCTCGTCACCACACTGGTCTGCGTGAAATACCAATTCGAAGCATCGTGGGCGACGCCCTGCACCTTCGCGAAGGCCCAGCCGCTCGGGTACCAGGACGGAGTTTGGATCGAGTGCGGCGGCATGCCGGCGTCGTGCGGCAGGTAGGCCTGGTGGACCACGGTGGCGTCCTGGTGCACCTCGACGCTCGCGCCGAAGAAGGAACCCCAGTGGTACTCCCCTTGCCGGAGCGACGGGAGCACGATGGTGCCGTTCGGGGCGAAGATCGAGCCGCGGAAGGGCGCACCGACCGGGATGTCGGCGGCGCCGTTGGTCGCGAACGCGATGTTCGTCGGCTCCGGGTAGTCGCTCTCGACGCGAGCGCGGAAGATGAACGAGTCGTGGACGATGATCTCGATAGGGCCGGAGTTCTCGAAGTAGACCACGGACTCCGGCTCGAAGTGCAGCAGGTCGAGCTCGTAGACGCCCGGCTGGAACACGACGCGGGCGCGGGACTTGACGCGGACGCCGCCGTAGCGGCCCGGAGTCAGGACCTCTTCGGCATCGGGCTCGATGTTCAGGGTCCCATGGTACTCGTCCGAGATGTTCTCGAACCGGACCGTCTCGATCGAGGCGGGCAGGAGCTGGGTGCGCGTGGTGCTGTTCTCGTAGTTGTGGCTGGTCTGGCTCTCGATGACCCCGGTCGGCGTCAGCGTGCGCGACGCCATGGTCGCGAGGTTGCGAATGAACAGGTCGTTGGTGCTCACGATGTGGCCGGTCTGGGAGTACGCACCCAACACGATGCCGCCGCCGCCGTCCCCCGAGTGGACCAGCGTCGCGGGGTCCACGAGCGGAACGGTGCCGAGCCTCGAGAGCACCCGCACCCGGTCATTGATCTTGAGGTACCCGTCGTTGCCCATCGACGCGAGCGTGACGTCCTTCGCAGCGTAACCAAGCGGCAGCTTGAGCTGAAAATCTTGCGAGTGAAGGGCCAACTCCTCACTCTGGGTGGCCTCCTCGGCGGGCGGCGCGCCGCAGCCGGCGGCGAGCACGAGCGCTGAAGCGGACACGATGATTCGATGGACGGTGTGCATGTCGATATTCCTCCAGGGCAAAGTATCGAGCGTCGTTTATGACCACGCGCGCTCCATTCGCGTCAATGACGCTCGCCCCTTCTCGACGCCGAGGGGTTCGAAAATGACGTTGAGGCGCGGGGGTTGCCGTCCGCTCCGCGCAGCGCCATAGGTTCGGCCATGACATTTTCGATCGTGACGGGCGCCAACCGCGGCATTGGATTGGCGCTTACCAAAGAGCTGAAGCAGCGCGGGCATCAGGTGCTGGCGGCGTGCCGCAAGGGCTCGAGCGATCTCTCGGCGCTCGGGGTGGAGGTGGTGGAGGGCGTGGACGTGACGCGCGACGACGGCATCGAGGCGCTGGTGCGCGCGGTGGGCGGACGCTCGATCGACCTGCTCATCAACAACGCCGGGATTCTGATCTGGCCCGACCGTCTGGAGACGCTCGACGTCGACGGCATCCGCCGGCAGTTCGAGGTGAACGCGCTCGGTCCCCTGCGCGTGACGGCGGCGCTCCGCCAGCGCCTGGCGAACGGCGGAAAGGTGGCGCTCATCACGAGCCGGATGGGCTCGATCGAAGACAACACCTCCGGCGGCACCTACGGCTATCGGATGAGCAAGACCGCGTTGAACATCGCTGGCAAATCGCTCGCGGTCGACTTGAAGGGCAACGGCGTCGCCGTCGCCATCTTGCACCCCGGTATGGTCAAGACGGACATGATCAGCGGCAGGGGCGACGTCGAGCCGGAGCAGGCGGCGAGCGGCCTGCTCGCGCGCATCGACGAGCTGACGCTCGAGACGAGCGGCGGCTTCTGGCACGCGAACGGCGAGCGGATGCCCTGGTGATCCGCTGCTGCCGAGCTTCCCCCTCGCGTGCACGCCGCTCGCCTTCCGTCGTGCGGGCTGCGTGAGCCGAGGATTGACCAGCGTCAGTTGACGCGGCGCCACACGGGCGACTAGCCTCGGGGGTTCGACGCTCGCGTGCGGAGTGCGTCCGGGTGCGGACCGCGCCGCCAAGCGAGGGAGCACCTCTCATGACCAGATTGGGCCCGTGGCTTGCCTTGAGCTTGCTGTGCGCCGCGTGCGGCAGCGATGACGACGATCCCCCGCCGTCCGGAGCCGGCGGGACTGGAGCCGCGGGGACGGCGGCGACCGGTGGAGCGACGGCCGGCACGGGCGGAGCGGCTGGCACGGGAGCGAGCGCCTCGGGCGGCAGCACGAGCACCGGTGGCAGCACGAGCACCGGTGGCAGCACGAGCACCGGTGGCAGCACGAGCACCGGTGGCAGCACGAGCACCGGTGGCAGCACGAGCACCGGTGG
>JAEZYZ010000127.1 GCA_023418705.1 Pseudomonadota bacterium | reverse complement strand
GGCGGTGGCCGCGGCCCGGGCCACCGCCACCATCCGCCGGCGCATCGCGCTCTGGCCGCGGCTGCTCAACCCGTTTCGCCTGGCAGGGACCATCGCCGCTGCCAGCCTCGCCGCCTTCGTCGCGTCCGTCGTGGGTCTGCTGCGCAGCGCGGCGGCGCTGGCCGCGGTCGCGTGCCTGCTGGCGGCCTGGGCCCCTCGGATCGGCCACTACTTCGAGATCCCTGCGCCAGGGGGCCGCCGAGCGCAGGCGCTGGGCCTGCTCGGGGTGTGTTTGGCGGCGCTCGGGCTCTGGCGCTTCGAAGCGTGGGTGCCCTCGGAGGAGCTGTCGAGCTTCCCGAACGATGTCGTCTGGGCGCACACGACCGACCGGGGTCGCTATGTCGTCACCTCCGGTCAGCAGAGCCTGGAGCTCTTCGTCGACGGCCGGCTGAAGCTGTCGTCGAACGACGCCCACCGCTACTACGAGGCGCTCGTGCATCCCGCGATGTCGCGCGCGGAGCGGCACGCGCGGGTGCTCGCCATCGGCGGTGGCCACGGTCTGCTCGAAGCGGAGCTCTTGCGCTACCCCGATCTTGGACAGCTGACCCTGCTGGTCGTGGACGCGGACGTGGTGGCGCTGTCGGCGAACGCGGTCTGGCCTGGGAGCGCGGCGGGGCGCCTGCTGGCGTCGCCGCGGGTACGCTTGGTCGAGGCGGAGCCCATCGCCTGGCTCGCCCGGAGCGCCGAGCGCTTCGACGTGATCGTCGTCGATTTGCCCGACCCCTCCGACCACGTGGAGGGGAAGAACTACACGAGCTTCTTCTACCGAGCGCTGCGAGCGCGGCTCGCCCCGGGGGGAGTGGCGGTGGTGCAGGCGACCTCGGCCTTCAGCTCGCCCGGTTGTTTCCGCAGCATTCGGAGCATGCTGGATGCGGCTGGGTTTTACACGCTGGCCTATCATGCGCCGGTGCCGAGCTACGGCGACTGGGGGTTCGTGCTCGCGGCGCTCGAGCCCCCACCGCCGCCGGGACCGCTGCCGTCCGGCCTGGCGTTCCTGACCCCATCGGTGCACGCGGCGCTGTTCGAGCTGCCTCGCGACACCGTCGCCCCGGCCGCGCCACCGAGCACGCTGCACGATCAGCGGCTGGTCGAGCTGTTCGAGCGAGAGACCAGCCGCTCTGCCGGCGTCGAGCTCGCCGAAGAGTGATCGCCAAGCTTGGCCCCTTCGGCCGCTAAGCGCGCCCGAACCGGAGCGCGATCCAGACCAGCGACTTGAGCGCATACAGCGCGTGCACCGCCACGTACGGGAAGAAGTAGAGCTCGAGCCGACCGAGCAGGGCCGCATAGAGGATGTAGGAAGGATAGTGGACGAGCCATTTCGCCAGACCCAGCGGGACAGCGGCCAGTCTTCCCACCAGCGAGCGCGCGGGCGGGGGCGTCGGGTTCGCTGCTGGTGGGCCGGCGATCTCGGGACGCCGCTGAAAGGTCGTGATCGCGATGCCCGTCGCCAGCGCCACGAGCCCGCCCACACCGACGAGCAGCGGCCAGTCTGCCGCGTGTTCGCGATAAAGCCGCACGGCCACCGCCGCGAGGACCAGGAAGGCCTTGATCTCGTCCATCAAAAAGTCGAGCAGGTGTCCCGGCGTCGACTGGATGCCTCGCCAGCGCGCCAGCATCCCGTCGACGCAGTCGAGCACGTACGACAGCTCGAACAGGACGACGGCGATCAGCGCCCCCCAGTACCCAGGGAGGACGACCAACAGCGCCGCCGCCAGCGCCGCCAGCACGAACGCCGCGAGCGTGACCTGGTTGGGGGTCACCTTCGTGTCCCGCAGCCAATGAACCACGACGGCGGCCGGAGGGCGGCAGACATAGGTGTTCCAGAACAAATCGGGCCGCTTGCGGGTCTTTTCGTAGATTTCACCGACCGACGTCATGTGGGCCGGAGGTTACACCCGAGCGCCGGCGGCTCGGACCAGCAAACGCGGGGGCCTTGCGGGCGGGACGGCGAATCCGCACGGTCGTGGCATGAAGGTGCACGAGCTCACGAACGCCGCCGCCGGTGCCCAGCGAATGCTGGCGGTGGTGCTCGCCAAGGGCGAAGAGGTCATGACGGAGCTGAAGCGCTTCGCCCGTGAGCGGGGCGTCGGAACCTGTCGCATCACGGCCGTGGGCGCCTTCGAGCGCGCCAAGCTCGGCTACTACGATCGGCAGCGCAAAGAGTACTTGCCCATCCCCGTGGCGGAGCAAGCGGAGGTGCTGGCGCTCGTCGGGGACATCGCCGACGACGAGCACGGCCAACCCGCGGTCCACCTGCACGCGGTGCTGGGGCTGCGCGACGGAAGCACGCGCGGAGGGCACCTGCTCGAAGCGATCGTGTGGCCGACGCTCGAGGTCATCGTCACCGAGGCGCCGGCGCACCTCCGCAAGCGCTTCGACAAGGAAGCCGGCCTGGCGTTGCTGGCCGCCGAGTGACCCGCCGACCGCGGAAGGAGGACGGCGCCGAGGCGGGCCGTTCGACGGCGCGAGCGCGGTATGACAGAACAGGCACCATGCGCACCCGGGCCGCTCGGTCGCATCGCGACACCCCGTGGGGCATCCGCACGGCAAGCTCGCTGCTCATCGGGGCTTCGATGGCCGGCGCGCTGGCTTGCCGCGCGGAGTCTCGCCCCGTACCGCCCGCCACCACGGACGACGCTGCGCCCACGCTCCCGTCCAAGCCCACCGGGGCGCCCGCCAAAAGCAGCGCCTCGGCGCTCGCGAGCAGCGCGCCCGCATCGATCGCGCCGAACGACTCGCCCACGCCCGTCGGTTCGACCAGCCGCGATCCCTCCGCGAGCGGGGACGCCAATGCCCTGGTCGACGACTCGGCCCCGAGCCGCGCCTGCCACATCGCCGCGCTGGGCGATTCGCTGACCGACGCGCGCTCGCACGGCGGCGGCTATTTGAAGACCCTCGCCAAGCGCTGCCCCGAGAGCCGCTTCAGCAACTTCGGCAAAGGCGGCGACATGGTCAACCAGATGAAGCGGCGCTTCGTCAGCGACGTGTTGCCGCGCGCTGCGACGGAGCAGTACACCCACCTCATCGTGTTCGGGGGCGTCAACGATCTGTACAGCGACCAGACGGCCCATCGCACCGTCGAGAAGATCCGTCGCGACCTGAGCTTCATCTACCAACGAGCGCGGGAGCACGGCATGCGGGTGGTGGCCGTGACCGTCGCCCCCTGGGGCGGCTTTTCGCGCTGGTTCACGCCCGAGCGCGGGCGCAACACGCGCGCGCTCAACACCTGGATCCTGTCCGAACGCGATCGGGGTGGGATCGACGCGGTCGTCGACGCGCACCGCTTGCTCGCGTGCGAGGACCCGGACCGGCTCTGCCCCGAGTACACCCGCCCCTTCGGCGACGGCCTGCACTTCGGACCGCCGGCCCATGAGAAGCTCGGGGCCGCGCTTTGGGCGGCGGCTTTCCGCGATTGCCGCTGAAGCTCCTTCGCGCGACGGCCCTGCCGCCCAGAAAGGGCCCGCTCCCTGCGGCCGTGGGGTGCTGGGCGCGCCCAGAAAAGCCCACATCTGGCCGCCAGCGGAGCCCATTTGACCTTTGACTCGGCCCAGCACCGAGCTATCACCCCCCGACCATGGCCAGCACCGCCGCCGTCCGCCCCGGTCCCGCCCGCCGCCGCCCCCGGCGGCAGCTGCCTCCGGACGACGTGCCGGTGGTCTCCGGACGGTACTATGTCGTCTTGGCGCTGCTGGCGGCGGTCGTGTTGTTCCCGTACTCGAAGCTCGGGGACGTCGTTCAGAGTGCGTCGCAGGGGCCGCCCCCGACCGACACGTCGAACTGGCAGGTCGGCAAGACCTCTCGGGTTCGGATCACGCTCATCACGGCGGACTACCAGCTGCTCGCTTGCGCCTCGAACCAGACCATCGAGGGCTACCACTGCGCCTACCGGAGCGAGACGCAGCCCTGGCCCGCGGAAGCGGGTCAGCCGCTCGACGACAACAAGGCGGACATCATCCAGCCGTACCGCACCTGGCCCGAGAACCAGCTGATGTTGGTCGCCGGCCTGTGGAACGAGCCCACCGTCGCTCAGCGGCTGCACCGCGAGCCGTTCCGAGGCGTGGCGTCCAAGAAGCTGGCTCGCTTCGTCGCCGACTGCGAGGTGAAGTTCATCGGTCGGCTGAACCCCAGGCTTCGCTGGAACCCGGGCGCGCAGTGGACGAACGAGGGCGACGCGCTGGTCGCCAAGCCGCTGTCCTGCAAGATCAGCGGAGAATAGCCGGGCCGCTCGCAGCTCTCTCGCGATTCGCGATTGCTCTGGAGGGGCTGCTGTCAGGTCGCCAGCCGGCGGTACTTGGCGACGGCCAGCATGTAGATCCCGTAGGCGACCAGCCCCGCGGCGACGGCGATGAGCAGAACCTGCCCAAAGGGCTTGGACGCGATCTCGCGCAGCGCACCGCCGAACCCCTGCGCTCGAGCGGCCGAGTTTGCCATCGCCGCCCGCAGGATCCCGTAGCCGATCAGCGGAAACACCACGCCGCGCGCGCAGAGGCCGATCTTTGCGAGCCGGGTGACCCACGTCCGCTCCTTGCGGCTCATCTGGTGCAGCTTCAGCACGCGCTTGAAGCGCTCGTCCTTGGCTTCCTTGAGCTGCGAGAGGCCGGCCACGATCACGCCGATCCCGATCGCGCCCAGAAGGAACTGACCGAAGGGAACCGTCAGCAGCTGCGACGCCCAGGCTTGCTCGCCCCCGGAGCTTGTCCCGCGGCCAAACGCCAGCTGCAACGCGCCAACCGCGATGGCGGCGTTCACGACGCCGCTCGCCGCAAACCCGACTCGCTTGACGATGCCCTTGGTGTCGGATCCTTCCCGATCCGGATCCTTCCAGGCCTCGATGAAGCGCCACGCCGCGTAGCCGAGCAGTCCGAAGCCCGTCAGAGCGAGCAGCACCGGTCCACCCGGCAACCCGGCGAGGTAGCTCGCCGCTTCTTGCCCACCGCCGACTCGACCGCCGCTGCCGAAGGCGGCCATCAACGCCAAGACCCCGATCAGCAGGTAGACCACGCCTTTGGCCAGGTGCCCGAGGCGAGCGAATTTTTTGAGCCAGTCCTGCGACTCGGGACGGGAAACGGTGCCACGAACGGCGCCTGCCGCACCACGCGCCGCCGACGAGAACGGTACGTCCATGGATAACCTCCTAGAGCGGACCCAAACGAGATCCGATGCTCTAGCTGCGTCATCGCTGCAGTCCCTATGCCAGCGGTCCGACGAGCCCCATCCGCCATTGGCCGGCCAGTTCGAGCTCGAGTGACCCGACCAGATCGCCGCGGTGGCGCCAACCCGCGCCACCCCGTACCGAGGCCGGCAGGGTCAGGCGTCCGCCGCCGGTCCCGCGTCGGCAAGGCCGGCCACGCCGCCCAACAAGAGCTGGACGTATGCCGGCACCAGCGCGGCGAAGTCCACGGGCCCGGGCAAGCGTCGAGCCACCTCCGCGGAGCTCGACTCCACCATCAACACACCGAGCAGACCGCCCCAGAGCTGCACGACGAGCTCGAGCGTCGGCAGCGCCGTGCGGATGCTCCCGTCCTGTTTGCCGAGGTCGACGGCTTGACTGACGGTCGCGAAGACCGCGCCGATCAGCTCCCGGTAGCGTTCGAACGCCGGGCTGCCGCTGACGATGTAGTCGTCCAGGAGCCAGCTCGTCGCCATTCGAAAGCGCTCGCGGTGGCCGCGCATGAACTCCGCATAAGCGATGAGCAACCGCTCGAGGCGCCACAGGCCGCTGCCACCGGCGGCCGCGGAGCGCTTCAGGAGGGTCACCAGCTCTTCCAGGGCGCGGTTGGCCACCTGGAGCCAGAGCTCGTCCTTGCTCTTGAAGTACAGATAGAGGGTGCCCTTGCTGAGCTCCGCCTCCCGCGCGACTTGATCCATCGTCGCGGCGCCGAGCCCCTGCTTCAGGAACACCCGCTCGGCGGCATCCAAAATGCGGCAGCGACGTTGGTGTTTTTCGCGCTGCCGCCGCTCGGCGACCCCCATTGGGCTCTCCAATGACTCGCTAGTCAGCAGATGACCATGTGTCTATAGACTGGCGCCGGCCCGAGAGCAAGCGACGGAGCTGACGCCCGTCAGGGACCGAGGTCGTCAGAGCCCGCTCCTCATCGCCCCACGATGTCCTCACCGGGTGCGGGACCTTCGGTCCCCTCGATGGCTTCTTCGAGAGCGCCGAATCCAAACGGACCATGCCGGAGAGGACGATGGCCCTTCCGGAGGCGCGGCCCTTCAATAGGCGCTCGCTGGAGCCACCTGGCGCTGGCGCCGAAGGCGGCCCATGAGCGCCGGCAACAGCACGACCGCGGTCAAAAGGCAGGCGATCTCTCCCGCCACCGCCAACACGCCGAACGAGAACAGCGCGCGGTTCTGCGCGATCAAGAGCGACCCGAACCCGATGATGGTGGTCGCCGAGCACAGGGCCACGGCGCCGCTGGTGTTCGCCAGCGCCGCGGTCATGCCGGCGCTGTCGTTGGCCTCGCCCGCCTCGAGCTGAAAGCGCTTGAGCATGTTGATCGCGTAGTCCGCGCCGATGCCGAAGGTGATCGGCAAGGCCACGAAGTTCGAAAAATTCAGACGCTCGCCGCTCAAGCTCATGCCGCCGAGCATCAGCAGGACGCCCATGAACAGCGACAACAGGGCGAGCAGCGACAGCTTGAGCGATCGGAACGCCGCCACGCAGATGACGAGCACGGCGATCAACGACAAGGCGGTCGCGCGTGGGCCGTCCGCTTTCATCGCGCTGGCGATGTCGCTCGCCAAGAGCAGCGAGCCGGCGACCGGCGCCTGTGCTCCGTCGACCTCCGCGGCGGCGCGCAGATCGCGCGTGAACGCGAGCATGCGTTCGCCATCCCAGGTGTGTTTGGACAGCTTCGGGAACACGAGCACGTTGCGGTCGATCCGGCCGTCGTGCTCCCGAAGCCCCGCCACCAGCACGTCGGGGAGCGCCGCAGCCGTGAGCGGCTGGAGCGCCTCTCCGCTCAAGGCGCGGTCGACCACGCGGCGCTCGTCTTCGGAGAGCTCGCTCCGGATCTTGGGGGTCAGCACGCGCGCCAGCTGCTTCGCCTCGGCCAATGCCGCGGGCGCCGTCTCCGGGAACACGGTGGCGCCCGAGCGCACCTGTCCGATGAGGCCCCCGGCGCGGTCCTCGGCCTCGAGCTGCCGCACCCGCTCTTCGATGCGCCGCGCGGCGGCGGCGTCGGGCGCGAGGATGACCGTCGGGGTGAGGTAGCGGCCGAGCGTCGCGTCCATCCGCGCACCCCAGTACCGCTCGCCGGACTCCCAGGAGTCGCGCCGGCGGAGCTTCGAGAAGTCGTGCTCGATCCACTCCGTGGACCGGCCCAGGACGGCCACCATCGAGACCAGCAGGGCGATGCTGGTGAGCCCCACCACCAACGCCGGGCGGGCGAACAGCTGCCCGACCGCGCGCTGCCAGCGCCCAAGCTCGCCGGGCTCTTCCTGGCTGGCCGTCACCCGCGCGCCGAACAGGGACAACAGCGGCGGCATCAGCACCACCGTGGCGACCCAGCAGACCAACATGCCAAGCCCACCGATCCAGCCGAACTGATTGAAGCCGCGAAAATCGGTAAAAATCAGGGAACCGTACGCCACCGACGCGGCCGACGCCGCCGCCAGGGTGGGTCGCCACGTCCCGCTCAAGGCGCGCACGATGTTCGCCGAGACATCCGCGCTCTTGCGCTGTTCCTCTCGGAAGCGCGCGAGCAAAATGATCCCGGTGTTGACGCCGTTGCCGATGATGATGGATCCCAAAAAGGCGGTGTTCGAGTTCAGGTGTCGGATCGAAAACGGCGGCAACGCGGCCAGCCCGAACGCCCACACCGTCCCAAAGGCCAGCGGCACCGACAAAAGCCAGAGCGAGACGAAGGAGCGGAAGTAGCCCACGATCACCGCCACCACGAGCAGGAGCACGAGCCCGCCGGACAAGGTGAGGTCCGCAGCTAGCCCTTCCATCTCCTCGACCCGGGTGGCGACATCCCCCGCGTAGCCGAGCCGCATCTCCGCGGCATACGCCGCGGGAAAGCCGAGCGCTTGCACGTCGTCCGCCACCCGCGACAAGAGCGCGCTGTCCGCCTCGTAGCTGGTCGCGTGCGAGCTCGCCTGCACCAGCAACACCACCGTGCTGCCGTCTTTGGCCACGAAGCGGTCGCCCGGAAAGGACGCCCCTGCGGCGCCGAAGCGCTGCTCGTACTTGCGCCGCAGGTCTTCGAGCGGCAATGGCGCCGGCGGGGCCTCGTCCTCTTCGAGCAGATCGGTGCCGAGCGCGGCGGACACCGCGCGGTCTCGCCGCTCCTCGGCGGCCAGGCGCAAGCGCCGGATGTCTTCTGGCTCGACCAGCTGCAGCCCGTACGTCTCGGCGAACGCTCGCTCGGCGGCGATGTCCTTGCGCACGGCGGTCACCAGCTCGGGTGGGTAGGTCGCGATGCGCTCGGCCAGGGCGTCGACGAAGCGATTGGCGGCGTCCACGTTGTGCGCGCCGCCGGTATCGATCACGATCCCAAGATGGCGGAGCCCCGGCAGGCGATCCCGCAGCTCTCCGAGGGCGCTCACGCTGGGAGCGCTCTCCGGCAGGAGCTCCTCCAGATCGCTGCGCAGGTTGGCGTAGGTCACGACGGTCCGATACCCGGCGACGACGGCGAGCACCGTCGCGACGGCGAGCACGATGAACCTTCGGCGGATGAGCCAGCCCACCGCGCGCTCCACCCGACCCGCAGGCGCCGTCATCCGCCCACCTGCAGCAGATCCGGAGCGGCGGTCGCGCCCTTGTCCGGCGCCGAGACCCGATCGAGCACGCGGCCGGCGACGAAGACCGAGAAGGCTGCCACCGTCCACCCCGCCAGGCCGTCCACCACCCAGTGATGGTCGAGGTACATCGACGCCAGGAACATCGCGGCCGTATACGCCAAATGCAGCGGGCGGGTCCACCAGGTCGCCGCGCGCCAGGCGGTGAGCAGGCCGAGCACCGGATAGGCGCAGTGCATCGACGGCATCGCCCCGAACACCGAGGTCGCTCGCGAATAGAAGGCGGCGAAATAGTCGACGCCGAGCAGCGCGTCGACGCGCGTCAGGGCCGCCGCGCTGGGGACGGCCGATAAATCGATGCCGCAGCCGTGGGCACGGATGTACCACGGGGGCGCCGCGGGGACCGTCAACCACATCACGAACGAGATGACGTTGGCCAGCGCGAACGCCCACAAGTAGTGGCGCATGCGTCGGCGATCGACGAAGTACAGGTACGCTGCATAGGCCAGGGCGACGTACGCGAAGATCGCATACGGGACGGCGAAGAACAGGTCGAGCGCCGGGTGCGCGTGCGCCTGAAACCAGTCGTTCATGCTCTGCCCGCTGCCTGGCCCGAAGAGCGCGACGTCCAAGCTTCTGAGCTCACAGCCCCACACCTGCTCGGGCCGAAGCAACGCGCGCCGGGCGTAGCGGACCGCGTCGTAGAGCACCCCGACGGCGAGGTACGGGGAGACGTCGATGAAGAAGCTGCGGGACCGCGCGCTCCAGAAGCCGAACGCGCACGATAGAACGGCGAAGACCAGGTGCTCCGGCCGCAAATCGCCGATGCTGAAGACGACGATCGCGTAAAGGAGCGGGATGGTCGGCAAGAGCCACCACCGCCCCCAGAGCCGCTGCACATGGCGGAAAAAGCTCATCGCTCAGCGCCTCCGCCGAACGAGGCCCGCATTTTCACCAGAAGGATCCCCTCTCCAGACTCCCGGCCCCGGCGAAAGCGCGAGCCGGCTCCACCGCGACGAGCTTCCCTGTTCCTGTTCACAAGGCCGAAAGGGCCTCCGGCCCGCCTCGAGTCAGTGAAAGCGAATTTCACGACTGAGCAGCGCGGTGCGTAAGATCGGTCACAGGAAGATCGGAAGATCGGAAGATCGGAACGGGGACCGACGCCGTCGGTCCCCAGCTGGAGTTTCGAGCGGCGCGACCCCAACCGCGGCGGCCAACCTCGTGCTCGAGCGCCTCGGGCGTATCCCCCCAACTCCCAAAATCTTCCGTCCTTCCGCTCCTTCCTGTGAACGAAATAGCGGAGCTCATCGCGTTGGATTCCACGTGCTTTCGGGCCCTTCGGGTCTCGTTTTCGTAGCAGGAGGCCGGAAGGGCCTTTGGCCCGCCCATGCCCGTCGACTGTTTCCGTCGGGAGCTCCGTTTCTGCTGACCCGCGGTGGGCCGAAGGCCGGCAGACATCCGGCGGCCCGGATGCTAAACGCTGCGCCATGACGAGCGGTGATCGCTGGGCCCTCCGGCTAGGCACTTGGTTTGGCTGCGGGCGTTCGCCCGTAGCGCCCGGCACGGCCGGCACGCTGGGCGCCATCCCGCTCCACTTGGTGCTGAGCCGCCTGCCGCCGGCGCTGCACTGGGCCCTGGTGGGGGCGATCAGCGTGCTCGGGATCTGGAGCGGAGAGCGCATGGTCGAGCTCCTTGACGACAAGGATCCGCAGAGCGCCGTCATCGACGAAGTCGCCGGCGTCTTGATCGCGCTCGGTATCGTGCGGGGGCGCGGCCTGAAGAGCGCGGTGCTGGCGACCCTGCTCTTTCGGATCTTGGACATCACCAAGCCCGGCCCGATCGACAGCGCGCAACATGTCAAACCGGCTGGGCTGGGCGTCATGGCTGACGACCTGCTGGCAGGCATCATCGCGGGCCTCAGCGTTCGCTTTTTGTCGCCACGGCGCTGACCTGCCGACCGTCGAGATCCCGTGCTGCCGCGCGCAGGGCGGCGACCAGCCCGACCAGGTTGAGCAGCGCGATCAACGCCACCCCGAACAACGACCAGAGATGCGGATCGATGTCGAGGTCCACCGGGGCGGCGCCCAGCAGCAGGCTGAAGGTCAACAAGAGCACCCGCTCCGCGCGGCGCATGAACAGCGGCGGCAGCACCGACCCGAGCGCGTGCGCCCGCGCACGCACGTAGCTGATGGAAAAGCCGCCCACCAAGGCGACCAAGGGGATGGTCACCATCCAGGGCGTGGGCGCGAAGTAGAGCACCAGCGCGAGCAGCGGCAAGGCGTCGGCGACCCGATCGACCGTAGAGTCGAGCAGCGCGCCGAAGGCCGACTGGGTCTGGGTCGCGCGCGCCACGACCCCGTCGAGGGCATCACACGCGCCGCTAACAAGGACGAGCAGAGCAGCCCAGCCGAAATGGCCGGTGGCCGCCGCCCAGGCTGCCGCCGCCGAGATCCCGAGCGACGTGTATGTCAGAGCGTTGGCGCTGATGCCGAGGGACGCCAGCCAGGTGCCGAACACGTGGACGGCACGGTAGAGGGAGTGCGCCGAGGCGTGCTTTGCCCAGATGGTCCCTGCCAATCGCTCACCCACGTGGTCGGTGCCGGCAGCGATGTAAGGACGCGGGAAGGATCGCACACTCATCGGAAACGTGCGGCGTGACTCGCCGCCCTTGGCCGAGAACCTAGGGCGGGGTCGACCCATGGCAAGTGGGTAAACGCAACGTCTTCGCTACATCGATCACGGAGGCGACTGTCCCGCCGTCCAGCCTCGACGTTCGTGCGTCCACCTGCAGCGACGATGCACGCCGGTTGCAGTCTCGTTGAATGAGAGCGCGAGCTACTTCGCGCTCTGCTCGCGCACGTAGTCCTTGGCTTCGGGACCCAGCAACGTGCCGCAAAGGGTCTTGCAGCTGATGTCCTTCGCGCCGCAGCCGCAATCGCCGGTCTTTGCTTTTTGTTTCAGCTTTTCGCGCACTTCGTCGACCGTAAAGCCGGCGATCCGCTCCACGCGCGAAAACTTCCAGTCCTCGCGCCGCTGTCGAGGCGTGCGCGGATCGGTGGTTTGCCCGTCCGGCTCGGCGCAGCAGCGAAAGCTCAAGAAATAGTAATAAAACCCCTCATCGTGGGTGTAGATCTTCGGCCGGCACTGGTTGCGCACGCCGCGGTACCACGGGCCCCCGGTGTGCACGCTGTCGAATTTGCCGCGCCACCCGCCGGTGGTTTCATTCGACACCACCTCGTCGGTGTTGCCCGGCAGGTCGTGGACGCCGAAGTCGCTGACGCACTGAGGCTGTGACCCCGCGCGAACGCCCTTCCAGAGCCGCGCCAGCTCGGCGGGATCGCGACGCGCCACTTTCTTCATGTCGGGAGAATCCCAATCGACATCGCCGTGACACTTGTTCGTGTCGCGCACGTAGCCGTATGGGAACGGCTTCATCTGCGGCCCCTCGCACGCGAAGGTCCACTCCGTCTCGGTGCACAGGCGCTTGCCGGCCGATGCGCACTTGACCTGAGCTTGATGGAAGCGGTTCATCACCTCCGGCCGTTCCCCCTTCTGGTTGGGCCAGGCGTACTTGTCCATGCAAAAGCGCTTCTTCACGCGCTCCCCGACGCAGCGGCTCTTCGGCTCGAACTCCTCGCAGACCGTCTTTTTGTTGGACTTGTCGTACCAGCTCTTCAGACACTTCTGCTCGACCTTGGTGCAATATTCACCCTCGACGAGCTGCATCCCGGAGGGGCACGCGGCCGCGCCGCCATCGGACCCTGCGGTGTTCTCGCGGCCGGCGTCGGGCGTGTCGGTGCCCACGGTGGCGTCCATCGCATCGGACCCATCCGACGCATCTGCGACCTCGGAGCTCACCCGGGCCTCTTGAACGGTCTCGGCGGGGGGCTGCGCAGGTTCCTGCGCCTCGGGGGGTTGCGTGCAGCCGAACGCCAGGACACCCACCACACACCGAACGATACGCATGTTCGGCCCTCTACCACGATGGCTCGGCGAATGGGAGCCCACCCATGCCTTTGGCACATCGCGTCGGGCCACTCAGCGTTCGCGTTATTGCCGCTGCTCACGCGAGTGACCGTTGCCGCCGGCCGAGCGCGTGTCGCTCGCGGCGCGCACGCGCAGGCGATTGTGCACATCGTGCACGCCCCGCACGGACGCAGCGACGTCCTCCGCCAGACGCTTGCAGCGGCGCGAGCCGACCAGCCCGTCGAGGATGACCTCGCCCTGTTCGACAGAGACTTCGACGTCCGACGGATCGAGCCCTGGGTGCTCCGTCAGCGCGTCGCACACGTCCTCGAGAATCCGCGAGTCGGCGCGGCGGTAGTTCTTCGGCCCCCGGCCCGCGAACGATGCGCGGCGTCGCTCGCGCTCGCTCAACGCGAGCCAGTCTTCGGACGGCACGCGTGACTGAAAGCGCGACCACTCGCCGCCAAACCCCCCGAGATCCTCGGCGAAGAACCGCTCCCGCCCCAGCGCTCCGCCCGCGATCTCCTCGCCGGCGAAATCACCGGCGTAGCTCTCGCGCGTGCGGCGCGGCTCGGGCGCGTCGCCCTGATAGCGCCAGCGTTGTCCGTAGTCGTACGGACCGAAGCCCTCGAAATCTTCACGATCTTCGTCGTACGTGCGCCAGCCGGTGTCTTCGTAGCCCGCCTGGGGCGCCCGCGATTGCACGGGCCGCTCGTCGAGACGCCGTCGCTCCAGACGTGCCCGCTCGGCGAGCCGCGCGCGCTCGCGACGCAGCTCTTCTCGAGGGCCCGCGCGCTCGCGGACATAGCCCTCGAGCTCGCCCCGCATGAACCGGGGATCCCGTTCCTCGATGATGCCTTCGAATTCAGGGTTTCTGTAGCGAGCCATCGTTTCCTCGCCGCGAGCGCGGGCCGGCGATCCGCCGACAGTACCCTTTCAGGTAAGGCCCACTTGCGGGCGGTCAACCACCTGCCGCAGGCCGTTCGATGCTGCGCCGGCCTCGCCGGATCTTCGCGGAGTCGCGGGAGCCCGCTGCCGACGAGCTATTCGGGGGGTGCGGTCACCGCCGTCGGGGCCGCGACCGTGACCAGCTCCGTGATCACGGCTTCGAGTCCGGCCACGACGCGGGCCATGCGTTCGAAATCCAGGCTGTCGACGTCGTCTACCGGGACATTCTGGGCGGCGGTCAGGCGCGGCGCGCCCGTCACCAAAAGCGCCGGGTAGCCGACCTGCCAGAACGCCCACTGGTCGGAGCACGACAGGCGCTCGGGATCACCAGAAGCGCTGCCGGAGGCCGAGACGCTGGCGTGCTTCAGGAATGTGGTGAGCGCTTGATCGAGCAGCGGCCTGCTCTCGGCGTTGCCGAGCAGCACCAGCGCCTCCGAGAGATCCCCGGCGCTGCCCGCTCGGCTCGCTACACGCCCGCCGATGGCGTCGATGCTGATCATGCCGACGATCTTCTCGCCGTTGCCCACCGCGCGCTTGGCGTACACCAAGCTGCCCATCTCGTCGGAGCGCCAGAACGGCGGCTTTTCGTGGGTGAACTGCACGAAGCGCAGCGTGCGGCCGGGGTTTTCGCGGCGGAACGCCCGGGCCAGCACCAGCACCGCTGCGGCGCCGCTGGCGTTGTCATCGGCCCCGGCGCTGCCACGCGCCGAGTCGTAGTGAGCCCCGACGACCACGATCTCGTCGCTCTGCACGGACCCGTGCAGCTCGACCGCCAGGTTCTGGGCGGCGATTTCGCCATTGCTCGACTCGTAGCCTTGACGGTCCACGCTGTAGCCGGCCTGCTCGAAGGCGCCGGCGAGGTAGTCAGCAGCGCTGGCGAGCTCCCATTTCTTGTCGGCGTTGCGCTCGCCGATCTTCACGCTGAGCTCTTCGACGTGCTGGCGGAGCTGCTCGGCGAACTGTCGCTCGCGCTCGCTCAGCTCGGGGGGCGCGCGCCGACCCACCGCAGCGGCGGGCGGTGTCCCGGCCGCTCCAGCCGGCTCCTTCGCCTGGGGGCTCGGGCCGCAGCCGAGCGCCGCAAAGCAGGCGAAAGCAGCCGAGAGACGGGCGGCCAATGCCGGCGCCCGGGCGAATTCTTGCATGGGCCCAATATAGCCTCCCCCCGGCCCGCCGCCGCTCGCCCGCTTGAGCTTGCGGCAAAGTCGTGAATAAAGTTGCGCCCCTTGACCGATTCGACAGCCCGGGCGCCGCTGGTCGGCATCATCATGGGCTCCCAGTCCGACTGGGAGACCCTGCGGCCAGCGGCCGAGACCCTGGAGCAGCTCGGCGTGCCGCACGAGGTGCGGGTCGTCTCCGCGCACCGCACCCCGGACCTGTTGTTCGAGTACGCCGAGGCCGCCGAGCGGCGCGGCCTGTGCGCCATCATCGCGGGCGCCGGCGGCGCGGCCCACCTGCCCGGCATGGTCGCCGCCAAGACCTTGGTGCCCGTCTTCGGGGTGCCCGTGCAGAGCCGAGCCCTCAACGGGCTGGATTCGCTGCTCAGCATCGTGCAGATGCCGGCCGGCATCCCTGTCGGGACGCTGGCGATCGGCCAAGCTGGAGCGACCAACGCTGCGCTGTTGGCCGCGGCGGTGCTGGGGGTGCAAGACGCCGCCGTGCGGGAGGCGCTGCGGCGCTACCGGCAGGCGCGCACCGACCAGGTGCTGAAGCACCCGGATCCGCGACAGCCGGCGTGAACATGGAGCTTGGGATTTTCGGCGGCGGGCAGCTCGGCCAGATGCTCGCGAGGGCGGCGCTGCCGCTCGGCGTGCGCGTGGTGTGCGCTGATCCGAGCGCGGAGGCGCCCGCGGGCAGCGTGAGCGAGCTGCTCGTCGGTGCCTACGACGACGCCAAGATCATCGAGCGGCTCTCGGCCTGCGACGTGGTCAGCTACGAGTTCGAGAGCGTGCCGGTCGCCCCCGTGCAGCGGGTCGCCGCGCGCACCGCCGTGCGCCCGGGCCCCGAGGCGCTCCGCGTCGCGCAGGATCGGCTGCACGAGAAGACGTACTTTCAGCGCCTCGCCATCGGCACGCCCGCCTTCGCCGCCGTCGACACGCGCGTCGATCTCGAGCGGGCCCTGGCCGAGATCGGTCTGCCCGCCGTGCTCAAGACGCGCCGCTTCGGCTACGACGGCAAGGGCCAATACGTGCTCCGGTCCCCCGACGACGCCGATCGCGCCTTCGAGGATCTGTCCGGCGCGGCGTTGATCTTGGAGCAGTTCGTGCGCTTCGATCGCGAGCTGAGCCTGATCGCCGTGCGCGCCCTCGACGGTCAGCTCCGCTTCTACCCGCTGATCGAGAATGAGCACCGCCACGGCATCCTGCACCTGAGCCGCGCCCCCGCCCCGAACGTCACCGCCGCGCTCGAGGCGCAAGCCCACGGCTACGGAGCGCGCCTGCTCGAGGCGCTCGACTACGTCGGCGTGCTCACGCTCGAGATGTTCCAGGTCGGCGACAGCCTGCTCGCCAACGAAATCGCCCCGCGCGTCCACAACTCAGGCCACCTCACCATCGAAGCCGCCGTCGTGAGCCAGTTCGAGAATCACGTCCGCGCCGTCGTCGGCTGGCCCCTGGGCGATCCCTCGATCCCGCTGCCCAGCGCGATGATCAACCTGGTCGGCGCGACCCCCGACCCCGCGCGCGTGCTCGCCATCGACGACGCCCACCTGCACCTGTACGGCAAAGCCCCGCGCCCCGGGCGCAAGCTCGGTCACGTCACCGTGCGCGCACCGGATACGGCGACGCTGGAGGAGCGGGTGGCGCGGGTGCTCGCGATCATGTAGGGCGCTTGGGGGAGCGGGTGCTCACCCGCACCCGGCTCGGCACCTTGGAGGGCATCCTCAGAGCATGAGTTTTGAGGGTTCATAAAGCTCACATGAGCACCTCATTGACCTCCTTGTCCAACGCCGAGCTACCTTTCAGCGTGCGGCGACTCGCCGCGTGCTCCAACGTGACCTTGGCCGAGCTGCTCGTCCACCTGCGCCACGCTCTACGCGTATTGCCAGTACGAGCGGCGCACGAGCGAGGACGTAGCATACCCGTCGCGCCAAGGCCGCCCGCCTGGTGCACCAGCACCCGGCGCTCCGCGGCGTCGTCGCCCGCGGCGAGGTCCATCTCACCGGCTTGCTGATGATCGCGCCGTATCTGGGCGGCCCTCACCACGCGGAGGTGATCGAGCGCACCCGCTTCCGAGCGAAGGAGGAGATCGCGCAGATGCTCGCCGAGATCGACCCAAAGCCCCCGGTCCCCACGCGCATCGAGCCCATCGCGCCCGCCGGGCCCCCCGGGCACCGCCGGGGCACGATCCGCGACCGCATGCGCTCCCTCGCCGGCCCGGTGCGGAGCTTGCCCGCCGGGGCTCGACCGGGGGATTGGATCGAGCCGCCGCCTCCGGCGAACGCCGGCGCAGCCAGCGAGGTCGCCGATCCCGAACAGACCCGCGAGCTCGCGGAGGCGGAGGCGGCGCTCGATGACGAAGCGGGACGCGGCGTCGGCGCGTGCGCCACGGACGTCGAACGCGACGGCCCGTCGTGTCGTGACATCGCGAGCGCCCGCCGCGCCAGCGCGGCGCCCTGTGAGCGCCGCGGTCCGCCGTGGCGTCTGGACGGGTGACGCCGGGCGATGGCCCTACAGCGACGATCGGGGCCGGCGCTGTGCCGAGACCCTGGCGCTCGAGCTCCACCATCGCGAGGCGCATGCTTTGGCGGACCAGACACAGTGGCCGACCTCGAGCGGGCGTGGATCGTCCCCGGAACCGTCGTGTCTCGCGCGGGGCCCGAGCGCGAGTGAAGTGAAACAGGATAGCGGCAGGCTCAATCGTCGTCCGGTGGTTCGAACGACGGGTGATCGAACGAGCACGTGCGGTGCGCTGAAACGACACTGGGACGTCAGCGACGGGAACCTTCATGCTTTCACCAATCCGTGTCGATTGAGGTCGATTGAGCTTGACACGATTCGCTACCAAAGCTCCCGCTGGATCGGCGCCGCTCTCCGAAGAGCGCTGCTTGCCCGTCCAGCGGCGGCTGTAGCGGCTTTTCGTGAGCCATTCGACTCGCGAAGCGTCAGTGTGGCCGCGAGCTCGACGGCACGCATCCTCAGGGCATGAAAATCTGGGGTGTATAAGGATCTCATGGAATCCTCATTGAGATCTCTGTCCGATGACGATCTTCACGCTGCCGTGCGTCGGCTCACCGCGCGCTCCAACGTCACCCTCGCCGACCTGCTCGCGCATCTCGGGGA
>JAEZYZ010000228.1 GCA_023418705.1 Pseudomonadota bacterium | reverse complement strand
TGAAGCCCGCGAGCCGCGTGAAGCCCGCGAGCCGCGTGAAGCCCGCGAGCCGCGCGAAGCCCGCGAGCCGCGCGAAGGCCGTGAGCCGCGCGAGCGCCGCGACCGACGCGATGATCGCGGGGGCCGCCGCGAGGGGAGCGCAGGGCCCTGGGAGGAGCTCGCGGGCGTCGACCTGGCCGATTCGATCGCCGCGGCGCTCGCTTCGTTCGACGGCCGCCAAGGACCGGTGGGCCTTGGGCGGCTGGTCGAAGCGGCGCAGCGCAAAGGGCGCCTCTCGGGCGAGTCGTCGCATGCCCAGGCGATGATCGGCGCCGCCGCGCGCGCCGACAATTTGCGGCGCTCCGCGCGCGGGCAGCGGCCTCGCTTCCGCCTGAACGGCTCGCGCATCGCCTTGACGGAGTGGTCCACCGATCCGGAGCTGCTGCGGCTCGAGCGGGATCTGGAATCGCTGCTCGAGCGCTACCGCGAGGTCGCCCGTCGCGCCCTGCTGCGCCACCTGCAGGAGCTGCCGCAGCGGGCGTTCGGCGAGCTCGTGCTGCTGGCGCTCTCGGCGTTGGACTTCCACGATCTCTCGGTCGTGCGCCGCCCCGGGGCCCACGGCGCGGAGCTGCACCTGTCGGGCAAGTCGCGGCAGGCGGCCGGCGACATCCCCTGCGCCATCATCGTGCGGCGCGACGGGCGCGAGATTGGCCGCGAGCGCGTGACGGAGCTGCGCGGCTCGCTGCATCACTATGGTCCCGCGGCCGCTGGCTGCCTGGTCACGGCGGGACAGGTCCTGAGCGGCGCTCGGGAGGAGGCGGCGGCGCCGGGTGCGGCGCCGGTGTCGTTGATCGACGGGCTTGCGCTGGCGCGGATCTGTGAGCAGCGTGGCGTTGCCGTGACCGAGACGAAGTGGACGTTGCCTTTTCCAGACCTGGAGCTGCTCGACCAACTGCGAGCCGGCGGATGAGACGCTGCGCCGGGCTCGAGCTCCTGGCGCCGCTCTTGCTGCTGGTCGTCACCGGTTGCGTGCGAGAGCCGCCGCCGTCCCAGTTCCCCAGCGCCCGCGCGGCGATCGAGCGCATGCGTGAGAGCCACGCCTGCAGCCGCGGCGTGCAAGGGGAGGCGAAAATCGACTATTTCGGGGACGGCGGCCGGGTGCGCGGCAACGTGCTGTACATCGCGCTCCTGCCGGAGAACCTGCGCTTCGACGTGTTCAGCCCGTTCGGGGTGACCCTGAGCACGCTGACCGCCGACGGCGAGCAGTTCGCGCTCTTCGATCTGCAGGAGAAGCGCTTTTGGCACGGCCCGGCCAAAGCCTGCAACGTCGCCCGCTTCACCCACGTGCCGGTGCCGCCGTTCGCGCTGGTGGAGCTGATGCGCGGGGTGGCGCCGGTGCTCGTGCACGAGCCCCAGAGCGCTCGTATCGGCTGGGACTCGGACGGCTACGTCATCGACATCGACAGCAAACATTCGGCGCGCCAGCGCATTGTGCTCGAGCCCCACCCGGACGACTGGTCACGCCCGTATGGCGAACAGCGCCTGCGCCTGAAGGAGGTCAGCGTCGAGCAGCACGGGGTCGAGCTGTACCGGGCCCGCCTCGACGACCACGCGCCCGCCTCGACGGCCAAGCCGGTGGTCGACCCCGATCACATCGAGCCGGACGTGCCGCCGAGCGGCCCGGCCTGCAACGCCGAGCTGCCGGGTCGCATTCGGCTCGAGGTCCCTGGGACCGATCAGGATTTGCTGCTGGTCAACCAGGATCTCTCGCACAACCCGCCGATCATCGCGGGCGCCTTTCGCCAAGCGCCGCGCGGCGGCGTTCAGGTGCACTACGCCGACTGCCCTTGAGCGGCGCGAGGCCGCCGCGCCGCAGCTCAGGCCACCGCCCGCCGCACGCGCCCTGGCACGTCGGTGATGATCGCGTCGACGCCGAGGGCCGAGAGGGTCTTGGCGTCCTGCGGCTCGTTGACGGTCCAGACGTTGATGAGGCCGCCCTGTTGCTTCCAGCGGCGCGCGCGTTCGGCGGTCAGGATGCGCCACTCCGGGTGCACGGCGTCGAAGCCCACCTTACGGAAGAGCGGGGCGTCTCTCACGAGCTCTTGCCCGGCGTGCACGAGCCAGCCGGTAGCAACACCTGGCGATGTCAGCAGAAAACGGAACGCCAGGATTGGATTGAAGCTCGAGATGAGCACGTGCCGGGCAGGATCGTTCACGCGTCCGAGCAGCTCCGCCAGCCGCCGGAGCATTTGGCGGTGGCTGCGGACGTCGTGCTTGAGCTCGACGTTGACGCGGGTGTCGTGCCGCACGGCCCAGGTCAGGACCTCTTCCAGCCGGGGAATGCGCTGGCCTTCGGGCAGCCGAACCCGCTCGCGCTCCGCCTGGTTCAGCCGCTCGATGCAGCGCTGATCCCGTCCCTCGGTCACGCGCCCGAGATCGAGATCGTGCAGCACGATGAGCTCGCCGCTGCCGTCCAACCGCACGTCGATTTCGATCCCGTCGGCGCCTTCGGCGAGCGCCAGGTCGAACGCGGCGAAGGTATTCTCGGGCGCCGCATGGCGGGCTCCTCGGTGGCCGAGGACGAGCGGCGGTGCGCCGGGGGGCCGCTGCCAGCGAAGGAGCTTGGAGGTCACCCGTTCAACTCGTCCGCGATCTGCGTCGCGATCGCCCGCGCGCGCTCGAGCTCCGCGGTCTTGAAGGCGATGCCGCCGACCACCGGGTGGCCGCCGCCGCCGAAGCGCGCGCAAATCGCGCTGATATCGGTGTCGAGCGGGGAGCCGCACCAGGGATTGTAGCCGACGGAGATCTTGATGCCGTTGCCGATCAGGGCGACGACCACCGAGTAGGTGCACTCCGGGTACAAGGCGTAGGTGACGAACTTTCCGACGCTCTCGACGTTGGCGTCGGTCAGGTCGACGTACACGACCCGGCCCCGGCGCTCGGCACGCTGTCGCACACGTTCGACGTAACGGGCCTGCTTTTCACCCAGCGGCCGATAGCGCTCTTCGATCTCGGGCAACGCCGCGACCGCTGGGAGCCCGAGCGCGAGCAGCTGCGGCACGTAGCGATTCAAGAAACGGTCGTCGCCGCAGTGCTCGACCACGCTGACCAGCCGCGCGATTGGGTGCGAGCGGCTGGTCGCCTGCTCGGCGTCGTCGAAGCTCGCGGTGTCGATCTTGTCGGCCCATTCGACCAGGTGGGAGAGGGGTTCGGGCAGCTCGACGGAGAAGCGAGCGCGAGCGACGTCCGCGATCAGCCGCGCGCACGAGCCGTAGCCGGGGTCGTAGAAGAAGCGGCGGTCGGCCACCTTCGACTCGAAGCTTCGCCGGTCGTCGTCGGAGGCGAAGGCGGTCGGGTGGTGGTCGAAGTACCAGCTGAGCTTGGGCCCATCGAAGTAGCGGTAGTCGAGGATCGCGTTTTCGTCGCCCGACAGCCACGCCGCCGCCGGCTTGCGCTGCCCCGCGCCGTAGCCGCAGCCGTAGTAGCTGAAGCGCGCGCGGCGCGGCGCGACGGCGCCGACCAGGTGGGTGAAGAGCACGGCGCTGGCGAGCCCGTCGAAACAGTGTCCGTGCGTGGCGACCACGACGTGCATGCCGGCCCTGTTATCACGAGCCCCGCGCTGCCGCGACGCGCGAACGCGAGCGGCGGGTGCCCGGCCTGCAGGCGGTTTTCGGGCGATCGACCCGGGCGAGCCAATCAGCGGCAACCACCCCCCCGCTCGGCCGATGCGCGCCGTGTGCGCCACCACGTCCTCAGCGGCCCGCGGCTCCCCGCGGCGCTCGGCGATCTGCCAGACCCGCCAGAGCGGCTTCATGTGCACGGGGAGCTGCCCCGGATCCCCTGCGTCGGGATCGTCGGCACGCGCCACCCGACCGAGGACGCGGCCGTCTATGCGCGGCACCTGTCGGGCGCGCTCGCCGCGGCGGGCGTCGCCATCGTCTCCGGAGGGGCCGCAGGCGTCGACACCGCCGCCCACCTCGGCGCGCTCGATGTCGGCGGCGTGGGGGTGGTGGTGGCTCCCTGCGGCTTCGAGCGGCCATTCCCCGCCTGCAACGCAGACCTGTTCCGGCGTGTGGTGGAGGGGGGAGGCGCCTACGTTTCCCTGGTCGCGCCGGGGGTGGCGGCCACGCGCGGGGCGTTCTTCCCTCGCAACGCGGTGCTCGTCGCGCTCTGCCACGCGCTGATCTTGGTCGAGGCGCCCGTGCGCAGCGGCGCCCGCAACGCCGCCTGCGTGGCCCGCAAGATCGGGCGGCCCGTGTTCGTGGTCCCGGGGGTGCCGTGGAACCCGGCGGCCCGCGGCAGCAACGCCGATCTGGGCCTGGGCGCCCGCCTGCTCGACGGGCCGCGCACGGTCCTGCGC
>JAEZYZ010000120.1 GCA_023418705.1 Pseudomonadota bacterium | reverse complement strand
GGCCGGCTTCGACCCGATCCCGAGGGGCTGCTCGACCTGGCCGATGGCCTGAGCTACTCCGTGCTCGAGCAACAGTTCGCGCCGATGTCCGACGGCTACCAGGTCCCGGCGCTGCCCGACGGCATGGCCTGTTTCCCGGGCCCGGGGGGGACCTTGGTGCTGATGCGCAACCACGAGATTTCGCTGCCGGCGATGCTCGGCCCCTACCGCAGGGGCCAGGTGCCCCCCGAGGAGGCCTACGACCCCGGCTCGTTCGGCGGGGTCACCCGCCTGGTCGTGCAGGCCACGACGCTCGAGCGCGTGTCGAGCAACCTCGTGCTCACCGGCACGCAGCGCAACTGCTCCGGCGGTCCCAGCCCCTGGGGGTGGCTGAGCTGCGAAGAGAGCACCCGCAGCGGGCACGGCTACGTGTTCTTGTGTCCGACCGATGCCGAGCGGGTGCAGCCGCCGCGACGCATCGTCGGCTACGGCCGCTTCAACCACGAAGCGGTCGCCATCGATCCGCGGACCAACATCGCCTATTTGACCGAAGACCGCGGCGACAGCTGCCTCTATCGTTTCGTTCCGCATTCGCCCGCCGACCCGTTCACCGGCAAGCTGCAAGCGCTGGCCGCGACCGGCACCCCCCGGTTGAACACCGGGTCGATGACGGCATCGGCCAGCGTCGCCGCGCACTGGGTGGACGTGGACGATCCCGATCCGGAAGACGACGTCGTGCGGCGCCAGGCGCAGCAGCGCGGCGCTCTGCTCGTGTGCCGAGGTGAAGGGATTTGCTTCCACGGCGGCAGCATCTACGTCTGCTCGACCAGCGGGGGCCGGGCCAACGCCGGGCAGGTGCTGCAGGTGACGCTCGAGCCCGGGCAGGAGCGCCTGTCGGTGCTGACCGAAGCGGACGCTCGCAACGGCCTCGATGGCCCCGACAACATCACCCCCACCCCGTGGGGCGACCTGGTCGTGGCAGAAGACGGTGACGGCGACCAGTACCTGCGCGGCATCCGCCCCGACGGCAGCGTGTACGAGATCGCGCGCAACGCCCGCAGCAGTGGTGAGCTGTGCGGCGTTTGCCTGTCCCCTGACGGCGACGCCTTGTTCGTCAACCTCCAGCGCGAAGGCCTGACCCTCGCGATCCGAGGGCCTTTGCGCGAGATCGGCGCCGCGGCGAGCAGCTGAGCGCATGGGCCCGCCCGGCGCAAGCAACGGGTCGGCAGAGCTTGCGCTCGAGCACGACTGCCAGCGGTCGCAGCTACCGTCTGCCTTGGCGGCGCGCTTCGTGCGCCTGGATGACGACGCGGGCTTGCGGACCTGGCTCGGGGACGTCGAACGGCGCCGCGCCGGCCCCTTCAAGACGCTCGCGCAGCGGGTGCTGCGGGGCTACATGTCCGACTTCGACGCCAACGCCGTGCTCGACATCTATTCGATGTACCTGCTGAGCACCCCAAGCTGGCAGCGCCTGCTCGGCGGGCGCACGCCCGGGCGCCGGCTGCTCGATGTCGGCGCTGGCTCGGGCGACGTCACCGTCGAGCTCTCCCCCCTTTTCGACGACGTGGTCACGACCGAGCTGTCGCGCGGCATGGCCCGCCGGCTGCGCCGCCGCGGCTTTCGCTGCGTACGGGCCGACCTGGCGACGGACCCGGTGCCCGATCCCCCGTACGAGGTCATCTCGTGCCTCAACGTGCTCGATCGCTGCCCAAGGCCGCTCAGCTTGCTCGAGCGGCTGCGAGCGGCGGTTGCGCCGGGCGGTCGCCTCGTCATCGCGATGCCGCTGCCCTACGCGCCCCTCTTCTACGAGGGCCCGCGGACCCTCGACCCCGCCGAGCCCCTCCCGTGCCAGGCCGCGACCTGGGAAGGCGGCGCCGCCGAGCTCGCGAGGCGTGTGCTCATCCCCCGCGGCCTCGAAATCGAGCACCTCGCCCGGGCCCCCTATCTGTCCGCGGGCGACAGCAAAGCGCCGGTCTACGAGCTCGACGACGTGATCGCCGTCTGCAAGGTCGCCTTCCTCGGCGCCTGACCGAACCGGGAGCGGCGCTGCGCGGGACGATCGGTGGTACCGAGGCGCCGCCCGTTCTGCTAAAAGGGCGCCGCTTCCCGCGGGCACCGATTGCCCGCCGCCGCAAAACGCGGCATAAGGAGCCACCCGCAAGACCCCCATCACACAAAGCCGAAGTGGCGGAATGGCAGACGCGGCGGATTCAAAATCCGCTGTCCGCAAGGGCGTGTCGGTTCGAGTCCGACCTTCGGCACTCTCCGGAATCGTTCAGGAATCAGCCGAACCTGAGACCGAATCCGAACCAAAAACAGGAAGCTCTGGCCCACCTTGTGGCCCACCCCCGCCGGTGGACGTGGTCGAAGCGGCGCTCGCAACGGCTCTCGAACGCGCTGCAGCCGCCGGGGAGTGGGCGACGGTGCAGGCGCTGGCGTGGGAGCTCGAAGCACGGCGCGCGGGGCTCCGAACGTCACCAGCCTGGACGCAGGCGCGGGCGGCACTCACCGGGTCGCCGTGTTGACGCGCGGAGATCGAGCGCCTGTTGCGCGCCCTTGCCGGCCGTGACCAGACAGCAGATCGCGATCCGCCGTTGGGTGCTTCGGGTGGGCCGTCGCGGCGGCAAGAGCTCGGCCTTCTGCCACTTGGCCGTTGCGCGGGCCCGGTTCGGCCCGTGGTCGATCCCTCCGGGTGACAATCGCCGTGGTGGCGTTCGTCTCGGTCAGCCGCGACGAGGCATCCCGCGCCTGCGCACCATCGCCGGGATCCTGGACGCCCTCGGGGTGCGCTACGCGCCGGCCCGACGAGATCGAGCTTTCCGATCGCCCTTCGTCCAGCATGGCCGCGTTGGCCCGCGTCAGGGCGGAGATCGAGGCCGAGTCATGACGCCCGAGATCGCCGAGCAGGTGCAGGCGCTCACCACCGCGATCGAAGCTCTGGACCTGAGCGCTCTGGAGGACATCGCCGACACGCTCGACAGCCGCGCTCTGAGAAAGATCCACCGGTCGCTGGTCGTTGACGTCGAGAGGGTCCAAGCCGGCATGGAGGAGCTCCAGGAGCTGCTCGAAGCGTTGGTGGCGGACGATGGCTAACTTCGATTGGAGCGGCGCCCTCCGGACGTCCGCTGACGACACCCAGCGCTGGCTGCGCCATGCGGAGCGAGAGCTCATCCGCACCGCCTGTACAGTGGCCGACGCCTGGCCGGCGGCGGAGGGCCCGATCTGGAGCCCGACCGCCTCCGGGCGGCCGCTCACGCTGTCCGAGCCGCCGCCGCGCGCGCCCACGTCACCCTCGCCGCCGCATCCGCCATGGCCGGCGCTTTCGAGCAGCTCGCGCGGCTCCGGGAGCAGCTGGATACCCAGCCGTGAAACCCTGGAAATTTCAGGAATTTGCGCTAATAAACTTGACGCTGCGTCAAGTTGACACCACCCTATCGGTGACCCAATGAACGAGGTCGAGGCGCTTCAGGAGGCCGCCCGAATGGGGCGCTTCGACCAGTTCGAGCTGACCTTTCATGCGCTCCAGCGCATGAGGGAACGCAACGCGACCCGATGGGACATCTGCCTTGCCCTCCGGTCTGCCACGATCGCGCTCCACCAAGAGGGCGACCGCTGGCGGTTGGAGGGAGGCCGCGACGATGACGGCGAGCCGTTAGGCTTGGTCGTCGTGTTCACAGGCCGAGGTCTCATCGTGACCGTACTTTGAAAGAGAGACCGACATGCGCTGCTACGAATGCAATTCAGAGGAGTTCGAGCGCCGCTCGGTGGAGCTGGCGACTCGCGTTGGCGAGCACACCGTGATTGATCGGTCGGTGCGGCGACCCGTGTGCGCCTCGTGTGGAGCGTACACGATTCCCTCGAAGGTGCTGGAGGGCGTCGAGCTCCGAGCCGCTATTGTGGCATTCAAGGACGCGCCGAAGGTCACCGGAGGAATGCTGCGCTTCGCGCGCAAGGCTTTGAGCATGACTCAGCTTCAGCTCGCAGAGCGGCTTGGCGCCACGGCGGAGAGCGTATCTCGATGGGAGCGTGGCGAACGCGAAATGGAGCAGTGGATCTCCCCTGCCGTCATCGGGCTGCTCTGCGAGCGCGTCATGCCCCCGCTCAATGACACCGAGCTTCGCAAAGCGAGTTGAGCCTGATGGCTGACCGGAAGGAGCGGTCATCCTGGACGAAAACAAGAGCGACGATCCGCGCGCGTGGGCCATGTCCCCTGGCATGGCCGCCGCTCTCGATCGCTTCAAGCCGAAGGGAGCGGCGCCGGGCGATCTGATCTTCGAGGTGAGTTCGCCCGAGCGGCTGGCAGAGATCTTTCGCGGACACCTGACGCTCGCTGGCGTCGACCGGCCGGAGCTCACGACGCGCACCAAGACGCGTAGCCCGACCGAATTCGCGACCTTCGGGCAACGTTCGTCACCCTCTCGCTGGCGGCCGGCAAGTCAGAGGCATGGGTGGCCGACCGAACCGGCCACAAGTCGAGCGCGATGATCAACCGATACCGGCGGCAGGCGCGGCAGGCTCAAGAGCTCGGGATTGGAGTGCTGCTCCCGCTCGATGCCGGCATCCCTGACCTTCCCGAGGCACCCGATCAGGGTGGGCCAACCCGGGCCGAGCGTGCCCCCGTCGTGCGCGGTCGTGCTGCACGGCAAAGTCGCTTCCTGCAGCCGTCCTGCCCGATTCAAAATCCGCTGTCCGCAAGGGCGTGTCGGTTCGAGTCCGACCTTCGGCACCGTTCGAAATTCGAATTTTTCTGGGGGATGTGCCGTGCTCGGGTTCGTTGACAGCCGAGCGTCGCGACAAACGTTGGCTTGGCGCGGGCTCGCGCTTGCCAGGACGAACGGTCCGGTGCGGTCGCGCTTTCGAGCCTCCGGCGGACGTTTCGATGAGCACACTGTCGGCCCTCATCCGCAGCAGCGAAGAAAAGATCGCGCAGCGCTGGGCGGACCGCCTGATCGAGACCATGGTGACCGGCTCGCTCGACCGGGAAGATGTGATCGATTCCCTACGAGAATTTCTGAGGGAGCTCGAGCGGGCGCTCGCAGAAGACCCAACGCCGGAGCTCGCTGAAGCACCGCGCCGCCCCCCGCGGAGTGCGATCGCGGTCGAGCACGGCAGCCAGCGCTTTCGGCTCGGCTCGGACATCGCGAGCTTGATCCGTGAGTACGCGCACCTGCGCGACGTGCTCTTCGAGCTGATCGAAGAGAGCGGCCTGCCCTTTTCCGTCGCGGAAGAGCGCAGCCTGGCAAAGCACCTGATCGGTGCCATCTCGTCTTCGGCGGCGCAGTACGCCGTCGAGCTCGAGGAAGCGCTGCGGCGTCAGGCGTCCAAGCACCTGGCCTTTCTCGCCCATGAGCTCAGAAACCCGCTCAACAGCGCGGAGCTCGCGCTCGAGGCCCTGCGGCAGACGGCCGGCTCGTCCGAAAACGACCGGTACTTTCCGGCGATCGAGCGATCGCTCAGGACGATGAAGCATTTGATTGATTCGGCGTTGATCGATCAACGGCTGAAAGCGGCTGCCGACTTGCAGCTCGAGCGGCTGTCGATCCGAGCGATCGTCGAGGAGGTCGTGCGTGAGTCGGACGCCGACATCTTTCACAAGCGCCTGCAGCTCGACCTGCGCATGGGCGACGCCGCGGAGCTCACCGGTGATCGCAAGCTGCTCCGCTCGGCGATCTCCAACCTGATCCGCAACGCGGTGAAGTTCAGCCACGAGGGCGGCCGGATCCGCGTGACGGCGAAACGCGACGTCGATCGGCTCACGCTCGACGTCGAGGATGCGTGCGGCGGGCTGCGCGAAAACGAGCCGATGAAGCTGTTCGATCCGTTCGTTCAAGCGGGCGCGGACCGCTCGGGCTTCGGCCTCGGGCTGGCCATCGCCAAGCACGCGGTCGAGAGCCACGGCGGCGCGATCCGCGTTCATGACCTCCCGGGCAAGGGCTGCGTGTTCGTGCTCGACCTGCCCCTGACGCCTTCCCCGCCGAAGGGGCAAACCAAGCCTTGAGGCCGAAGCCCCTAGAGCACCGATCCGTTTGCCAGACCAGAGAATCCCCAAGCATCGGGGCCCCCATCGGGTGAGGGCCCCGATGCTTAGGGCCCCCCCTCGTTTGCTCGCGGCTCGGCGCTCCAGACGGTCGCGTTTTTTGCGACAAACGCTTTGCTCCGCAGACCGTTTGTCGCTCTCGGGGGGCGAGCCCCCGCGGTCTGGCGCTTCTTGGGGGGTGCGGTAGGCTTGCGGCGTGCTGCTCGGCGCGATTTTCGTCGGTTGGTTGCTGGCGCAGAGCTCGGTCGCGGACGGATCGGAGGCGGTGGTCGTGCTGCGGGCCGCAGCAGCGGCGAGCCCACGCCCGGATGATTGCGCAGGCGGGGCGGGGTCGGTCCTCGATTGGGACCGCGCGCGGGGCGGCAAGCAGCGACAGTACTGCCAGGCCCTGGCGTTCGGCTACGCGCGGCTCGAGAGCGGGCCGGCCGCGGCGCTCGAGCAGGCAGAGCGCGCCCGGCGCGCGCTGCCGGAGCGAGCGGCGCCGCTGGTGCTCGCGGGGCGGGCAAAGCTCGCGCTCGGTGATCTCCCGGGCGCCTGGCAGAGCTTCGAGCGTGCGTGGCGCCTCGACCGCCGCGCCCTGGAAACCCCAGAAGCGCTGCACGATCGCGCGGTCGTCGCCGCGCGGCTCGGCCACACCGAAGCGTCCATCCAGGCCTACCGAACGCTGGTGCCAAGGCTCGGCCTGGTCCGGGACAGCGTGCGGCGCACGCGCATCTACGTCGAGGCCGCGGTCCAGGTCATGGCGGCCGGTCCCGCGGCGCTGGACGAGAGCATCGGGTACCTGAACGAGGCGCGGCGCCAGCGCATCCCCCCCGGGATGGAGCCGTACGTGTTCGGCGCGCTCACGCTCGCGCTCGATCGGGCCGGGCGGCACCAGCAGGCGTTGGGGCTCGCCGCCGAAGCGGGCGAGCCGTACGCGCTGCTGCGCCACCTGGACTGGCAGGTGGCGCGCTTGGAAGGCAAGGACGTCGCCACCCCCGCCTGGATCGGGCGCGTGCCAGTGCTGCCGCTGCCAGAGCTGCGGGCGATGACGGCCGCGGCGGCCGAGCCACTCCTGCCCGAAATCGCTCGGGAGACGTGGCAAGCGTTCGTCGCCGAAGCGCCTCCGGGGCCGTGGGCCGACCACGCCAGGGCGGCGCTCGCCCGGCTCACCGACAAAGGCCAGGCACGCCGATGAGATCCGCCGCCATCGCGGCCGCGTTTCTCGTGCTGTCGACCGGTACGGCGCAGGCGCGTCCCTCGATCTGGGACGAAGCCCGGGAGCCGGAGAGCCGCCGAGCGTACGAGGCGCTGGTCGCCGTCGAGCGGATGATCGCCCGCGCCGAAGAAGGCAGCTTCGATCTGGGGCTGCGCCACAACTTCACCCGCGCCGCGCTGGCGATGCTGGAGCTCGCGGGCGGAGCGCGCCTGTCGGACGTACGGCTGAAGTTCTTGCTCGCCGACCTGCTGCTCGACGCTGGCATCGGCAAAGAACGCGCGGCGCGCGCGCTGCTCGAGGAGGCCCTCGCGGAGGCGCCCGAGTCCCCGCTCGCCGGTCAGGCCTACTTCCAGCTCGCGATCGCTTCGGCCAAGCTCGGGGATTCTGCGCGTGAGCACGAGGCGTACACGCGCGCGCTCGAGCGGATCTGGCAGCCCGATTTCCGTGCTCAGATCCATCTGAACCGCGCCGAGTCCCGGATGGTGCTGGCGTCGAACCCCGACGACGATCGGTTCACGCTGGAGGACGCGCTCGCCGACTATCGACGAGCCCTCGAGCTCGCCAGCCGCCCCGACATCCAAAGCCTGGCGTACTACGGACTCGGCATCGCGCTCGAACGCAACGGCAACCTACCGGCGGCGCTCGAGGCGTTCGAGCGGGCCGCGAGCATCCACTTGGGACCGCTGTTTCCCAGCGCGCTCGACATGCCGGGCGTGTTCTTCGTGCCAGCCTACGATCTCTTCTACTACAAGGCGCTCGAGGCGATGGCGCTCGCGCGGGTCGCAGAGGACGTCCAGGATAGGATCCGCTACTGGGATCTGTCCGTCGCCTATTGGCGGCGCTACCTGGAGGAAGCAGAGCCCGAGGGGCACGCCTGGGTGTACAACGCGCGGCTGCACCGAGCGAGCGCCGAAAAGCACCTCGACAAGCTGCGAGCGTCCGAGCTCGGCCGAAGCCGCGCGCGGGATCCGCGGCCGGGGCGCTGAGCGATTGCGGGCTTGGCCGCTCAGGCGGCGTGTGGCAGGGACGGGCGCCCGGCGCGCAGGATGCGCCGCACGCCTTCCGCGTCCTCGACCAGCTCGAACACGGGCCGCAGGTGCGGGCTGCGATCGAGCTCGCCGAAAGCGCCGCTCGCCGCGAGCGCCCGCGCCCGCGGACCATCGAGCACCAAGAAGACATTGGTGAGGCCGCCGCGCGCCGGCGCGTCGATGACGTCGACGATCTTGTCGCGCCCGAGGTGCAGCTCTTCGAGTCCCCGCTGGATCAGCACCCGCTTGTCGGTGATCAGGTAGCGCGTCTCTCCGATCAACCGGGCGCGCCGCACCACCGCGTCGTAAACGAAGTAGACGCTGAGGGCGAGCACCACGATCGCCGACAGTCCGAGCCCCAGCACCAGGGCGAGGAACGCTGGCGAGCCCGCCGGGAGCCCGGCCTCGATCAAGTGCCCCAGCGTGGGCACCATGCGCCGGGCCATCTGAACCAGCACCGCGAAGAGCGCCGCCGCGAGCAGGATCAAGGTCCACTCCCGGGGGCCATGGGGCAAGTAGGCGCGGAGCGACGGTCGCGGCTTGGCCGACCACAGCACCCGCTCGTGCAGGTCCAGCCGCTGCGCCAGCGGCCGGTGGTGCTCCCCGGCGGGCGCGACCGTTTCCTGGCCCCGGATGATGGCCCAAACGCGGTCAGGCGCCGAGACGCCGGTCAGACGCAGGCGCAGGCGTCGCCGGAGCGCGCCGGTGGGCACGGCGCGCACGAGCTCGAGGTCGCCCACCGAGACGGCGTTCTTGTCCCAGAAGATGCGAGCGAAGCTGATGGCCTCACGCTCGATGGAGCGGCGGAACGGACCGCGCCGCCAGATGACGTGGCGCTCGGTGACGGTGAAGCGCATCTGCTCGAGCCAGATGCGCGGCCCGTGCAGCAAGAGGATGCCCAGCGTCGTACACCACGCCGCAAACCCCAGGCTCGGTGTCGGAGAGGCGCCCAGCGCCAGCGCCCGCACGACCGCGAAGGACGTGCTGACCAGCGCCATGACGAACATCAAAAGCGAAAGGCCCCGCAGGAACGGCGGTGGATTCAGCAGCTGGGGGCGGCCTGTCCAGATGATCCTCTCGCCGAACAGGGAGTCTCGACCCACCGGGCACCAACCTTGTCACGAGCGTAAACTTGCCGCGACAGTAGATAGATTGCGGCAAAAACCTCCGTACGTCCAGCCCGGAACACTCCTTACACCGTACAGGAGCGGCAGCCCGCGGCGCTTGCCCGCCCCCCTTGAAGGCTCGAAGGCGTCACGATTTCAGTAGCGTTGAACGCGCTCGGGCGTTCAGCCCGCCGGCGCGACGAACACGATCTCCACGCGTTCGTTTCTACTCGCCGCGTCGCGCGCCTTGGGATCGAGCACCGGCAGCGCCGTTCCCACCGAGACCGTGTCGACCTTGGGGGCGCCCCCTTCGCGCAAGATCTCCGCGACGGCGCTCGCGCGCGCGTCCTCTTGCTTCACGCCGGCGGCGCGCGCCGAGTGTGCGACGACCAGCACCGGGAAATCGCCGTGCGCTTTGGCCACCTGCCCGAGCTCGAGCAGCCGCTGCCGCGCGGGCGCCTTCAGCTCGGAGCTGCCGGCCGCGAACGGCTCGTGCAAGGTCACCACCACACCCCGGTCGTCACGAAACGGATACAGGCCCGCCGCGCTCAGCTTCGAGAGCAGCGCGTCGGCGCCGCTCTTGGCGGGTGCCGCGAGCACCCGATCGCGGCGGGCGAGCGTCAACGCCTGCAGGCAGGTGGACCGCTCCGCCCGCGCTCGATCGAGCGCCTCGTGCGGGCGACCGGGGCTGCCCTCGAGCTGGGCGATCACGGAGAGCTGCTTGCCGGCATCGGCCGATCCCACGAGCGCTGCCGAGGCACACAGGAGCCGGGCCTGGGCGAGCAGCGCCTTGGCGGCCTGCAGGCGCGCCGCTTCTCGCTCCGCCGACGCGGGCTCACTCGGCGAGAGCGGCTCGGCGTCGCGAGCGACCTTCAGCTCGAGCTCGAGCTGCTCTGCCAGGGCGGCGACCTTGCGCTGCTCGGCCTCGATCTGGCGCAGCGCCTCGCCCGTCTTGGCGACGTCCGTGCGCGCCTGCCCCAGCCGCTGCTCGGCCTTGGCGAGCCGGGCCAAGATGGCCGCGTGCTCGTAGGCCGCCAGCGCGTGCTCCCCCAGGATCTGCGCCGAGGCGGCGTCCCCGTCGGCGTGCGCCTGCTCGGCCCGCCGCTCGAGCTTCTGCGCGTGCGCGTAGGCCTGCGGCGCCAGCTGCTGCGCCTCCACCAGCGCCGGGGCGCGCGCCGTCGCCGCCGCCTGATCGAGCACCTGCGGCCTGGGAGCGCTGGCGCAAGCACCGACGAGCGCGGCCATCACCCACGCTCGGGCGCGGCTCATCGCTCGCCTCCAGTTTGGGTGCCGGCATCGACGGCAGGCGCTCCGCCGTCCTGCTGGAAGCTCCGCAGCGCCTGCTCGGCGCGCGCCCGCCGCGCCACCGTCTCCTCGAGCAAGGCCTGAGCGCGGACCCGGCTGGTCTGCAAATCGAGCGCCTCCTTCTCGAGCTCGCTCGCCTGCCGCTCGACCTCGGCGACCCGCACCAGATCGCGCGCCGTCTCGGCCCACTCCTGGGCGAGCGCCTCGAGCATTTCGGCGCGCGCGAACTCTCCGGCCGCCCGCGCGTCGGCGGCGCGCGCCAGCGCGCCCTTCGCCTTGCCCAGCGGCTCGCCGGCGACGGCGCCTTGTGGGGATTTCTGCACGTCGCCGATCAGCGCCGAGGCGCTGGCGTGATCGTCGCGGGCGGCGATCGCCAGCGCCGCACCGCCACACATCAGGGCGACGCAGACGGCGGTAGCTCGCTGAAGACGTCGCGGCTTTTCGAACCAGTGGTGCTGCACGGTCGGGCAACCAAGCCACGAGGCTCGCACGCGGTCAAGCGGCGGCGTGGCGGTCCACGGTCGAGCGCTGGGAGGGGCCGCCGCGCCCGCGCCGGCCCGGCAGTGAAGCGTCACGAGGGGCGCGGGCTTGGCCGGCGTGGGCCACGGGCGCGGCCCCTGAAAAGCGAACCCGCCCAGCAAGCGCCACCGGCCGCCCGAGTCCTCCGCGGCGAGGCTCGTCGGCGCGCCGCCGCCGCGGTATAGGCATCGGCCATGGCGGCGGCAACACGAGCGAGCTGGGACGAATACTTCATGGCGATCGCGCGGCAGGTCGCGACGCGATCCACCTGCGATCGCAAGCATGTCGGCGCTGTGATCGTGCGCGACCGCATGATCCTCACCACCGGCTACAACGGATCGATCCGTGGCCTGTCCCATTGTGACGACGACGGCCACATGATGGAGGACGGCCACTGCGTGCGCACGGTGCACGCCGAGGCGAACGCCATCGTCCAGGCCGCGCGCAACGGCGTGCGCGTGGACGGCGCGGACATCTACGTGACGGCGTCGCCCTGCTTCGGCTGCTTCAAGCTGGTGGCCAACGCCGGCCTCAAGCGCATCGTGTTCGGCGAGTTCTACCGCGACGACCGGATCTTCCGGCTCGCCGACGCGCTCAATATCACGCTCGATCACCGCACGATCGAGAGTGGAGAGCCCGCGTGACCGGGCGGCGCGCGGCGGTGATCGTCGGCGGGCCCTCCGCCGAAGCGGCGGTGAGCCGCGCTTCGGGCGCCGCGGTGGCCAGCGCGCTCGCCGCCGCAGGGCACCAGGTGCGCACGCTCGAGCTCGACGCCGAGCTCGCGCGGCGGCTCTCGGACGACCCGCCAGAGGTCGTCTTCCCAACCACGCACGGTCCCCTCGGCGAAGACGGCTGCCTGCAGGGGTTGCTGGAGGTCTTGAACCTGCCGTACGTCGGATCCGCGGTGTTGGCGAGCGCGCTCGCGGCCAGCAAACCACACGCCAAACGCCTGCTCGCCGCCGCCGGGCTGCCGATCGCGCCCGAACGTTTGATCGAGCGGGGCGAGCCGCTCGCCGAGCGCGCGGCCGAGGCGCGGCGCGCGCTCGGGCCCGAGCTCGTCATCAAGCCCGCGGCCGGCGGCTCGGCGATCGGCGTCACCCGCGTCCTTCGCGACGATCCGGACTCGCAGGTGATCGCTGCGCTCGAACAAGCGCTGAGCGCCGACGCGTCCGCCCTGATCGAGCCGCTGCTGCGGGGGCACGAGGTCACCTGCGGCGTGCTCGCGTCTGACGGCGGGGACGCCGCGCTCCCCCCCACCCTGATCGTCAGCAAGGCGGCCGACTTCTACGATTTCCGTTCCAAGTACGCTCCGAGCGGCAGCGATCACGTGTGCCCGGCGCCCTTCGAGGGGTCCTGGATCGAACGCATCCAGGCGCTCGCGCTCGGGGCGCACCGCGCCGTCGGCGCGCGCGATCTTTCACGCGCCGACGCGATCGTCGCCGAAGACGGCACGGTGACCCTGCTCGAGGTGAACACCCTGCCCGGCATGACGCAGACCAGCCTCTTTCCGGAGGCGGCTCGGGCGGCCGGGATCGACTTCATCGAGCTGTGCGACCGCTTGCTCCGGCGCGCGCACGCGCGCCCGCGCCGCGAGGCCCCCGCGGCCGTTCCCATCCCCACGGGGTGAGGCGCTACTTGCCGACCGCCAGCGCCGCGCCTTCGCGCCGCGCGAACCGCTCGCGCAGCCGCGCCAGCAGATCTTCGCGGTGCGGCGGTGCGGCCACCACCCGCGGCAGGCTCCGGCGCACACCGCTGCCGCCCTCGGCGTCGTCCACCGCGCTCCCCAACGCCGGCGTCCCGGGCAGGCTGGCGCGGGGCGAAGAGCGCTCCGGCGCATCGGCAGCGACGGGCGACGACCCCTCGTCGACGTCTTGAGATCCATCGCCGCGACGCCGCGCCGCCACCACCCGGTCGATGAAGTCCTTCGTCGAGGCGCCGAAGCGCCGAAAGCGCACGCGCGTGCCCCCCGGGCGCTCGCCCGTGGCCGGCTCGAACCCGATCACCGTTCCCTCGGCGCGGATCAGGCGCCGACCGTTTTGCAGCACGACGTCGAAGCGCACCAATGTGCCTTCATCGATCGGCCCCTGATCGACGAGCACCATGGTCGTGCGCGTGAGGGTCCAGCCTTCCCCGGCGACGAAGGATTTCTCGTCGCCGTAGGGCCGAATCAAACGCAACAGCAGAGGGCCGCCCACGACTGCCACAGAATACCGGAGATTTTGCCGCCTCACCAGCCTTTCCAGGCCGTTATCGGTTTTTGATTGGGCGCGCGGGGGGCGCTTGCGGCGGGAGCAAAAGCCGGGCATCTGCCTCCGCCATGGCAACACGCAAGGTGCTCGTGGTCGGCAGCGGCGGGCGGGAGCACGCGCTCGCGCTCCGCCTCCTCGACTCGCCCTCCGTTCAGGAGGTCATCGTCGCGCCGGGCAACGCCGGGACGGCCTTCACCCAGCCCGTCCCCGGCAAAGTCCTCCGCGGCGCATCCGGCGACGTGGTGGAGCTCGCGCGGCGCGAGGCGGTGGATCTGGTGGTGGTCGGACCCGAGGGGCCGCTGTGCGACGGGGTGGTCGATGCGCTCGCAGCAGCCGGCGTCCTCGCCTATGGGCCGAGCCGCGCCGCCGCTCGCCTCGAGGGGTCGAAGGTCTACATGAAGCGCTTCGCCGAGCGGCACGGCATCCTCACCGCGCCGTACGCCGTGGTCGAAGCCGCCGCCGACCTCGAGCAGGCGGTCCGGAGCTTCGCCGAGCCGCCGGTGGTCAAGGCCGATGGGCTCTGCGCGGGCAAGGGCGTCGTGGTGGCGCGCAGCCACGACGAGGCCATCGCGGCGGGTCGGGAGATGCTGAGCGGGCAGCGCTTCGGCGCCGCGGGGCGTTCGGTGGTGCTCGAGGCCAGGCTCTCGGGCAGCGAGGCCAGCATCCACGCGATCTGCGACGGCGAGCGCGCCGTGCTCTTGCCCGCGGCCCAAGATCACAAACGCATCGGCGACGGCGACACCGGGCCGAACACCGGCGGGATGGGGACCTATTGCCCGGCGCCCTTGGTCACGCCCGAGGTGTGGCGGACCGTCGAGCGCGACGTGGTCGAGCGCACGCTCGCCGGGATGGCCGCCGAGGGCGTGCCCTTCCGCGGCACGCTGTTCGCCGGGCTGATGATCGACGACGCCGGGCGCCCCCACGTGCTCGAGTTCAACGTGCGCTTCGGCGACCCCGAGACGCAGGTCTTGATGAACACCATCGACGGGGACCTGGCGGCCGTGCTCGAAGCCGCCGCTCACGGTCGGCTCGAACACGCGGCGCTCCGCCCGAACGGCCAGAGCGCCGTCTGCGTGGTGCTGGCGGCGGCGGGATATCCCGACGCACCGAGCAAGGGAGACGTCATCTCGGGCCTCGACCGCGCCGGGCGCGTCGACGGGACGCGAATCTACCACGCCGGAACGGCCCTCGACGGCGACCGCCTGGTCACGGCCGGAGGCCGCGTGCTCGGGATCACGGGCTACGGCGCGACGCTGGCGCAGGCGCACGCGCGCGCCTACCAGGCGGCCGATCTCGTCGCGTTCTCCGGCAAGCAGATGCGGCGCGACATCGCGGCCCGCGCGCTGACCTGAGGCGGGGCGCGCCGCCGGCGGCTAGAGCACCGATCCGTTTGCCAGACCGAAGGTCCCGACGAATCGGGTCCCCCTCTTGGGCGAGGGCCCGATTCATCGGGAAACCCTCACTTCTGCTCACGGCTCGGTGCTCTAGATCTAGACGATCTCATTGTCCGGCCCCGTAGACCTCGGGCAAAGCGTTCGAGCCCGCGGAAACCTCAGCGCCCAGGGCCGGTTTGTGATACCGAGCGGCGCATGGCCGAGATCGCACCGATGCAGCCGCTCGTCTACGACGCCGCCCTCCTCCCCTCCGTCGTCGCGCCGCCCTACGACGTGATCGACGCCGAGCTCCGCAAGCAGCTCGGTGACCGGCATCCGAACAACGTCGTGCACATCGACCTGCCGGAGGGCGACGGGGACCAGCGCTACGAGAACGCCCGCGCGCTGTTCCAGCGCTGGCAGGAGCAGGGCGTGCTGCGGCGCGACCCCGCGCCGGCGTTCTGGCGCTATGCCCAGACCTTCGAGCCGCCGGGCGGCGGCGCACGCGTCACCCGCAAGGGCTTCTTCGCGCTGGTGCGGGCCGTGCCGTTCTCCGATCGGGTCATCCTGCCGCACGAGCGCACGTTGTCGGGGCCGAAGCTCGACCGCATGAACCTGTCGCGCGCCACCCGCGCCACGCTCTCGCCCCAGTTCATGCTCTATTCCGATCCCCAGCGGGCGCTGGAGAGCGACCTGGACTCCGGCGAGCCGTTCGCGGATTTCACGACCGACGACGGCATTCGTCACCAGCTCTGGCGCGTCACCGGCGCGCGCGCGGTGGTGAACATCGCCAACGCCCTGTCGAGCAGCGCGCTCTTGATCGCCGACGGCCACCACCGCTACGAGACCGCGGTCGCGCTGGCCAGGGAGCTCGACGAGACGGCCCGCGCCGAAGGCCGCGCGCCAAGCGCTCGCGGCGAGCACCTGTACACCTTCGCGTTCTTGGCCAACGGCGACGACCCGAGCCTGCTGGTCTTCCCGACCCACCGCCTGGTGCACTCGCTGCCGAGCTTCGACTTCGATCAGCTGCTGGCCAAGGCCAAGGAGCTGTTCGACGTGCGTGCGCTCAGCGCGGACGCGGACGCGCTCACCGCGAAGCTCGCCGAAGAGGGGCGGACCCGGCCGGCGATCGGCGCCGTCGCAGCCGACGGCCGGGCCGCGATGCTCGTGCTCCGCGAGGGCATCGAGCTCGGGCGGCACCCGGTGCTCGGCAAGCGCCCGGAGGCGGTGCGAAAGACCGCCGTGGCCATCCTGCACGACGGGCTCTTGGAGCACGTGCTCGGCATCACCCCCGAGGCCCAGGCGGCCAAGACCAACATCGCCTACCCGCAAGACGCGCGGGCGGCCATCAGCTCACTGAAGGGCGGCCGCGGCCAGGTCCTGTTCCTGATGAACCCGACGCCGGTCGAGACGATCCGGGAGGTTGCGCTGGCGGGCGAGGTCATGCCTCAGAAATCGACGTTTTTCTACCCGAAGGTCCCTACCGGCTTGATGTTCCACACCCTAGATCCATCGCGCGACGTCGGCTGAACCGTCGCTCGAGGTAGCCCGCCATGACCAGAGCCAAAAATTTCAATCCCGGTCCGGCGACCCTGCCGCTCGCGGCGCTCGCACGCGCCCAGCGCGAGCTCTTGGACTTCGAGGGCACCGGGATGAGCATCCTCGAGCACAGCCACCGCGGCAAAGCCTACTCGGCGGTGCACGAGGAGGCGCTGACGCTCACGCGTGAGCTGCTCTCCATCCCCGACGACTACGAGGTCTTGCTGCTGCAAGGAGGTGCGAGCCAGCAATTCGCGGTCGTGCCGCTGAACCTGCTCGCGCCGGATCGGTCGGCCGACTACGTCTTGACGGGGGTTTGGTCGCTCAAAGCCATCAAAGAGGCCGGGCGGGTCGGCAAGACGAGGATCGCCGCCTCGACCGAACAGGACGGTCGGTTCACGCGCGTGCCGACCTCGAGTGAAATCGAGATCGACCCGGCGGCGAGCTACCTGCACCTCACCAGCAACAACACCATCTACGGCACCCAGTTCTTCGACTTCCCGGACACCGGCCGCGTGCCGCTCGTCGCCGACATGTCGAGCGATCTCATGTGGCGGCCGATCGACGTCTCCAAGTTCGGGCTGATCTACGCCGGTGCGCAGAAGAACCTGGGGCCGAGCGGGCTCACCCTGGTGATCGTTCGAAAGGATTTGATCGAGGCGGGGCGTCGCGACATCCCGGTCATTTTTCAGTACCGCACGCACGCAGAGACCCGATCGCTCTACAACACCATCCCGACCTTCGCCGTGTATCTCTACCGCAACGTGCTCGCGGTCACGAAGGAGCTCGGCGGGCTCGGCGCCATGGAGCGCCACAATCGAACCAAGGCGGAGCTCCTGTACCAGGCGATCGACGCTCATCCCGAGGTGTACCGCTGCCCCGTCGAGCCGCGGAGCCGCTCCGTGATGAACGTGGTGTTCACCCTCCCCTCCCCGGATGCGGAAGCCCGCTTCTTGAAAGCTGCTCAAGATCGTCAGATGGTCGGCATCAAAGGCCATCGCTCCGTCGGCGGCATCCGCGTGTCGCTCTACAACGCGGTGGAGCTCGAGTGGGTGCGCGCCCTGACCGAGCTGATGGACGAGTTCGCCAAGCAGCAGTGACGCTTCTGCGGCGAGGTCCCACACCGGGGCCGCGCTCCCGACATTCACGCCCGTTCGCGTCGCGGGACTTCGAGGCCGCCCGGCGCTGGCGACCGACGAAGCTCGCGGCGTCCCTGTCGAAAGCATCGTTCGCCGGGGCGAGCCTCGTTTCCACCGAGAGCGCCGCAAGCGCGCTTACCCTGACGAACGGCGTTCGAAGCGCCATTGCGAGCGACAAATATCCGTTTGAACGGAGCCTCACCCGCCTGTAGCCTGAGGGGTGCGGAAAAGTCCGGGCGTCGACCCGCGCATGGTGCACCTGTGATCCGTTACCGCCTGAGATTCTTACTGCAGGAGATTGATCTACCCCAGGGTGAGACCGTCCTCGGGCGCAGCACCGTTTGTCACGTGACCATCGAGGACCCGCTCGTCTCCAGGCAGCACGCGCGACTGCGCGTCGACGGTGAGCGCGCCACGATTGAAGATCTCGGATCCCGCAACGGACTGCACGTCAACGGGAGGCCCATCAGCGGGCCGGTCGAGCTCGATGACAATGACCGCATCCGCATCGGCACGCAGGAGCTGGTCATCTGCAAGGTCGCGCTGACGTCGAGCGGCTCGCGCTCTGGGTCGCGGCCGACCGGCTTCATGTGCCACTGCGCCGCCTGCGGCTTGCCCTATCCCACCGAGCTCATCATGTGCCCGAGCTGCGGCTGCCGCGAGCGCAGCGACGAAGAGACCATCAGCGGATTTTCCGGCGAGGACGCGAGCCGCAACTGGACGCTCGAGCTTCTGGTGGACGTCATTCGCAAGGCGCAGAGCCTCGAGCGCTGGGACGATTTGGAGCGGATGATGCGCCGAGGCAAGGCCAACGTCGACGAGCGCACCGCCGCCGCGCAACCCGTCGACCAAGAGCACCTGGAGGTCCTGGCCGGCGCGGCAACTCAGCTGGCGGTGGTCCGCGGCGACGCCGAGTGGGGCGGCTGGGCGCTGAACATGTTCGCCGCGCTGGGTCGCGTGCCGCCCGATGCGTTGACCGCTTGGCTGACAGCGTTGCCGGCCGTGGATCGGAGCGCGCTCTTGCCGCTGGCCCGGCGTGTGGTCGAGCGCGTGCGGGCCGCGGGCGGCCCTGCACCGGAGGAGCGCGACGGCTTCGCGCGCGTGGAGTCCCTGACCAAGGCAGCGCCAGGTCACCCGGCATGAGCTTTCGGCTGCGCTATCAGCAGCACGATCTACAGCTCACGCCCGGGCAGTTCATCATCGGTCGCAGCTCGAGCTGCCAGCTGTCGCTCGACGATCCGCTCGTGTCGCGCCGGCACGCCGCGCTCACCGTCACGGCCGAGCAGGTGGCGCTCGAGGATTTGGGCAGCCGCAACGGCGTCCGAGTCAACGGGGAGCCGATCGCCGGCCGCCGCGTGCTTCGGCCGGGCGACGTCATCGGCATCGGCAGCCAGGAGCTCAGCCTGTTGCGAAATCCCACGGCCCCCCCGAGCGACGCCAGGGGCCAAATGCCGACCCAGCGCTTCAATCCGGTGATGGCCTTGCTCGCGGACAAGGCCCTCGCGCTCGGCCATGGTGACGAGGCCGAACGGCTGATCGAGCCGCAGCTCCACCGCCTGCTCGAGGAAGCTCGACGACATCGGGTATTGCCCGCCGACCAGCTCGCACAGGCCGCGACCTGCGCCGCGCGTCTGGCCGAACTGACCGGCCGCGCCGCATGGGTGAATTTCTGCATCGAGCTCTATGCGACCACGGGCGATCTGCTCCCCGCCAGCGTCGTGGACCGCTTGTATGTCGTTCTGCGCAAAGTGGGACAGGTGGATTTGGTGGCACTACGCGGCTACATCGCGATGCTGCGCGGACGGATGGGCAAGCTCGGTCCTGCAGAACGCTTCCTGCTGGGAAGGCTCGAGGGCCTCGAGCGCCTGGCCGCGTCGAAGTGAATTTTTACGGTTACGTGTCCCCTCGACGACCCGAGGTCGGGCGGGCTATTCTTGAAGCTTGCGACCGTGAGCATCCAAAAGACGCACCCATCGGCTCCGGATCTCCTCGATGCCGCGGACGACGTCCTCGACGGCTCCGACACCGTCGTACCGGACACGACCACGACGTCGCGGCGGTTCTGGCTGGAGCATCGGGGTAGCCAGTTCGAGCTGCGCGCCGGCACGATGCTGATTGGGCGCAGCAGTGGTTGCCAGATGGTCCTCGATGACAGCCTGGTGTCGCGCCGTCATGCGCAGCTCATCATCGGCAGAGCGGCGGTCAAGATTCAGGACCTCGACAGCGCCAACGGCGTGTTCGTCAACGGCAAACGGCTCCAGGGCACCGCCAAGCTCCAGGTGGGTGACCGATTGCTGATCGGGCAGCAGGAGATGACGTTGCGCTCCAGCTTGCTCGAGCGCGAGCTCGATCAGCAGACCGCCGACAGCGGCAGGCGCTACAATGCCGAGACCTTGCATGGGGCCCCGGTGCCGAGCCTCGAGGCCGCCTTGAAGACCGTCGACGACTCGGAGCCCACCAATCAGGGGCACGCGCTCGAGCTCTTGGCCACGGTGGCCGACAAGGTGCTCGCGCTCGGACGCGGCGACGAGGCCGAGAAGATCCTCGCCAATAGCCTGCAGGCCGTGCAGACGCAGTCTCAGACCCACGGCTCGCTGGACGATGACCTGGCCGACCTGGCCGCGGCGTATGCGCTGAAGCTCGCTCAGGCGACCGGCAAGCCGCGCTGGATCGACTACGCCTTCGATCTTTTTCGGAAGCTCAAACGTCCCCTACCCGCCAACTTGGTCGACGACCTGTACCGGATCCTGCGGAACGTCTCCGGCGTGAACCTCGCCGGGCTGCGGGAGTACACCGCGGCGCTGAAGAGCGCTCACGGCCGCTTCGGCCCGACCGAGCGCTTCTTGGTCCTGCGGATCGAGGGGCTCGAGCGCATCCTCCGCTGAGACCTCCGCCGTGGTCTCAGGGCTTCTTCGATCGCCGTGAGCGCGAGCGCTGCGCCGAGAGCTCGAGTGAGCTCGCCGCGGCTTCGGCGACGGCGGCCCGCAGCTCCGGATCTTCGATGCCGGCGAGGCGTCGTTGAAGGTCGACCGGCAGCGCGGCGGGATCGCCGCGCACCGCTGCCACGCGCCGCACCAGCGGCGGCAGCTCCGAGCGCACCTGGCGCACCGTGAAGCGGATGGCGCGGACCGGGTGCCCCTGCGCCGACAGCCGCGCCACGATGTCCTCCCGCAGGTAGCTGAGCTCCTGAGCCCAAGCGGCCGAGGCCGCGTAGACGGTCAAGGTCCCGTCGCGCAGCGCTCCCACGTCCGTCCGCTCGGCCACGCGGCTGCCCACGGTGCGCTCCCACACGCCGCGATCGATGCCGTGCCCACGCCCCGACCTCAGCGTCGACGCTCGTGCCGACTCGAGCAAGCTCCCGAGGCGGCTCGGAGCGCCCCGCGGGGCCGGGGCCTGGGGTCCGCGGCGCTTCTGGCTCATGGCTCGGAGAACGGCGCGCCGCGCAGGCTCAGGGCGCCGCCGCCCGCCCCATGAAGGGATTGTGCAGGACGATGGTCTCGTTGCGGCGCGGTCCGACGCTCAAGAGGTAGAGCGGCACCTTGGCGCCCTCTTCCAAGAAGCGCACGTAGTCCCGCACCGCCCGCGGGAGATCGTCGAGGACGCGCGCCTGTTCGAGCCGCTCGCTCCAGCCGGGCAGCTCTTCGTACACCGGGCGCGCGGCCGCGGGCTCCTCCAAGAGGTCGATGGGCAGATCCTCGACGCGCCCCGCGGGGGTGTCGTAGGCCGTGCAGACCCGGATGCGCGGCAGCCCGGTGAGCACATCCAGCTTGGTCAGCGCGAGCCCGTCGATGCCGTTGACGCGCGCCGCATAGCGCAAGGCCGGCAGATCGAGCCAACCGGTGCGCCGTGGCCTGCCCGTCACCGATCCGAACTCGGCGCCGGCGGTGCGCAAGTGCAGCCCGTCGGTGTCGTCGAGCTCGGTGGGGAACGGTCCGGAGCCAACCCGGGTTGCGTAGGCTTTGGTGATGCCGATGACGGTGTCGAGCCGATTGGGGCCGATGCCGGCCCCGGTGGCGGCACCGCCTGCGACCGCCGAGCTCGAAGTGACGAACGGATACGTCCCGTGATCGACGTCGAGCAAGGTGCCCTGAGCGCCTTCGAAGAGGATGCGCGCTCCCTGGCGGATGGCGCGATCGACGATGGCCGAGGTCTCCGCCAAGAGCGGGACGATCCGCTCGGCAGATCGCTCGAGCGGGTCGAGCGTCGCCGCGAGGCTCGGCACCTCACCGCCCAGGGCGCGGATCACCGGGGCCCAGGCCTCGAGCGCCGTCCCGACTCGGTCGCGCAGGCGCGCCAGGTCCCGCAGATCCCCCGCCCGAATCCCGGTGCGGCGCGCCTTGTCCTCGTAGGCGGGGCCGATGCCCTTCTTGGTCGTGCCGATGGCCTTGCCGCTCCGAGCCGCCGCCTCGCGCAGGCCGTCGACCAACACGTGGTAGGGCAAGATCAGGTGGGCTCGATCGCTGACGGTCAGCCGCGCTGCGAGGCCCGCCTTGCCGCGGCGCTCGAGCTCGTCCATCTCGCCGAGCAGCACGGCCGGATCGATGACCATCCCCTGCCCCAACACGCAGCGCGTGTTTTCCCGCAAGATCCCGCTGGGCAAGAGGCGCACGACCAGCTTCTCGTCGCCCACGACCAGGGTGTGACCGGCGTTGGGCCCCCCCGCGTAGCGCACCACCATGTCGGCAAACTCGGTGTAAATGTCGACGATTTTGCCTTTTCCTTCATCGCCCCACTGGGCGCCCACAATCACGACGGCAGACATCTGGTCCTTTTCTGGTCTCGAGTTCCCGAAAGCCCGTGCTTTCCGTATCTTTTCAAACCACCTCGACGCGGGCGGCGACGCGGGCAGCGACCTCGTCCGGCGCCCCGGCGCCCACAGGCTCGCTCACGCCGCGCTCTACCGACCCGAGCCGGTGTCCGGCGGTCCCGAGCCACAGCACGTGCGAGTAGCCCCAAGCCGAGGCGTACTCCTCGGCGCCCGGCTTCGGAGCGGGCGCGCAACGCACCCGCCGGGCGCGCAGGGCACCCAGCACCCGCTCGGGCAGATCCCCCGCGACGTCCCCGGCGACCAGCACCCGCGGGGCGGCCGGGCGCGAGGCCCCGGCGCGCCGGACGGCCCAGTCCAGGTTTGCCAGATCGACGGCGAACCCCGCCGCCGGACGGGGCTGCCCGAAACGTTCCAGCAACCCGTCGTAGCGGCCTCCCGAGCCGACGGGCTCCCCGGGGCCTTCCGCGAGCAGCTGAAACATCACGCCGGTGTAATAGGCGAAGTTCCAGGTTTCTCCCAGATCGACCACGATCTTCGGGGCGATCGCGCGCGCGGCGACCTCACGCCAGATGCGGCGGAGGGCCAGCATGGCCGGTTCGGCGGGGGTGCCCGCGAGCACCCGCTCGGCGCGCGGCCACACCTCCTCGCCGCCGTGCAGACCGGGCAGCTCGGCGATCGCGGCGAGCGCCGGGCGCGGCATGCCGCAGCGCTCTGCGCGGCGAACGAGCTCCCCCGTGTCCTTCAAGCTCAGCGCCTCGACCAGGCCAGGCCAGTGGGCGCGATCGACCGACGTCAACAACGACGCGGCGACCTGGGCGTGGCCGAGATCGATCACGAACTCGCTCAGACCAGCGGCGCGCACCGAGGCGGCCGCGACGCTGAGCACCTCGAGATCTCCCTCGGGCTCGGCCGAGCCGACCAGCTCGATCCCCGCTTGCGGGATCTGGCGGTGCCGGCGTGCCCGCTCGCGGCGGCGGCGGAGCACCGAACCGCGGTAGCAAAGGCGCGCCGGGCTCGGAACGTCGAGCAACCGGGTGGCGAGCAGCCGCGCCACCTGCGGCGTCATGTCCGGCCGCAGCGCGACGACCTCGCCCGTTTCGGGTTCGACGAAGCGCAGCACCTCGTTCGGATCGAGGGAGCCGAGCCCGCGCTCCAGCACGTCGGCGTATTCGAAGGCAGGGACGGACACCACCTGATACCCGTGCAGGTCGAAGGCGGCCATCACGCGCCCGGACAGCAGCGCTTGTCGCTCGGCTTCGCGTGGCAAAAGATCGCGCATTCCCGCCGGCAGCGGGTGCTCCAGCGCGGAGAGGCCGGTGACCCTACCGATTTTGCTCTCCTCCGCGCGCGCGGCGGGCGGAGGTCTAGAAATACGCGACAGCGAGCTCAAAGCCGGCGGAGCTTAGCACCCCAGACCCGCCCCTGCGGCCAAGAATGGGCGCCGCGCCGCCCTGCCCCGCACGAGCCCCTTTTTCATGGGACGCGAAGTTGTAGACTCCCGCCCATGAGCGCGAGCCACAGCGAAACGCCCGCCGTCGATGTCCAGGAACACGGGGCACCGCGGGACGGAAAACCTCAGGTCCTCGACCGGCGGCTGTTCATGCAGCTCTTGGTCTACCAGTGCCCGGCGAGCGTGCGGCCGGTGGCGGCGAGGAACGCGCTGGAGGACGCGCTGCGCAAGAGCGAGCTCGCCTCGGTCGTCTACGAAGACGTGAACGACCCGCGCAGCCTGGGCGTGCTGAGCCTCAGCGAAGCGCCCGCCTCGTTCGTCGATCGCCTGCGCCCCGCGCTGCTCGACGAGCGGCTCGACGGGCTCTCCCTACGCCACGACCAGACCATGCTCGGCCGCACCTATTCGAGCGGCTTCGAGGACAACCTCGAATACTGGCTGCTCGAAAGACCTCGGCAGACCGTGCTGAACCCGAAATGGCCGTGGGCGGTCTGGTACCCGCTGCGCCGCAGCGGCACCTTCGAGCAGCTCGAGCCGCGCGAGAAGGGCCAGGTCATGCGCGAGCACGCCACCATCGGCAAGGCCTACGGGGCGGCCGATCTGGCCCACGACGTGCGCCTGGTCTGCCACGGTCTGGACGCCAACGACAACGAGTTCGTGATTGGCTTGGTCGGCAAGGACCTGCACCCCTTGTCGCACGTCGTGCAGGCGATGCGCCGCACGCGCCAGACCTCGGAGTTCATCGCGCAGATGGGTCCGTTCTTCGTTGGCCGCGCCGTGTTCCAACACGCCGGCACGATCCGCTGATGGCGGCCGTCCGCGCCGTCGTCTTCGATCTCGACGGCACGCTCATCGACTCACGGCTGGACATCGCCCACGCGGCCAACGCGGCCCTCGTGCGCGCGGGCCGGACCGCGCTGGATCCCGCCGAAATCGCCACCTACGTCGGGGACGGCGCGCGCCGGCTGATGCAGCGGGCGGCGCGGGTCGCCGCCGACGACCCGGAGCTCGACCGGCTCCTGGAAGATTTCCTGCGGGCCTACGAAGCCGCCGCCACCCCTCACACGCACCGGATGCCGGGCGCCGAGCGCGCCTTGACGGCGCTCGCCCACCTGCCGCTCGCCGTCTGCACCAACAAGCCGCGGCGCACGACGGACATCGTGCTCGGCGAGCTGGGCCTCGGCCCCCACTTCCGGGCCGTCGTCGCGGGCGGCGATCTGCCGGTGCACAAGCCCGATCCGGCGGTGCTGCGGCACACGGCGGCGCTGCTCGGCGTCGAGCCGGCCGAGCTCGTGATGGTGGGCGACGGGCCTCAGGACGTCGAGTGCGGCCGGGCGGTGGCCGCCCGCACGGTGGGCGTGAAGGGCGGCATCGTGCCGCTTGAGCGGCTGGTCGCTGCCGAGCCCGACGTGCTGCTCGACTCGCTCGCCGAGCTGCCGGACTGGATCGAGCGCTGGCAGGCTGCCAGTCGCTGACGCGCGCTCATCCCATCAGCAGATGGTACGCGGCGCTCAGACGCGCGAACCGCTCGCGCATCCGGGCCTGCTCGCTCGGCGACGCGGATCCGAAGCGATCGGGGTGACAGCCGAGCGCGAGCCGCCGGAAGGCTTGCCGCACCTGCTCGGGGTCGGCCGGCGGCGTGAGGCCCAGCAGGTCGTAGGCGCGCTGGGCGGCGATGGGCCGCGCCGACTCGAGTCCTCGGGACCCGCCCGCACGCTTTCTCGGGCGACCGTGCAAAAACTCGCGCGGCGTCAGCGGCGGCACGCGCAGCCGCCGGCGCTCCGGTCGCGGGGGGCGAAAACGCAAGGCGGCCTCGTCGACGGCGTAGAGCGCCTCGAGGCGCAGGGCGCGTTGTTCGCGCAGCGCGGCTTGGAGGGCGGCGACGGCGACGCAATGGCGGCGGCTCAGCCACTCGGCCACTGGCTCCGGCGGCTCTCGCAGCGCGAGCTCACGCGCCGCGGCGGCGTTCAAGAGGCCGCGCGCGACCAGCAGCTCTCCCAGGCGCGGCACCGGCAGCGAGCCGGCCTCGATGTCGGCGAGCAGGCCCTGCACGAGGTGCAAGCGGTGCGTGCGGGCGCCCGCGGCCGAGCTCTGCAAGAGCTCGAGCGTCCCCGTCATCCCCGCTCGGTGCAGACTTCCGAGCACGTCACCGAGCGTCGTCGTCGAAAGCCGCCCCGGCAACCTCATGTCGGCGGCTTACCAGGCCCAAGGCGCGCGGGCCAAACTTCGGGCGCGGGCGATCCGCTCGACGGGGGCGGAGCGGGTGGCGGCTCGGGCGAGGCGGCGTGCACGCGAACCTCGGCGCGCAGGCGCCGCGAGAAGGTCCGGCAGCCGCGGTCCGTGCCGGCGTCGCAGACCACCGCCCGCGCCACCACCTCGATCTCACCCGTGCCCTCGCGCAGCGCCACGAAGCCGAGCGGCAGCCGCAAGTGATCGGCGTCCGAGCTGACCGCCGGGGCCGCGACCCGCGAGCGCAACGGCCGAACGAACTCCGGCGCGACGACGACCAGGACGTCGGCCCAGGCGAACCGGCGGGTGGCCTGGCGGCTCGACAACCCCACCTCACAGACAAGGCGCCCCGGCCCCGCCTGCCGCTGGCACCCGAAGCTGGCCTCGATCGGCGGCTTCTCCGCGGGCTCACCGGCGGCGCTCGCCGGAAGGCCCGCAGCGCCGAGCGCCATGGCCACCTCGAGCCCTCGAACCCGCCTCACGCGACGTCCACCTCGGTGGGCGGTCCGCTCGGCGGCGCGTAAAAGTCGACCAGCCGGATCAGCTCCGGCGACAGCGCGGCGTGGATGCACGAGCGCTCACCCTGCGGATCACCGCCAATTTGAAAGGGTCCGGGCGGATCGAGCTCGAGTCGAACGGCTTCCACGAGGTAGTCGAACAGCACCGAGGGCTCCTCGTAGTCACCGCGCCAGATGCCCTTGAAGTTTCGCACGAACTGGATCGGTCCAATCGTCGAAATCCGGAGGTGCATGCGGTCGGGCCGCTCCTCGGCGAACGGGAACATCCGAAAGCCGAACCCGTAGTACGGGATCGTGGAGAGCGCGGCGATGCGGGCCGGGCCCTCATAAATCACTTCACCTTTGGGGATGGGGGCGCCGGTAAGGCTCCCCTTCGCGCCCACCCGGTAGGCGTCGGCGCCCTCGTTGACGACGCGGCAATGCGGCATCTTGCGGAAGAGGTAGCTTGGGATGGATCGCGTCACCGAGGCGACGGCGTACGAGACCGGCCCCGCCGCGATGCGACGGATCGGGGTGCGGCTCAGCAGCTTCTTGACCGCGGTGTAGTCACTCAGGACGACCGCATCCACGCCCACGCCGCAGAACGGCGCGATGTAGTCCTCCACCTCGATGAGGCGGACGGCCCGGCTGCCGGCGTCCTCGAGCAGGCGTTCGATGTCCGCCGCCAGCCCCTCTTTGGCCGCGCTGGCGCCGACCACCCAGGCGATGGCGTTGCCGGTGCCGAGCCGGAGCAGTCCGAAGCGCGGCAGGGGCCGGCGCCGGCGCCGCGCTTCCCGCACCACTTCGGTCACCATCACCGTGAACGTGCCGTCGCCGCCGCCGGTCAGGACGGTGCCGTATCCGCGCGCCACCAGGGTTTTTGCGATGTCGCGCGCGTCTTGGAGCCGGCGTGAGACGAAAAGATCACCGCCACGTAGGATCTGATCGAGCGTCGAGATCACCTCTTGGGTGACGCTCTTGGCGTTGCCGTTGACGACCACCGCCACGCGCTGGTCGCCCGGCGCTGCGCTGCCGTGCTCGGAAAGGGGGCGCTCACTCATCGGTCGTTCGGGGACAAGCGTCATCCGGCGCCCTGCGTCATGCAAATTGTTTCGGCGGCCCGATCCGTTCTGATAACCTATGCTAAGAGCCCAGGGGAGCTGGCCCGCGTGCCTGCGAGCTCGGGGGCAGACTACGATCCATGGCAAAAAAGGCCTCAAAAGTGCGCGCAAAGCCCAGGGGGAGCGGCGGCCCCCCCGCGGGCGGCGGCCCCCCGGCCCCAACGCCCCCA
>JAEZYZ010000515.1 GCA_023418705.1 Pseudomonadota bacterium | reverse complement strand
CCGCCAGCGCCCCCCCCATCGCCATCCGACCCACACGCCACCACCAGTCCGGCTAGCGCAACCAGGCTCGAGACGTACTGCATCCGCATACGCTCGACGATACTTCAAAACCAGCGCACGCGGCGAGGGTTCGAGGGCGAACCGGAGGCCGCAACGCGGGCCATCGCCTTCGAAGAAGGGACTTTACGAAACTTTACGGAGCGGCAAACCCCCAGCAAAACCGAGGTGCGACCTTCCTCTCCGGGTCATCGGAGACCCGAAGCAGAAGGAGACAACATGCACGATCACGACGCAAAGAACGCAGCACGCCACTCGGAGCCCGGCGAACCCGCCGAGCAGAACCCGCCGGCGTCCCGCCGACGCTGGCTTCGCCGCTTGTTCGGCAGGCGCGCTGCGCTGATCGGCCTGCCCGTCCTGGTCGGCGGCGGTCTTCTCGCGGGGCAAGCGCTCGCCGGTCGAGGGTTTGCGTTCGGCCACGGCTGCCGCCACCACGCGATGAGCGATGAGCAGCTCGTCGAGCACGTGAACGCACGGCTCGACTTCGTGCTCGATCGGCTCGACGCGAACGAAGAACAAAAGGCGGCCATCCGGACACGGCTGCGCCTGCTCGAGCCCGAGCTTCTCGCGGCTCGCAAAGAGCACCGTGCTTTGAAAGACGAGTTTCATCGGGAGCTCGCCAAGGACCGCGTCGACCCAGCACGGATCGAGCAGCTCAGGGCCCGCCTGGTGACGGCGGGGGACCGCGTCTCCAAGGCCATCACCGACGCGGTGGTCGACGTCAGCGACGTGCTGACGCTCGAGCAGCGCCAGAAGATCTTGGAGCACCTGCACGGGGGTCGGTGATAGCGTGACGCCATGGCCACGGTGCTGATCATCGACGACGACGCTCGTCTGTCGGAGATGGTGGCAAGCTACCTGTCCGCTCGAGGGCTGTCGGTCAGCACTCGAGCGGACGCGGCGTCCGGGCTGCGCGCGCTGGAGCAGGCCGCGTTCGATGCCGTGGTGCTCGACGTGATGCTGCCGGACCAGGACGGCTTCGACGTGCTCCGTGCCCTGCGCGCGCGCTACGACGTGCCGGTCTTGATGCTGACGGCGCGCGGGGACCCGAGCGATCGCATCGTCGGGCTCGAGCTGGGCGCCGACGACTACCTGCCCAAGCCGTTCGACCCGCGTGAGCTCTTGGCGCGGCTGCGGGCGCTGCTGCGCCGAACGCGCCGCGCCCACGGTCCTGATCGCCTCGAGTTCGGCCCGCTCACGGTCGACCGCGCGGCGCGCGAGGTGCGCGTCGACGGCAACCGCTGCGAGCTCACGAGCCACCAGTTCGCCTTGCTCTTGGCGCTCGCCGAACGTCCCGGCCGGGTCCTCTCGCGCGAGCAGCTGTTTCAGATCGTGCGCGGCGATGAGCTGGAAGCCTTCGACCGCAGCATCGACGTCCACGTCTCCCGCATCCGCGCCGCGATCGAGGTCGATTCGAAATCACCGCGCTGGATCCAGACCGTGCGCGGCGTCGGCTACGTGTTCACGCCACCCGACCCGGAGCGCCCGCCGCGGTGAAGCACCTGTACCTCAAGCTGTACCTGGCGCTGATCGGTGTGCTCGCCATGACCGGCGTGGCCTTCGGCCTGATCGCCCACCTCGTTCCCGCTGGCCACCACGGCGCGGGTCGCCTGCCAAACATCGCGGCGGTCGCCGTCTGGCGCTCCTTGCCGCCACCCGAGGATCCCTCGTTTCAGCGCGCCGTCGCCGACCGCGCGCGCGAGCTCGATCTCGATCTGGCGATCTACCACCAGACGCGCGGGCGGCTGGCGGCAGGCAGCGCATCGGAGCTGCCCGCGGTGGAGACGCTGCGTGAAGGCTGGCTGCCGACGCGGGGCGGCCCACTGTACGTCGTGCCGATCGAAGGACCGTACTGGCTGGCGGCGCGCGACCGAACCCACCACGCGCCGAAGGTCGCCAAGGGGCTCGCGGCGATGCTGGGTTTCGCGAGCCTGTTGGCGCTCGCTTGTTACCCCGTCGCGCGGGCGATGACGCGGCGGCTCGAGGCGCTCGAGAAGGGCGTCGAAGCCTGGGGGACCGGCGCCCTGGACCGCCGGGTGCCGGTGACGGGCCGGGACGAGATCTCCGCGTTGGCGGCGAGCTTCAATCAGGCGGCGGAGCGGATCGAAGCGCTGGTGACCGCTCAGCGCAGCGTGCTCGCCAACGCCTCGCACGAGCTCCGATCCCCCCTCGCCCGCCTGCGGGTCGCGCTCGAGCTGATGATGGAAGCGCCGACGCCCGAAGCGCGCCGGCGGCTCGCCAGCGAGGCCAGCCAAAACATCGAGGAGCTCGACGCCCTGGTGGACGAAGTGCTGGACGCCGCCAGGAGCGAAGCGCGGGTCGAACACGGCTTGCGGCGGTCGGAGCTCGACCTGGCCGAGCTGGTGCGCGCCGAGGCGGCCGCACACGCCGCGGAGGTCTCGGCGCCGGAGCGCCTGCACGTCTCGGGCGATCGGCGGCTCATCGAACGCCTGCTACGCAACCTGCTGCAGAACGCCGCGCGGCACGCTCCGATGGCTCCGGTCGAGGTCGAGCTCTCGTCCCACGACGAGGGCATCGAGCTGGTCGTCCGCGACCGCGGACCGGGCGTCCCGGAGGCGGATCGCGAGCGCATCTTTTTGCCGTTCTATCGCGCGGCGGGACACAACGAGGGCGAGCACGGCGGCGTCGGCCTGGGGCTCTCCCTGGTCAAACAGGTGGCCGAAGCCCACGGGGGCTCGGTCGCGTACGCGCCGCGCGACGGCGGCGGCGCCTGCTTCAGGGTGCGCTTGCCCGCGGCGCTGGTTTCCCAGGCGGGCGCGCGCGCCCGGCCAAGCTAAGCGCGAGCAAGCCCCGGGTCACTCGACGACGAGGATGCGGCAGCCGCTGCACCCGGCGGGCGCCGCGGGATCCCGGTCGTCGCAGACTTCCATCTCCTGCACGATGCCATCGCCGCAGTAGCCGCCGAGCGTGCAGTCGGGCTGACAGTGGTTGTACCCACCGACGTTCTCACCGTCGTCGCACTCTTCCCCGAAGCCGATGATGCCGTCGCCGCAGACGGGCGTGCAGTCGCTGCGTGACGTATCGAAGCCGGTGAGGGTGAGCTGGAAGGAGGACGACTTCACCTGGCGCTCGGCGTGGAAGACCTTGATCTCGTACGCCCCGCCCGGCGTCAGGCCGAAGTCGCTGATGGGACGCGTGGTCTCATCCCACATGGCGGCGGCCTGATCCGTGCTGTAGCCGATGGTGGCCGTCGTCTCGCCGAGCTGGATGCGGCCGCCCTTCGGCTCGTGCAGGCCACCGATGTCGACGGCCAGGTGCCCGTTCAGGAACACCCAGACATCGTCGTCACCCACGAAGGTGAGGCGGGCGTTGGCGGCCGGATCGTAAATGAACCAGTGGGTGACCTCGCTGGTGAAGGAGAAATTGTGCTCTCCAGGGAGCTCCTGAAAGTTCCCGCCATAGACCGGCTGCGGCGCTTCCGCGACGTGACGGAGCGTATCGGCGGGGTCGTCAACGTCGTCGAGCGGAAAGAAGGCGGGGTTGCCGTCGACCGGGCAGGGCATGCCGTCGTTGTCATTGGGTTGACAGACCGGCGTGCCGAGCAGCGCCTCCCAGCGCGTACCGTCGTTGAGGTAGCGGTTGACGAAGTTGCCGCTGCCATCGTTGAAGAGCACGATTTCGCCGACGAACGGCCCCGTGCTCCCGCCTGCGCCGTCGCGGAACCAGTCGGCGAGCCCGGAGACGGTGCCGGTCGTCGCGGGCACCGGCTTGCCGTCGTCGTCCAGGGTGGGGCCGACCATGCCGGTGGGGTTGCCATGCTTGTTTTCTTGCATGTCCGGGTGGCTGTCGGGGAAATCACGGAACAGCGCGGGGACCCGCAGCACGCATTCGTCGTTGATGGTCTCGCAAGGAGCCCCCTCGCACATGTAGCCCGGCTCCTTCTCGCAGGTGCTCGAGCAGCCGTCCCCGTCGATCGAGTTGCCGTCGTCGCACGTCTCTTCCCCGAGCACGATGCCATCCCCGCAGGCCGACGTGCAGCCCCCGCCCACCGTGCAGGCCGGCTCGATCTGACACTCGATGTTGCAGCCGTCGAAGGGCACGGCGTTGCCGTCGTCGCACAGCTCGGCGCCTTCGACGACGCCGTCCCCGCAGACCGTCGGGGTGCACGTGCTCGGCACGCCGTCGCATTTGAACCCGATTTCCACCCGGCAAGTGGGGGAGCAGCCGTCGCCCGCCTCGACCCCGGCGTCGTCGCACTGCTCGGGGAACGAGAGGATCCCGTCGCCGCACTTGGCGAAGGGCTCACACGGCATCCCCGCTTCACGACAGATGAAGCCGGGCTCGACGAGCAGGCAGCTCGCGGCGCAGCCGTCGCCGTCTTGCTCGTTCCCGTCATCGCACGCTTCGCTCGCGGCCAGCATTCCATCGCCGCACTTCGCGGGGCCAGCGGCGTCGCCCGTGGAAATCGAGCCCCCGAAGCTGCTGCCACCGAGGCCGCCCCCGGCGTCGCCCCCTGTGTTGCCAGCGCCGCCGGTCGCGCCGTTGCCCCCCGGATCGGCGGGACCACCACCACCGCCGCCAGCGTCCGAACAAGCGGCGGCAAGGATGAAAGCCATCGCGACCGACGGGGCAAGGATTCGTAGAGGGTTCAAAACAGCGCCATGGTAGCATGTAGTGGGGTGGTCCCCGCCGGAAAGCAGTGTCCGTAGACGTTTGCGTTCTAACGGAAACGAAGAGGTTCTGGTAGGATGCTCGGCTCGTGGCGAGCCGCTACCTGCACGCCCTCTCCTGCTCCAGGTGTGGCGCTCCGCTGGAGGCCCGAGAAGGCCAGTCGATCCTCACTTGCCGCTACTGCAGCACGGCGCACGCCTTCCTGCCCCCGCCGCCGCCAGAGCCGCCGGGCAGGACCTTTGCCCCGGGGGAGCGGGTGGCCATCGAGTGGGGTGGGTGCTGGTGGCCGGGGCGTGTCGTGCGTCAGGTGCGGCCCGATGTGTGGCTCGTGCACTACGATGGTTGGGACGGTCGCTGGGACGAGGAGGTGGACCGCTCACGCCTGCGCCATCCTTCGAGCGCCAGGTTCTTCCCGCTGCTGCATCCGCGCGGCATCTTCCTGGCGGTCACCGCTGGCGCGCTGGTGATCTCCGGCGTCATCTTCGTGGCGCTGCTCGCGGCGAACCGACCCGCGGCTCCGACGGCGAACCGACCCGCGGCGGTGACCGCGAGCCGCCCTGCGGGTGCCCCGGACTTCACCCCGGGCGCGACCTACGCAGCCGGCGAGCAGGTTCAGGTGTGGTGGGGCTCCACCTGGTGGGACGGTCGCATCAAGCAGGTCCGGGGGGATCGGTATTTGATCAGCTACGACGGCTATGGCTCGGGCAGCGACGAGCTCGTGGATCTGCGCCGACTGAAGAAGCGAGCAGCGCCCGTCGCGGCGCCCGAGGCAGCCCCGCCCGCGACGCCCCCCGCCGATGATCCTGCCGCGCCAGCGGCGGCCGGCGCCTACCAGGTCGGGCAGCTCGTCGAGATCGAGTGGCACGGCAGCTGGTGGAAGGGGAGCATCCTCGCGGTCAAAGCCGGCGATCGTTACCTCATCCGCTACGACGGCTACAGCTCGACCTGGGACGAAGTCGTCGGTCTGGAGCGGCTCCGGCTGCGGTGAGACCCGGCGCGCTCACCGGCAGGCCATCTCCACCGGCTCGGGAGCGCAGTCCTGCGTGGGTGCGCTGGCCGCGGCCCTCGGCGTCGGGTCTCCCCGCGTCGGATCGGCCTTCGGGATGATCTCGGTCGCGGCGTCCTTCGAGGGCGCGATGCCGGTCAACGCCAGGTGCAGGCCCGCGCCGGCCAGAAACGCTGCCAGGGCGATCGCCGCGAGCTTCAGTGAATGCGTGTTCATGTTCTCCTCCACGACCGAGGGTGTCGGCCACCGCTACCCATGAGACGCTGGCGTGGGTGGCAGCGTGGGAGCGGCCGTGGAAACCGCAGGTCGGCGCGTGGAACGCGACGCGGCGCCGGTGGCTCGGCGACCAGACCCTCGCTTATCGGAGCAACCAGGCGACCCGGCCGAGCAGCGCGCCCCCGAAGCGCGGCGTGCGGTATATCTCGCCGAAGCCTTCGATCTCGAAGCGCGGTCGCGTCACGGCGATGTGACCCCGCGCGGCCAGCTCGAGCTCGACGCGCGCCGTGCGGAGCGGGATCCACCCCGCCTCGAGCGTCGGCGCGACGGACCACACCGCGTCCGTCATGCTTTGGGCCACCCCGAAGCCCCTGCCTTCGAGGCGGTCGACGGCAACGCCGGCGGATAGACGCGCGACGTCGATCGGCTGGAACGACAGCCCGGCACGCCCCCCCAGGCCCCAGATATCGACCCCGCGGTCGGCTTCGGTCGCCTGCTTGCTCGGCAGGTAGGCGATGGCGAGGTACGCTCCGAAATCCCAAAGCCTGACGCGAGCGCCCGGCTCGAACACCACCGCAACCCCCGGCAACACGCCCGCCGCCGCCCCGACCCCGCCAAAAATGCCGAGCTCGACGCCATGCTCCGCGTCCTGGCTCGGGGTGGGCGGCTCGCGCGGTGGCGGATCGTACAGGTGCGGGTTCACCGCGGTCGCGGCGATCACGATCGCGCTCCGGAAGAGCGCGCGGCAGTCCGGATCGGTGAGCTCGCGCACCTCGCCGCGCAGCTCCAGGCGAAGGTGGTGGTGCTGATCGGCGCCGCGCTCCGAGATGCGGAGCGACAAGGGCTCTGCCTCGACCGCGCGAGCGCCGAGCAGGCGCACGAGCTCGCTCGAGAGCTCGGCGCGGCTGCCGCAGCCGTCCGGGACCTGAACGTCTTGCTGCGCGCTCGAGCGCCGGGCCGCGACCAGCGACGCCGTCAGCGCGAGCGCGCTGCACAGCCGCCAAAGCATGCGTCGCTGGCCCACGGCGAGCTTCCCGCGGCGCGGGTCGGGACAGATCGGGGCGCGGAGCAGCACCCGCTACACGTCGCCGAACCCGGTCACGCACGCAAGCCCCTCGAGGGCGGCGCCGGCTCGTGGAGCTGCTCCGGCGCCGCTCCGAGGGCGAGCGTCGAGGTCAGCCACCCTCGGGACAAGGGGCGAACGCGCAGCAAGGCCCGACGCGGCTGACGTAGCTGCCGTCCGGACATTGGTGCGCGTCAGCGGGGCAGCCGACGGGGTCCTCGTCAGGGCACGGCGCGAAGGCGCAACACGGGGCCACCCGCGAGACGTAGCTGCCGTCCGAGCAGGCCTTGGCGTCGGCCGTGCACCCGGAGAACTCGCCGGGGCAGGACGCAAACTCGCAGCTCGGCGCGACCCGGCTCACCGAGCTCCCGTCCGAACAGAGCAGCGCGTCTTTGGCGCAGGCGATCGGCTCTTCGGGGCAGGGCGCGAACTCACAATCCGGGGGGACACGACCCACCGAGCTCCCGTCCGGACACGTCTTCACGTCCTCGGTGCAGGCGATCGGCTCTTCGGGGCAGGGCGCGAACTCGCAATCCGGTGGGACCCGGCCCACCGAGCTCCCGTCCGGGCAGATCTTCGCCTCGAACGTGCACTCCTTGGGCTCAGGACAGGGCGCAAACTCGCAGCTCGGCGGGACACGACCCACCGAGCTCCCGTCGGGACAAGTCTTCGCGTCCAAGGTGCACCCCGTGGGCTCATCGGGACACGGTGCGAACTCGCAGCTTGGCGGGACGCGACCGACGGCGCTGCCGTCCGGACAGATCTTCGCCTCCGCCGTGCACCCGACGCCCTCGTCGCACGCCCCCGCGTGCTGCACCGACACCCCGGCGGCGTTCGCCTTGCAGTCGTTCGAGTACGTCTTGCCGTCGCAGCCGCACACGGGGTCGTAGTCTTCCGTGCACACCTCCGGCCTGGGCTTGCAGGCGGCCGTGGCGGCGTCGCCGCACGTCGAGCTGTCGCAGAACTCGTCCTCGGCGCAGCGCTCGCCGCTCGGGCCGCACGCACCGTCACGCCCCACGACCCCGCTGTCGCAGGTGGGTGCGAGCTGGAGCGGTGCCAGCATCAACGCCGCAGCGAGCCACACCCGCTGCGGCAAGCGACCGCGCCCCCATCGAGCGGCGGCAGGCTGATTCGTGCTCCGATTCGATCTTCTGCTCGTCATGTTCGATTCTCCTGTCGATGAAGAGCCCGAAAAGTCGGGCTAAGTCAGTGGGCCGAGGAACCGCTGGCGGCCGGCAGCGAGCGGGCGTGCTGAAGCGCGCGCTCCCGTTCGCGCGCGAGCTTGCCGTTCGGAAACCTGCGCGCGTGCTCGCCGAGCCACTGGAGCGCTCGATCGCGCTGTCCGGCGCCGAGCGCCGACAGCGCTCGATCCATGATCGCCGTCTCCTCGCCGAGCGTGCTGGGGGGGACCACCTCGACCGGTTCCGACTCGGCAGGGGGACGGTCTTGATCGGCGGGCGGCGGCGCGGGGGAGGGCGCCTCGATGTTCGGAAACGCTGCCGCCGCTGCGGTGTTCTCGGAGGTTGGCGCGGCGGGCGCCGGCTCGCGACCGGATTGAACGGGGGCGGACCTGGGGTTGGACAAGCGCCGCGGCGCAAGCGACCTAGGCTCGGGCGGCGGCGCCGCGACAGGTTCGGGCTCGGCCGCCCGGGCTTCGTCGATATCGATGTCGGTGCTCGCCGCAGGCGTCTCGGGCAGCGCGATCGCCGGCAGCGCGCGCGCGGGCGGGAGCGGGTCGCTCGCGGTCGGGGCAGCGGGTCGCGTCGCGTCCGGTGTTTCGTTGCTCGTGAGCTCGACGGCGAGCGGGACCGCGGTCGCGGCAGCGATCGCCACGCCGGCCACGCCGAGCTTCGTCCCCCACGACAACGCGGCGAGGTTCGGCAAAAACCCTACCTTCGCCACGGCCGACGCTCCCGCGGCCGCCGCGCCCGAGGCGCAGATCCCCGTGCCGACCCCGATCCCCGCTGCCAGCAAACGCGCGCGGATCCGCCGCTCGTCGGCGCCGCTCGGCAGGTCCTCTTGCAGGGCTCGGATGAAGGGGTCGACGTCGTGATCGGGTGAAGTCATCGAGACCTCCGCGGCGAGCAGGATTCCAGGCGCGCCACCTCGGCGCCGAACGCGAGCCGCGCGGCGCGCATGCGCGAGTAGACGGTGTTGACGGGCAGGCCCGTGGCGCGGGCGATCTCGGGCGCCGACATCTGCTCGATGAAGGCCAGCACGAACACCTCACGTTTGTCGTCGTCCAGAGCCGACAGTGCCCGCCGCGCGAGATCGAGCTGGCCGTGCCCGCCGTCGGGTGCGCTGGCCCCTTCCACGTCGGCGAGCCCCGCCTCGCTGCTCGAGCCCGGTTCGGCCGGAACGAGCTTTCTTGCGTCAGTGGCCATTCGTACCCGGTAGCGGCGGGCCACACGCAACGCGATCGCATAAAGCCAGGTGCTGAGCTGCGCCTGACCCTCGAAGTCCGGCAGCTTGCGCTGCACCACCACGAACACGTCCTGTACCGCGTCGTCCAGCAGGTCACCCTGCACCCCCAGCGCGCGCAGGCACCGCCACACGTACTTGAAGTGCGTGGCGTAAACTTCGGCCATCCCGGGCACGTCGGATGGCGCCCGCCCCTGACCGAGCTCCGCCGGCGCGGCGAACGCGCGGTTCTCGAAGGTGTGGGCGGCCATCGAGGGTTAGTCCTTCGGGCGGGCGAAATCCGTCACCCGCGCCGGAGAATTATTTCTTCCCCGCGGACCGCGCCAATCCCAGCGGCGAATCCAGCCAACACTCCGGGCGTTGCGGGATCCGCTGGCTCACCGACGCGCCGGCCGGCAGCGGCTTAGTTTCAGTTAACCAAGAATATTGCACCCCAAACTAGCGTCGACCCCGGCTCCTGGCGCTCGGGGCCTTGAACAAACGCACCGGCTTGTTCGAGCGCCCGATGACCCCTTTCGCTTCGAGGTCGAGCTGAACGGCTTTGAGCCACCACCCAGCCTTGGCGCCGCCGGGGAACAGGTCTTGCGGCAGCCGCGAGAGGAGCGCCGCTTGGGCATCCGCGACGGTCATGCCGGGAGGCTGCGCCGGCAAGACAGCGACCAGCGCGTCCCGCATCGCCAGGTACTTCGCGCGATCGACACGATAGGTGCGCCCCGGGGAGACGACGTTTTCGATTTCGATTTTCTCTTTTTGTTTGGTGTCAGACATCAAGCTCTCCTTTGCTGGGGCACGTGAACAGCAGGCGCAGGTAGCGGTCGAGGTGATCGAGGCTCTCGCGCGCAAGCGCGGGATCGTTGCCGGCCTTGGCGAGCACGAACGCGCCTTGGAGCACGGCCTGGGTGTGGCGCGCCAAGCTTTGTGCCGTAAAAGCTCCCGACATGCCGCGCGCTGACATCGCCGCGGCGATGTCCTCCTCGAGCGTCGCCGCGTGACCGAAGAGGCTCTCGGCGCAGGCCTCGCGAATGGCGGGTGAATCGTCGTACACCTCCTGCACCATGGTGCCAACGAGACAGGTAAACTCGGCGAGCTCCTCGGTGATGATGGCTTTTCGAAACGCCACGTAGGCCAGGATTCGATCGAGGGGATCGCAAGGTTCGTGGTAGGGGGCGGCCGCGAAAAAGGCGCCCGTGGTCTCGGTCCAGTACCTGGCCGCTGCGACACCAAGCGCCTCCTTGCTTGGGAAGTGGTGGAAGAAGGCGCCCTTCGTGACGGCCGCGGCCTGGCAAAGATCGTCCACCGAGCTTGCCGCGAAACCCTTGGCGCGGATCACGTCCCGGGCGGCCTCGAGCAGGCGCGTCCGGGCATTTCCGCGTTCGGGCTTTTGTCGGGTCGGGCGCGGCACCCTTTTTTCATACCAATCGGTCGGTATGTTGTCAATGTACTGCATTAAACCTTTAGGTTTCAGATAGTTGCACTCGGTGTTCGTGTCGTCACGCCGCCCACCGGAGCTTGGCCGCCGGCAAGGACAAGCGCGTCGCGACCACACCCACCTTCGATTGTCGTCGAGCGCGACAAGGTTTCGCCCGGCTCGGCCCTGGAAGGGTCGCCATGAAAATCCATGCCGCGCACTCTCGCTGGATTTTTGCGCTGCTGGTTGCCGGCCTGAGCGGCTGCAGCTCCGAGGGCTCCGGCGGCGCAACCGGCTCCGGCGGCGCAACCGGCTCGGGGGGCTCGACCGGTGGGACCGGCGCGACGGGAGCTGCTTCTGGAGGCGGAGCCGGGAGCTCGACCGGGGGCAGCGGCGGCGGTGGGACAACAGGGGGCGTCGGAGGCAGCGGGGGCGGCAGTGGCGCTTCAGGCGGGACCGGGGGTTTGGGTGGTGACGCGGGCACTGGCGCGACGGGTGGCACCGGCGGCGCAGACCCTGGTCAGGCGCTGGCGTCTTGCCGCGGTGTGGTGGCCGTGCGCTCCGGCGACGGCAACTACGTGGGCTGGCGGTTGAAGGCTACCGATCCACCAGCGATCGCCTTCAACGTGTATCGCGGCGCGACCCTGCTCAACGCCGCGCCCATCACGGAGTCCACCAACTTCTTCGACGCGGACGCGCCGCCGGAGAGCCCCTACGAGGTGCGTCCCGTGATCGACGGGGCGGAACAGGGCAGCTCGGAGACCGTCGTCGCCAGCCCCACGAACTACCTGAGCATCCCGCTGGACGACGGCACGTCTCAAGCAGGGCGCATGGTTGGCGTGGGGGATTTGGACGGCGACTGCCGTTACGACTTCGTCGTCAAGCGATCGGACGGTGATCGCGACGTCACCCAGGACGATCCTTTCCCCGAAGAGACGATCAAGCTGGAAGCCTACAACGGCAACGGTCAGTTCATGTGGCGTCGCGACGTCGGCCCGAACGTTCGCCCGGGGGTGTGGTTTTCGCCGTTCATCGTCTTCGACCTGGACGGCGACGGCAAGGCGGAGATCGCGCTGAAAGCCAGCGAGGTTCCGGAGTCGGCAGGCGGCGATGGCGATCTGAACGGCGACGGCCAGACCGACTACCGGCAGCCAACCGGGGACATCTGGGCCAACGAGAACCCAGACATCGAGTTCTTGGAGGTGTGGAGCGGAGAGACCGGGCAGACCTTGGCCCGCGCCCCCTGGATCGACGTCGGACCCTGGGGCAGCGATGGCAACCGCTACAACCGCAACATGATGTCGCCAGCTTATCTCGACGGACAGCAGGCGAGCGTCGTCATCACCCGCGGTGGCAACTCACGCAACGAGGTGCACGCCTACGACTTCCGTGACGGCCAGCTCAGCTTGCGCTGGGATTGGGTCGTCAGCAACGGGGGCGGCAACTACGGTCACAACGTGCGCGCGGGCGACATCGACGGCGATGGCAAGGACGAGTTTTTGTTCTTCAACGTGGCCCTGGACGACGACGGCACGGAGCTCTGGAACACTCGCGAGGCCCACGGGGATCGCTTTCACATGACCGACATCGATCCCGACCGGACCGGGATGGAGATCTTCTACATTCAAGAGTTCGCCGACACGTACACCCACCCCATCTCGCTGCGCGACGCGCGGACCGGCGATCTGATCTGGGGACCGACGGCCGATTGGGGGGATGTCGGGCGCGGCCTGTGCGCCAACATCGACGCCAGCCACCGCGGGCTCGAGTGCTGGGCGAGCTCCGAGAGCCGCTTGTACGACGCGCGCGGCGCCGACATCGGCGCGCGCCCAAACACCCCCAACATGGCGATCTGGTGGGACGGTGACCTCGAGCGCGAGCTCATCAGCGGCACGACCATCTCCAAGTACGACGACGGCAACCAGCTCAGCGCGAGCGGCTGCGCCGTCGGGACGCGGGATTGCCCGATGGGCTACGGCGACATCCTCGGCGACTGGCGGGAGGAAGCGTGGTGGCTCTGCAACGGCAACAGCGAGCTCCGGATCTACGTGAGCACCGCGGTCACCGACGTGCGGATGTACACCCCCATGCAAGATCCCGAGTACCGCATCGGCGTCGGCGAGATGACGCAAGGGTACGTCCAAGCGCCACACACCAGCTTCTACGTAGGCAGCGACATGGACCCGCCGCCGCCACCGCGGCTTCAGATCCCGTCGGGCACCTGACGTGCGGCCCATCCAGGCTCAACGGTGGAAAAACGAGGTTTGAAGGAACCTCAGTCCTGCGAGGATCTGGTCGACCCGCGCCGACGACAGCGCCCCGATGCGCTCGCCCAGCGCCGACCTTTCGACGGCGGAGATCTGTGACACGACCACGACGCTCTGCTTGGGGAGGCCGCCTTCGTTCAAATCGAGCAGGACATTTCCAGGCTCCGCCGCCTTCTTCAGGTTGGTCGTCAGGGCGCACACCACGACCGTTCGAAGGCGCGAGTGGTTGAAGACGTCGTCCTGAACCACGACGTGCGGGTGGGGATAGCCAGGCAGCGATCCATGCGAGGCGTCGGGCGCGATCCAAAAGAGGTCGCCGCGGTGAATGTCTGGATGGGCGCGCATCGGTCAAGGCGGCAAAGGCCGTTTGCCGCTCTCGAATAAAAGGTAGCTGCATCGAAACTCGGGCTCAAAAAAGAGCGAATTTTCGCGCGTTTTCTTCGACAGAAAGCTCGCACTTCGCATCGACTCCCCGCCATCTGGGGTCAAAAAAGATAATTAATCAAAAAGCGCGCTCGGGTGCGCGCCATCATGATCACAAGTCCCACCCACTGGGCATACAGCGGATAGCGACGCACGGCGTGTCCTCTGACCGCGGTCGCGTCTCCCGTCGGTCTGCCGGACCGCACCCGTGATGTTCAGCAATACAGGGACTGCCTCACCATGACCAAGACCACCAAATCTCTCGCCGTCTCCCTCCTGGCTTGCCTGCCCGGACTCCTGCTCGCTGCTTGCTCGGGCACCGAGCAAGTGGGCGCACCCGATGATGGCGGCAGCGGTGGCGTGGGGGCGTCGACGGGCGGCGCGAGCTCCACCGGAGGTGCCACCGCGGGCGGAGGCACCGGCGGCATCACCAGCGGTGGTACGGGCGGCGTCCCTGGCGTTGGGGGCGCTCCCCCGGCGACGGGCGGCACGGGCGGCGTGCCTGGAGGCACCGGCGGTACGCCTGGCGGCACCGGCGGTACGCCTGGAGGCACCGGCGGTACGCCTGGAGGCACCGGCGGCACGCCTGGAGGCACCGGCGGCGGCGGGAACGTCGAGTGCAACCTGCCCGAGCTGCCCGATCCGAACAGCCTGACCTATGAAAACCAGAAGCTCCCCGATCCCTTTACGTTCTTCGACGGGACGAAGGTCACGACCAAGGCACAATGGGAGTGTCGCCGTCAGGAGATCTTGGCGATGGCCGCCAAGTATATCTACGGCCCGGTGCCCGGTGAGCCGGATGAGGTGAGCGGCAGCGTGAACGGCGGCATGGTCTCGATCACGTGCAAGGTCGGCGAAAAGACGGAGACCTTCTCAGCGAACATCTCCGGATCCGGTGATGTGATCGCTCTCAAGCTGTCGGGCGGGGTCTTCCCCGCGAGCCACAAGCAGTTGTCCTTCGGAAATGGGTTCGAGGGCAAGATACGATCTCTTTTCGGGCTGTCCGAGCTGAACCCCAACGTGGCGAACGGCTGGATGATGGACCGGGTGATGGATGTCTTGGAGCTGAACCCGAACAGCGGCCACGACCCAACCAAGATGATGGTTTCGGGCTGTTCGGGCTGCGGCAAAGGCGCCTTCCTGGCCGGCGTCTTCAGCCGGGTGCCGCTGACCGTCATCGTGGAGTCTGGCGGCGGCGGGGCCTCGAACTTGCGTCAGACCGAGTGGTTCCGGCACGGCGAGGGTGCCAGCATCTATCAATGCACCGACAAACCTCAGGGGATCGACAACCTGGAAGACAACGGCATCTGCGGCCCCTGGGTCACGGGTGCGGCAGGGTGGCTTCGGTCGAATCCCGCCAAAGTCTATAACCTGCCGTTCGACCAGCATTTGCTCCTGGCCACCATCGCGCCGAGGTACTTGGCGCATTTTACCAACACCCATGGGGTCAACGCATGGTGTCACCTCGGGGGAACGGGCGAAGCGCTCTCCGCTTGGGCAGCGGAGCCGGTCTGGAACGCTCTTGGGGTTCCAGAACGCATGGGGTTCATGCAGTACGACTCCAATCACTGCGCGGTTCCGCAATCGGCGGTCAACCTCACGGGTGAGTTCTTCAAGCGCGCCTTCCAAGGCAACGCCAACGCTCAAACGGACGTGATGCAGATTCTGCAAAACGGCGTGCAGCAACCGGTCGACCAATGGAAGGACATGTGGGTCGACTGGGACATGGAAACCGTGCTGCAGTAGGCGTCAGGCGCCACGCTCGCCTTCTCCTTGCTCGGGGGCGCGGGCGCGCGGGCGGGCGTGGATTGCGCACGGATCCCGCTGCTCCCGAGCGTTGGCTACGTTGCAGGGTCAGATCTGGCTCCACCGCCTGCGAGGTCAGATCGTTCCCGCGCAGCGAGGCTCGGCGGCGCCTTGCCGCGCCTGCGGTCCATGTGGCTTCGGCCGAAGTCCTGCTCGGCCGCCAGCAAATTGTGGGGAGGACACCGAAGCTCCAGGTTGTCCACGGAGTCCGGGCCGCCCAGCGCGTGCGCTTCGCGGTGGTGCAGCTCCAATCTGCCAGTCTCCGGACAGCGTCGTCCGCGAGGGTCGGTGTAAGCACATCGCCCCGCATCGCGCGCCCACACCTCACGGCGAGTCGCGGCGCTCACGTGACGCCGCGCGGGCGCGGCGGGCGGGCGTGAGGGTACGGGCTCCCGCGCCAGCGCGGCGGGCGGTCTCGAGGTCGCAGCTTCCCGCGCGGGCGCGGCGGGCGCTTTCGAGGGTACAGCTTCCCGCACCGGCGCGGCCGGCGCTCGCGAGGTCACAGCCCCCCGCGCCAGCGCGGCCGGCGCTCGCGAGGTCACAGCTTCGCGCGCCGGCGCGGCGAGCGCTCGCAAGGTCACGGTCTCCCGCGCCAGCGCGGCGAGCGGTCGCGAGGTCACAGGTTCCCGCGGCGGCGCGGTGGGCGCTTGGGAGGTCCCGGTCTCCCGCGTCGGCGCGGCGTGCGCTCGCGAGGTCACAGCTTCCCGCGTCGGCGCGGTGGGTGGTCGCGAGGGTACGGTCTCCCGCGGCGGCGCGGGGGGTGGTCGCGAGGGTACGGTCTCCCGGGCCCGCGCGGG
>JAEZYZ010000504.1 GCA_023418705.1 Pseudomonadota bacterium | reverse complement strand
TGTCCATGAACACCTTATTGGCCTCGTTGTCTGACGACGAGCTACACAGCGCCGTGCGTCGGCTCACCGCGCGCTCCAACGTCACCCTCGCCGACCTGCTCGCGCACCTCGGGGAGGTGGAAGAGCGTCAACCCCGATGTCTTCCTCATTGCCTCGAAGTGAGCAGGGTAGGCGATCAGAACCATGAAACAGAGTGCACCCGAAGTCGCCAAATAGGAGACAGCAAGGAACGCCGCGATGAAGGAGCGATCCTCGGCTTACTCGCCGCGGGGCAAACCGACGACGACATCCTCCAGGCATACCCGTACCTCGAAGCCGCCGACATTCAAGCAGCACTCTCCTACGCTGCCTGGCGGACCCAAGAGTCGGAGCTCCCTCCTCCGTGAGGGTACTGCTCGACATGAACCGGAACGCTCACCGCTCGTTGGTGTAGTTGCAGATCAGCTCCACCCTGCTGTTTCTCAAATAGCTAGCCCCGCCCACGAACCGGAACGGAATGGGAAACTCGTGGCTTCTGCAGGTATCGAGGAGCTCCGGTACCTCCGTGGCGCACCACCCCGGCGAGCAGCCCGGGCATTGCAGGTCGTGGCGGCAGGCGTCGAGATCCGGGCCCTCCAGTTGAACGATCTCGCACACGCCGACGGCTCGCCCCGCCTCATCCTCGTCGATCCTCGGACGCCGCGCCCCGTCGGCAGCGAGCGGGTCGAGCCAGCCGCGCTCGGGCAGACAGGTGAGACCCGGCGCGCGCAGGTGGATCCGGCATTGCGCGCTGCCATCCGTTCCGATGCGCAGCCGGTACGGCATGCAACGCCATGTGCAGTCGGCGAACGCGCGCTCGGAGAGCCCCGGAGCTTCACACGGCCAGCCGCGAGCTAGGTCATCGAACGTGCTCGCGGTGCGCTGTTGCTCCTCGGCCCAATCCTCCAAACGCCACCGCGGTTCGGCCGGCGCCGAGGCGCAAGACCTGGGGTCCGACGGCAGCGTGATCGATGCGAAGCGCAGGTGACGGCCAGACGGGGCTCGGCCGAGTGACGGAAGCACGTATTGCTCCACCGAGCCCGAGCTTTCATCCTCGTGCGCGCTCGCGAGCACGAGAAAGACGGACGCATCGGGCGCGACATTGGCTTCGACTTCCTGCGCCAGCTCATCGGCGGGTTCGCGCCACCCGCCCAGCAGCGCCGCGACCTCCGAGAGCACGTGAAGCGGGCGGTAGACCCCAGGGCCATTGCGTTTCGCCAGAAGCGCGCCCTCCACAGCGGCTGCCCATCGTTGCTCGTCGCCGGGGGTCGGTTTGACCGAGACCAGCCGCAACGCTGGGTTCAGTGCCGCGTGTGCGTAGCGCCCGTCGGGCGAAGCGCTCGGCCGAACGAAGAGCGCCTGACGATCGACAGGAAACCAGGCGGCTGGATCCTCAACGGTGAGGCAGCTGGGGCGCAACCACTCATGGCTGCGAACAGCCGACGCCAGCGCTTCGCGCAGCTTGGCGCCCTCCTCATCGTCCCAGTCGTCGACCACGAACACCATCACCTCGGGCTCCGGCCAGGCGTTGACGCCTTCGACCCGAAACTGGCCTCCGCTCCCAGCGCCGGGTGGGTCGCCGTAGGGGCTACCGCAAGCCACCAACAGCAATGTCCAAAGGACCACCGACGACCACCACACGCGCGGCATCGCGTTCACCGAAAGCAGGCCCCGTGCCAGCTCGATCGCTCGAGTTTATCCTTTCGCAAGCCTCCAGCAACGACAACGTGGTTGGCACTGCCGACCTCTATGCCAACAGCGACGCGCCTCTCCCGCGGAGCCTGTAGAAGCGGGCCATCAGGGGTGCAGGTGCCGTTCTGGCCGTGAACGGGGAGGTGCGCCGCGGCGTTCGCGGGTCGCAACCTCCGCCTTCAGCACGCGGTCGTGACGCACACCCAGGTCAATCCATCTGAGTCGTCTCCCGAACACTCGCAAACCAACGAGCAGCCCAAGCTGCAATACGGCCCCTCGACCTCACAGCTCAGGCCGTCGAGCTGCGCGCAGTTGTCGGCGTTCTCCGCGAGCCGTGAGCATTCGCCCTGCCCTGTGATGGCAGCGCTGCCCCTCGGACAGGCCGCCAACTCCCCGTCGTCCTTGCAGGTGCGCTCGGTGACCTCGGCTGTGCCGGGGTCCCCACAGTACTTGTTGGGGCCCCCACAGCTATCCGGCAGGCAATCCTCCGGGTCGGTCGTGCCGTCAGGACAGCGCCAACCCTCGGAGATGACGCAATCAGGTTCCTCCACCGACGTAGGATCGCCGCAGCTACGGAGACAATAGCCTGGACCGACCGCGTCCGGGCCACAGGCGTCCATGGGGACGCCTGTTTCAGCAGAACCCTCTCGCCCCGCGTCTCGGCTCCCAGCGGAAGCGTCCGCGTCATCATCAGTTGGCCCGTGAGTGGTTTGGCTCGAACACGCCCAGCTCGTGCTCAGGGCAATGCTCAACCAGAGCGCGGTGAACAGCGGCTTCCTCGCAGTCATGCGTCGTACCAACAGCAAGAACCGCGCCAGCGCCAACACACGACGCCCGCGCCTGCTTTCGCGCACGGCAACCCCCGGGCGGCACCGGAATGCGGTGACTCCTCTGCACGTGTCTGCGCACTGCAGTGTCCAGTAGGACGTGCTCACGGCGAACGGCTGAAGAAACGCATCGTCCCTGGAGTTCCGCACCGGCGGAGAAGCAGGGTGCGCACGGATTCTCCATCGAGCCGCGTCCGACCATGTCCCCCCCGATTTTGCTTTTTTGTCGCTCTAGCTGTCGACTCGTCGTGGGGTCATGCTGTGGGCATGGCGTCGGACTCCAAAGATTTTGACCGACTCGCACGCGAGCTCGCCACGCTCCCGGCGTCAGACCGCGCTCGGATCATGGCGGAAGCTGCGCGCCGCGCGAAGCGGCTAAGAGCAGACTCTCTGTTCCGGCGCCCCACGCTGGCGGGTGGGGACCAGTGGACCGGCGGCGGTTTGAGCCGCGAAGAGCTCTACGGCGACGATGGCCGATAATGCGTCGCTGTTCCTCGACACGAGCCTGGTGATCGCGGCAACAGTTGAGGCTCATCCAAACCATGGTGTCGCCGCAGCCTACGAGGAAGGTGAGGCGGTCTTATCGGAGTGTCTGGCCTTGACGAAACGGTTCGAAGTCCGGGGGAAACAAGTCCACGACTGCAACATCGTGGCAACGATGCGTGTGTACGGTGTTCGAGCACTGGCGACCAGGAACACCGCTGACTTCAAGCGGCACGGAGAACTCATCGAAGTCATTTCAGTTACCTGAGGGCTCACGGCGAACGGCTGAAGGAACGCATCGAGCCTCGCGCTCGACGACTTCGTTGCCCCGCGTCCGCGCGCAGGCAGCGCCGGATTTGGGCGCGAGGTCACCGCCCGTGCACCACGCGATCCCGTCATCAGCGCGCGATGCTTCGAGATGACGGATAGCCGTTGGGGATGAGCTCGATGTCGGCGTGCTGCTCGTCTGCGGAGAAAAAGTCCGAGAAGGCGACGGCGTATCCGAGGACAGCGCCGGGCGTTGGTTCGTTGCACGGCCAATCTCCCGGCACCTGCGCCCGATAGCCGGAGACGAGCTCGGGAGGCACGTTGACGCTCTCCCCCGCACCACGGCAGGCTTCCTCTAGCTCGGGGTGGTGCTCCAGCCAGACGTAGGCATGCAGGTGGCGCGGCTTTGCGTTGCTGTACACGCTGGTGCCGTACTGGAAGCTCATGTTCGTTCGAGGGAGGCGGCACAACACCTGAACGGCCGGTTCCTCCTCCTCCCAGCCAAGCGGGAAGGCGTAAACGCCGGATGTTTCCAGCGGCCCTCCCTTGCCAACGCAGACGAGCGCCGGAAATTGTGCCGCCTTTGCTGAAGTCTGGCGAAGCCGCGCGGTCCCGCTAACCGTATAGGACTTGTGTCCTAGCAGGTACTTCAAACCCGCCAGTCCGATCACGATCAAGACGCTCGGGACGACGAGAACCCATAGGCCGAGTCGGAGTCGCTTCATGAGCCGCACCTGTGGCGCCGGAAGTAGCGCTCACCGACCGAGCTCGTCCGCACCTCGTCTGGGCAGGACGCGACCTTCGGAGCGCTCTGGGCAGCTAGGGACGCAGGCCGGCGGGGTTCGGCAGCGGCGACTGCCGACGATCCTCCTTGGCTGGCACAGCCGACTGAGCCCGCGCAGGTCGCCCCCCAACCCGAGCTCCGACCCGTGAAAGCCATCCGCGCACAGGATACCTGCGACAATCAGACCGATCCAGCTTGCTCAGATACCCCAAGCAGCGAGCCCAGAACGAGCAGTGCCCGTGGAGCTTCCGCAATGAACGTTCACAGTCCTCCAGTTCACCACGCGCAGACGTGCTGACTGATTGAGCTCACCTATGAAAACTGAGTCGGTGATGATAATTTCCGTTGACGCCCTCAGTAGTTTCTCGAGCAGAAGGTCGTGCCGGAGGCCGCGCGCTTCGGCGCGCGCGTCGGTCGGGTCGGCGTCGAGGACGTGGTCCTGCCGGGTGAGATGAAGCCCCAGCTGAACCGCGTCATCGAAGCCGAAAAGGAGGCCGCAGCGAACGTCATTTTGCGGCGTGAGGAGACGGCGGCCACGCGCTCGCTGGTGAACACGGCGCGTCTGATGGCAGGCCAGCCGATCTTGCTGCGGTTGAAGGAGCTCGACGCCATGAAGGAGATCGCAGCTCAGATCAACGAGGTGCGCGTGGTCGTGGGCTCCGATCACCTGAAGGCGCTGCTCCCGGCCGAGCTCCTCGGCAAGGGCCGGCCGCCTTGAACGACGCCGCCGGCAACCCGCGCTTGGCTTTTTCCTTGAACGTGCGCTCCGAACGGTCGAATGTGACCGTTCGGAGCGGCCACGTCGTCCGCGACGCTCGCCTACCTACGTCGCGTCGCTCACGCCTTCGGCGTCCATCCACAGGAGGACGGACACTGGGCGATGCCGCGCTGCACCATGCAAGCCGCTACCCAATCCGGGTACCCCTCGAACGGGTTGCCGCCGTCGCCGCCCGAAGCGCCGCTCGCCCCCAGCGCCCCCTACGCCCGAAGTCCACCTCCGACGGCGGCGGTCGCCCAGCAGCGACCAACGTTCATCGCGTCGGGGTTGGGGCGTCGCGTCGGGGTTGGGGCGTCGCGTCGGGGTTGGGACGTCGCGTCGGGGCTGGTGCTAGCCGGGCAGTCGACGAGCTCTGCGAGGGATGGGCCATCGGCCTGCAGCGCCGTTCTGAGCGAAATCGTCCAGCGGCTGAGAAACCGATGTCGAGGCCGCTGATTTTCGCCCGCGCTGGCCAGTAGTGATCCCCGGGGGCTTGCGCAGCCGGCGGCTTCGGTGAAAGGTTGCCTGGGGAATACGTCGATGATGGGGCGCAGTCACACCGATCGAAAGTATGATAGCGAGCTGAATCGGCTCCGCGAGCAGGTGTTGCTCATGGGCGCCCGCGTCGAAGAGATGCTCGGGATGAGCATGCGCGCGTTCCGCGAGCGCGACGCCGCCGCCGCGAAGCGCACCATCGCCGCCGATCAGCAGATCGATCAGCTCGAGATGGAGATCGACGAGCTGGCGTTGAAGATCCTCGCGCGCCGCCAGCCGGTCGCGTCGGATCTGCGCTTCATCACCACCACGCTCAAGTTGGTGACGGATCTCGAACGCATCGGGGATCTAGGTGTCAACATCTGCGAGCGCGTGCTCGAGCTGACGCAGGAAGGCACGCTCGACGCGGACTCGGCGATCACGCGCCTGGCCGACGCCGCGCGCGCCATGCTTCGCGATGCGCTCGACGCCTTCGTTCAGCGCGACGCCATCAAGGCGAACCAGGTGATGGAGCGCGATCAAACCGTCGATGCCTACTACGCTCAGCTCTTCCCAGAGCTCGTGACCCACATGATGAGCGACCCGGCCGTCGTCTATCCCGCCACGCGCCTGCAGTCCATCGGCAAGTATCTTGAACGCATCGCCGATCACGCCACCAACATCGCGGAGATGGTCGTCTTCATGGTGAAGGGGCAAGACGTCCGCCACGGCGGCGCCCTCGAGTGATCCCTTCGGGACGAACGGCCCTGGGGAGCCGGCGGAGCTTCGCGCCCGTGGCGCAGGCGGTCGCGCCGGCGAAGCGTCGCGTCGCGTCGCGTCGCGGCGCTGCACCGCGACGCTCCGCGCCCAGCGCGCGCGGCGTCTACATCGAGGCCGATCCAGCGCCGCGCAAAACGCACGAAAATCGCTGGCGCGGGGGCCAAGGGAGCCTGACGGGCTCCGTGTTGGGGCCGCTCCTCGGCTGAGCATGCGTTTCGGGGATTGGCAGCGTTCAGCGGCTGAACCGAGACTTTCTCGAGTTTTTCGTGCTCCGCCCGCGGCGCACTCCCCGCACCGAATTTTTTGCACAGGTGCCGCGCGCCCGATCGTGGTAGGTGGGGCCGCCCATAGCCTGGAGCTTCGTCATCTCCACCGTCCTGCTATGCTTTCAACTGCTCGGCGCGCTCGGCGTCTTTCTCTTCGGCATGAAGCACATGTCCGAGGGGCTGCAGCGCGTGGCGGGGACGCGCCTGCGAGCGCTGCTCGACAGGCTCACCGCCAACCGGTTCTCGGCGGTCGGCTCCGGCTTGCTCCTGACCGCGCTCGTGCAGTCGAGCTCCGCCAGCACGGTCATGATCGTGAGCTTCGTCACGGCCGGCTTGCTGAGCCTGACGCAGGCGATCGGCATGGTGATGGGCGCCAACATCGGCACGACCATCACCGCCTGGGTGGTCTCGCTCCTGGGGTTCAAGGTCAACATCGCGGCGTTCGCCCTGCCCGCCGTCGGCATTGGCGTGGGTTTGTCCTTCCTTCGCTCCCGTCGCCGCGAATGGGGCGGGGTGCTGATCGGGTTCGGGCTGCTGTTCCTGGGCCTGCAGCTGTTGCGCGAGACGATCCCACCCATCGATGGGCCGCGGGACTTGGGATGGCTCACGGGGATGATAGGCCATGGTTTCGCGTCCGTTCTGCTGTTCGTCATGGGGGGCGTGGTGCTCACCCTCCTCTTGCAGTCGAGCTCCGCCACCAGCACGCTGACGCTGACCCTGGCCGCCATGGGCTGGCTGCCGTACGAGCTCGCTGTGGCCATGATCCTGGGCGAGAACATCGGCACGACGGTCACGGCGAACCTGGCCGCGATCGGCGCCTCCACGGACGCCAGGCGGGCGGCGCGCGTGCACCTGCTGTTCAACGTTTTCGGCGTCTGCTGGGCGCTCTTGCTGATGAACGTCTACCTCCTGCCGCTGGTGGACCTGTTGGTGCCCGGCGATCCGGTGGTGGACTTCAGCCGCATTCAGGACGATCCGGTCGCGATGGCCAAGGCCTCGGGCATCGTCGCGACGCACCTGGCGGCGGTGCACACCACGTTCAACCTGAGCAACACGGGCTTGATGTTGCCGTTCGTGAACGTCCTCGAACGCATCGTGGTGCGCTGGGTGCCGAATGACAAGGGCAAGGCGAGCCGCCTGCGCTATCTCCACCCGGGCCTGATCGAGACGCCCGAGCTTTTGTTGGTCCAGGCCGGTCGTGAGATGCAGCACATGACCGAGGTGGTGCGATCCATGTTCGCGGCCGCGATGCAGATCCTGACGCGCCCGGACGAGAAGCTCGGGAACCTGGTGGAAGAGACCCTCGAGCGGGAAGAGGTGGTCGACGACCTGGAGCGCGAGATCACGGGACTGTTGACCTCCACGGCGCGGGCGGCGACCTCGGCCGCGACGGGGGCGACCGTCGCGGAGATGGTGCAAAACACCCACCGCCTCGAGCGGATCGGCGACCACTGCGCGGCGCTCGTGCGCATCGCGCGGCGCCTCTACGAGGCAGAGACCCGGATGCGCGCCGAGGACATCAGGGAGCTCGAAGAGCTCGGCGCGCTCGTGAACTCTGCGCTTGAAAACCTCGGTCGCTACCTCTCGGGCGAGGCTCGAGCGAGCGTGGGTGAGGCCATCGAGGCGCAGATCGACCAGCTGCGCCGCAGTCTACGCTCACACCACATTCAGCGCCTGCAGGACGGCAAGGACAGCGTTCCGGCTGGCCTGGCGTTCCTCGACACGATCAGCCACCTCGAAGAGATCGGCGATCGGGCCTGCGGCGTGATCCGCCTGTCGGAGGAGACCCGCCGCGTTCGGCTCAGCGCCTGAGCCTTCGCGGGTCCGGGCGTGCGCCAGCGCCCGGGACACCAGGGCAGCCAGCTTAGATCCGGAGCAGTGACTTGCCCGACGTGACGCGAGCCTCGAGGCGCCGGTGCGCGCGCTCCGCTTCGGCGAGGGGCAGGATGTCGCCGACCAGCGGACGCAGCCAGCCGGCGCGAACGGCATCGAAGACCGCTCGTGCGCGCGCTTGCCCCTGGGTAGCCGTGCCGAGCGCGTTCATGACGTTGCCCCCGCGAAGCGCCACCGACCGCTTCAGCAGGGCTCTGGGGTCCAGGGGTTCCGGAGTGCCGCTGGCCCAGCCATAGAAGGATACGGTGCCGCGCACCGCCACGGCCTCCAGGCTTCGATCCAAGGTAGCCCTCCCGACGCCATCGATGACGTAGTCCACCCCCTCTCCGCCGGTCCATGCGCGCACGGCCTCGAGGAAGTCATCGCGCTCGTAGAGCACGACCTGCTCTGCACCGGCGGCACGTGCGACTTCGGCCTTGGCGGGCGTCGAAACGGTGCCGAGCACGCGGGCTCCGAGCCGACTTGCCCACTGACAAAGCAGCGTCCCCATGCCGCCCGCCGCCGCATGGACCAGAACCGTGCTTCCGGGACCCACCGCGAAGGCGTCATGGAGGAGGTAGTGGCAGGTGACCCCTTGCAGCAAAATGGCGGCACCGTCCGCGAGGGCCATGTCTTCGGGCAGCGGAAATGCCAGGGCCGCGGACGTGCAAAGCCACTCGGCATAGGCGCCCAGCGACCACGACAGCGCGGCGACGCGCTGCCCCACTTGGAGCCCTGTCACCGAAGGACCGATTGCCTCCACGATCCCCGCCGCTTCGAGGCCGGGAACGAGGGGCAAAGGTTGCGGCGCCGCCTCACCGCTCCTGCGCAGCGTGACGTCTGCGAAGTTCACGCCCGCGTAGGCGACCCGCACCAGCACCTGATCCGCGGCGGGCGCTGGCCGCGGAGCTTCTGCGACTTCGAGCACCTCGGGACCGCCGTAGCGAGACATCCGGATCGACCTCACGACACGCTCCTCTCTGGCGCCGCTCGGCCCGGCTGGATCACGAGCACGACGCTGGACAAGATCACGATCGTCCCGGCCTTCGCCGCGCGCCGACTGAGCGCCGAGGGCGATCTGGCCGTCGTTCGTTGGTCCCGGTGCATCAACGTACAGTAGGTGGTCGCGACACGCAAAGAGACACCCGAGCCGCCTTTGGCTTCGTTTCTGGATCTGCTCGGCAAGGCTCATCCCGGAGCTTCGGCAGCTAGCGGCGGTCGCAAGCGGCCGCGCTCCATGCCGAGCGCGTCCATGGTACGCGGCGACCACAGCCAAATCTGACGTTTGCATGGCGCGGGGTGGGTACCGGTTTCGCCGGTCGAGTGGCCTTGAATTTTCGGGCGAAGGTTTCCGCTCTGGCGTGGCTCTAACGCTTCCGGAATCTCGTCGTCCCGACCGGGAGGCTTGATTCCGTCTCAGACAACGCGCAAGCAGCGGCTGGCACCGGTACGTCGTCGACGGACCTGGCGGGCCGCGCACCCAGCCGGAGCTCCCAATGATACGGACCGTTTCCCACGCCTCGACCGCAACGCTCTTCGTCTCGACCCTGGGGTTGTTCCCCGCTTGTGGCACGGATCATCCGCGACCCGACGGGTTGGCAGCCACGCAGCAAGAGGTCATCTACGGAACGGATGACCGGCAAGAAGTCGGGCAGCTGACGAACCCGCAACAGATCGCATGGGCCGATGCGACGGTGTCCTTCTTCACCGATTCGGAGGTCAGCTGCTCCGGAGGCAGCTGCGACCTCACGACGCGCACCTACGGTGATACGCAGGGTGGCACCTTTTTGCCGCTCTGCTCCGGAGAGCGCTTCGTCGGACAGCCGCAAGGAGCGGGCTGCAGCGGGTTTCTCATCGCGCCGGATCTGGTAGCGACGGCGGGTCACTGCTTCCCGAGCCAGCTCGACTGCGATCGGGCCGCGATCGTCTTCGGGTTCGCGGTCGACGCCTCCGGGACGGCCACCACGAGCGTGCCGGAGGCCGACGTCTATGGCTGCAGCGAGATCGTCGCCCAAGTGGTGGAGCGCGACTCCTTGGACGCGCTCGGCGACGAAGACTTCGCGCTCCTGCGCCTCGACCGCCCAGTCACGGACCGCACGCCCTTGCCCATCCGGCAGGCGGGCATCGTGCCCGACACGGCGAGCCTGGCGACCCTGGGAAGCCTGCTCGGTCTGCCGATCAAGTACTCCCCCGGGGCGTCCTTGCGCAGCAACTCGCCGGAAAATGCCAAGTTCGAGGCCAACCTGGATGCTGCCCCTGGCAACAGCGGGGGCCCGGTGATCGATGTCACGTCGGGATTGGTCGAGGGCATCATCTCGAACGGTCCCGGGATCGGGTTCATCAACGAGACCCAGCCGGACGGCACGATTTGCCAGAGAACGACGCACTGTGACGACCTGACCGGCTGCGAGAATCAGGCGGCCTGGGTCAAGGCGACCCGGATCGAGAGCGTGGTGGCCGTCCTAGAAGGCCGCTCGTGCCACGATGGGATCCTCAACGGCGACGAGACGGACGTCGACTGCGGCGGTCCCGACTGCGCCAGCTGCGGCATCGGTGAAACCTGCAGTCAGGCGACCGACTGCGTCGACTTCATCATCGGCTGTCGCCACAGCGTCTGCGACGAAAACCAGCAGTGCGCGGTCGATTTCAGCAACTGCGAGTGCGAGACGGACGCCGACTGCGACGACGGGATCGCGTGCACCGTCGACGACTGTAGCCCGAGCTTTTCCTGCAACCACTTCGACACTGCCTGCGAATGTGCCGCGGATGCAGACTGCGACGACGGCATCACGTGCACCGTGGACACCTGCTCGCCGGATCTGACCTGCAGCTTCGACGACGCCGGCTGCGCGGAGCCCTGCACCGAGCAAACCGCGATCGACCTGGGCAGCCACTCGAACGCCGTGACCGTCCCGAACGACGCCTGCCTGCGGGTTCGCGACGGCTATCCCTTCTGGTGGGGCCAGCGCACGATGCAGCTTCAGAGCATGGCGCAAGGCAGCTACCCCGTGCCCTACTCCTGGTCCAACGCGTGCGCCGCCTCCTCCGGCTCGGGCACGTTCACCGGTGATTGGCAGAGTGCACCATTGAGCACGACCAACTCCGCGTGCGCGACCTTGATCGATCTGAACGGCGACGGCTCCGGCAACATCACCCTCGCCTACTACTGAGACCGCGCGCTGTTGCCGGGAGGGGGGGGCTTCAGACCGACCAGGGCGCCTCCTCGTACGGATCGGCCAGCAGGACACCGAATCGCGCTTCCATATCCGCGTCAGCCCCTCGATCCGGTCATTGCGGCCAGCGTGACCAAAATCTTGAACCGCGACGCGAAGACACTGTCGCGTTCTGCTCATACGAAGGCGCTCACGTCGAGCACGGCCATGTTAAGCTTGGCCACGGGCGGAGGTTCAGCATGTCACGAAGCATCGAGCAGATCGTGAATCAACAAGTGCTGCGCTGGGAGGAGCAACGCGCGGCGGCGCAGCGCGCGAGCCGCCCGCCGCCCGAGGTTTCGCAACCGGTATTGACGATCTCGCGGCAGTTCGGCGCGCTGGGCGGCGACGTCGGCAAGCTCGTGGCCCGAAACCTCGGCTACAGCTTCTACGCTCAAGAGTTGGTGCACGAGATCTCGAAGCACGCGCACGTCCGGCGCAAGATCGTCGAGTCACTCGATGAGCGGCTCCGAAGCGGCATCGCGGAGTGGGTGTCGCGAAAGATCGACGGCGGCGGCTTCGCGTCGAGCGACTACCTCCGCAACCTGTCGCAGGTCCTGTTGACGATCGGCAAGCACGGCAAGGCCGTGATCGTCGGTCGCGGCGCACACCTGCTCCTCGATCCCGGGCACACGCTGCGCGTGCGCTGTTACGCGCCGCTCCCATGGCGTGTCGAACAGATCGCAAGACGTGAAGGCATTGGCCAGAGCGCCGCCGCTCAGTACGTGCAGCGCGTGGACGCCGAGCGCGACGCCTTCTTCCGGCAATTCTTCAACGTCGACATCAACGACCCGCAGCAGTTCGACGTCCTGCTCAACACCGCCACCCACCCGCTGGAGGTCTGCGCGGAGCTGCTCACGCAGGCTCTGATGACCCGCTTCGGGGATCAAGTCCTGCCCGCCGCGCCGGCCTCGACCGTGCGCCACAAGAAACCCGCGGCAGACGACGACGGGCGCGCGCTCGCGGGCTGAGGGTCTCCGCGCGCCCGTCGCCGCAACGCTTCACCGGCCGTCGCGAGGCTTTCGGGCCGTCAAGAAGGCGACCCGTTGGTCGCCACCGACGTCGTGCTCGGCGATGTCGGTGAAGCCGACCGCGCGGAGCTCGCGCAGGATCATGTCGCGATCGTACAGGTGCACCATCGGTGCCTTGCCGACCCAGCGCATCGCCGCGATGATCGCCCAATAGGGCACCCAGGTGCCACGCAGGCACACGTTCGAGGAGACGAAGGAGCCACCCGGCTTCAAGAGCTTGAAGATCTGCTCGAGCGCGGCGCCCCGGTCGTCGAGGAGGTGCAAAATGCTGTAGGCCCACACGCCGTCGAGCTGCCCAGGCTCGAACGGAAGGTGCCCGTCGATGGTGCCCTGGTGGAAGGTCACGTTGGTCACGCCCGCGGCATTCTTTTTGCCGTTGGCGATGCGGATCATCTCCGAGGAGAAGTCCACCGCGTGGATGTGACCGGCGAAGGGCGCCATCTCGAGAGCGAGTGAGCCGGTGCCACAGCCGATCTCGAGGATCGCAGCGCTCGGCGACAGGAGCTCACGGGTGATCGCCTTTTTCCGCTCGAAGGCGGGGACATCCGCCACCGGGCTGGCAGCGTATCGTTCGGCGGCACCGTTCCAGAACTTCGCGTTGGCGTTCATCGTCGTCATCGTCCGACCTCCAGGTCAGAGAGATCTAGGAGGGAGGCCCCGTTTTCGCACGTTGCATCTTCGTGACGCTCTGGCGCAGCTTCGCGCCACGGGTGGAGCTCACCGGCGAAGAGCGGCATGCGGCTCGTGAGGGCGGCAGCGACGCAGTCGCGCGCGGCCTGAAGGCGAGCGTTGTCGCGGAGATCGGGGTGGCTGAGCAGCCAGAAGTCGGCGACGTGCCGGACGTCGGGGCGCGCCAGGCGCCGCAGCTTCGGGTCGGGGTCGCCGACGTAGGTCGGCAACATCACGAGACCGAGGCCCGCGTGGGCCGCCTCGACGAGCACTTCCATCGAGGCGAAGGCGCCCCAGATCGGCAGGTGGGGGTGGCTCGACGAAGCGACCAGCGACGCGAGGGGCCGGGTCTGGGGCGAGCCGAGCCAACGCGCCTCGCTGCCCTCGCGCGCGGGATCGAGGCGGTCGGTGTGGGCCTCTGCCACGTAGCTCGCGATCACGATCGGGACGACCTTGCGTCCGAGCAGGTGCTCCGACGGGGTCGCGTCTCGCGCCACGGCTCGCACGGCGACATCGGCCTCGCGCTTGGACAGATCGAGGTAGCGGCTGTTCGCGTCGAGCTCGATCTCGAGGGCGGGGTGGCACTTGCAGAGATCGGCGAGCGCGCGCACCAGCATGCTCCCCACGAAGGGGTCGGTACAGGTGACGCGTACCGGCCCTTCGAGCCGCATGTCTCGACCGACCATCCCCCGCTCGATCGCCGCCATCTCGTGATCGACACGCTCGGCGCCGGGCACCATCTGCTTGCCGGCATCGGTCAAGAGGTAGCCGTCGCGATGGCGATCGAAGAGCCGCACGCCGAGCTCGGCCTCGAGCGCCTCCACCCGCCGCGACACCGTCGAGTGGCTCACCCCGAGCAAACCGCCCGCCGCCCGAGCCGAGCCCGTCCGAGCCAGAGCCAGGAAGTGGCGCAGGTCGTTCCAGTCCATCGCGCCCGAAGTGTACGCCGAGGGGCTCGGCTCGAAGAGCAGGTGCCGAAGGACGCTACCGGGGGTTTTGAACGGGACCGCGTGCTCGTGCTCACCCGGGGCCCCGCCGCGACGGTCGCGTTCTGGCAGCGACCACCACCGAACCGCACGGACCGCGGCGGAAAACGCTATCCCCGGAAGGTGGTCATGTCGTACAAATGCGGTATGTGTGGACTACTGTCTGGATGGCGCCTCCCGGTGCGGAGCTGGGTCGCGCTTTGCTGGGTCGTGGGCGGCCTCTCCGGGTGCGCGCGCCCGGCTGCCCCGCCCGCACTGGAAGGCATCGAGCTCGTCGACCAAGACGGCCACGTCGTTTCTCCGGCCTTCCTCGCCAACGAGGTGCTCGTGCTGAACTTCATGTTCACGAGCTGCCAGACGGTGTGTCCGCGCGCGACGGCGCTCTTGGCCACTGCGCGCGCTCGGCTGCCGGAGCAGGTACGGCAGCGCGTGCGCTTTCTGTCCGTCTCCGTCGATCCGGACAACGACGATCCTCTGGCGCTCAAGTCCTTTGCCACGAGCCAGCGGGTCGACGTCCCCGGTTGGCGCTTCGTGCGGGTGGGGGAGAGCGCGCTTGCGGAGTTGTCGGAGCGCGTCGTCGTGTTCGACCCCGGCGCCCCCGCCTCGCCGACCGCTCACAACACGGATCTGTTCCTCTTCGACCGCGGAGGACGCCTGGTGCAGCGCTACCGCGGCCCCGGTATCGATCCAGAACGACTGGCGCGAGAGATCGTCACCCTCGACGCCCTCGGTCGCCCCAACGCGCGTGACGATCGCGCGCCCCAGCGCGCTTCGCTGGATCGCTTCGCCAGCACCAACAGCGGTCATCGGCCATGATGCACACGAACCTCTCGCGCCGGTGGGCGGTCCCAGCGCTCCGCTCGAGGGCGCACTTCGTGCTGGTGGGGATGCTGGCTTGCATTCCGGGCTGCGCGGAGCGCGCCGAGCCGACTCAGCAGCGCACCTCGAAGCTGATCGAACAGCCGATCGCGCTCGTCGATCCTGAGGTCGCGCTGCCGATCGCCGTCCCCCACCCGCCCGATCCCATGCTGAGTGGGGTGACGCCCCCCGCCGAAGCCCCCCTCGCGGGAATGTGGTCACAGGTTCATGACTGGCCCATCAACGGGCTACATGCGACGCTGCTGCCGAACGGTCGGGTGCTGACGTACGGCACCCCCTCGGGACAGCCCTCGAACCAAGACGGACGCACGTTCGACGTCTGGGACCCTGCCCTGGGCTTCGGAGCAGCAAGTCACCAGACGAACTTCGACCCGCAACGGGTGAACAGTTTTTGCGCAGGCGCGACGTTCCTGCCGGACGGGACTCTGCTCGTCTCAGGCGGGAACACACCGCGCGGCAGCAGCGTCTTCGAGCCGTCGACCGGGGGCGTCACGACTTCGCCGTTCACGCTGGCGAGCGACCGCTGGTACGCCACCCTGTTGAGCCTGGCCGACGGCCGGGCATTGATCCTGGGGGGCTCGGCGCCCTACGCGGCGCTGCGGGCTTTCCAGAACCCCACCCAGGCCATCAGCGCCGGGACGGTGTCGATGACGCCGGAGATCTACGAGCCGGCGACCGGCTTTCGGAGCTTGTTCGGTGCCTACAGCCGGGACGCTTTCGGTCCGGACCACCATCGGTACTGGTATCCCCGCGCCTGGGTGGCGCCCAATGGCCAGGTGTTCGGCGTCTCCGCCGAGAAGCTGTGGTACCTCGACCCCACGGGCGATGGCTCCGTTCGCGTGGCGGGCGACTTCAAGACAGGCGTGAGCGCCGACACGCGGCCCAACGTTGGGCCGACCAGTACGGCCGTGATGTTCGCCCCGGGCCGCATCCTCCAGGTGGGTGGCAACGGCTACTACGACGGCCATCCAACGCCGAGCAGCGCTCAGGCGACCGTGATCGATATCAACGGAGCGGACCCCGTCCTCACCGAGACGACACCGATGAGCGTCGGCCGGCAATGGGCCAACGCCACGGTCTTGCCCGACGGCAAGGTCGTCGTCACCGGTGGCACACGCCGCGCGAACAACGGGGGCTCGGACGCCGTGTATCACGCCGAGCTCTGGGATCCAGCGACAGGGACCTGGACGGACGGCGCCTCGGCCGCCGTGGTCCGCGTGTACCACTCGGCGGCGCTACTGATGCCCAACGGCACCGTGCTCTCGACGGGCGGCGGCGCGCCCGGACCGGTGAACAACCTCAACGCCGAGGTGTACTACCCACCCTACCTCTTCCGCGCCGCCTCGAGCGGGGGTGCCGAATGGGCGCCGCGCCCGAAGCTGATCGCTGCGAGCACGCTCGCGCCCGCCTACGACGACTCGCTCAACGTCGACCTCGCGGTCGCCGTGCCCATTCAAGAGGTCGCACTGATCGGGACGAGCAGCGTGACCCACGCCTTCAACAGCTCGCAGCGGCGGCTGGAGCTGCCTTTCGTCCAGCGCGGCGGCCGCGTGGCGATCAAGATGCCCGAAAGCTCGAGCCACGCCCCGCCGGGCTACTACGGGCTCTACTTGCTCGACAGCGCCGGGGTCCCTTCGAGCGGCCTCATCGTTTCGCTCGGCTTGTCCGGGAAGCCCCCACCTGCAACTTCGATGCTGCTCCGCGGGAGCGAGGTCCTCTTGGAGAGCTTCAACCTGCCGGGTCGGGTGATCGCGACGAACGGCGGGTCGCTCGGCATCCTCGCGACCCTCGGAGAAGACCCCACGGATGAGGAGCTCCTCGCCGCGCGGTTCATCGTGAGGGACGGTCTCGCCGATCCCAGTTGCGTTTCGCTGGAGTCGGTCAAAAGCCCAGATCATTGGCTCAGACACGAAGGGGGCCGCCTCCGACTGGATGCTGTCGATGACACCGCGCCCTTCCCCGCCCAGGCGACCTTCTGCCCCGAAGCGGGCCTTGCCGGCGCGGGGCTGACCTTGCGCTCGAAGGAGGACCCCGAGCGCGTGGTGCTGCACAAAAATCTCGAGCTGTGGGTGGATGCCGCCGGCGACGACGCCACGTTCCCCGCTGACGCCACGTTTACGGTACGCCGCCCGCCCCTGCCGCGCCTGCCGCGCATCCTGGCTCCCATCACGCCGGCCGGTGACACCGTCACCTATGCGCCCTCGCTCAGCTTGCCCGGCGCGCGCTACTCCTGGGACTTCGGGGACGGCAGCTCGCCGACGGAGGAGTCCCTGGACCCGAGCACGACGCACGTGTATCCGGCGCCCGGGCTCTATCTGGTGACGCTGACCGTACGCCTGCCAGATGGCCGCAGCGTGAACAGGACGCTCGTTCAGGCCGTGCATGGCCCGCTGCTCGACGGCACCTCGGCCTCCTCCTCCGTGGTCGCGCTGACGTCCGGGGCAGCGGCGCGCCGCCTTTGGACCGTCGATCCGGACAACGATCTGCTCACGGGGTTCGACGCCGAGTCGCTGACCCGAGTGGCCGAGCTCCCGGTCTGCGCGGGTCCGCGCAGTGTGGCCGTCGAGCAGGAGCACCGCATCTGGATCAGCTGCCGGGACGGCGCGAAAGTGCTCGTCCTGGACGCGGTGACGCTGAACGTCGTGCTAGAGGCCAAGTTGCCCCAAGCTTCCCGACCTTATGGGCTCGTGCTGTCTGCCGACGGCCGCGCCTACGTGGCCCTCGACGGGCTGGGCAGCGTCGTCGAGCTGGACACGACGAGGGGGGATATTCAACGGGTGTTCGAGGTGGGGGCAACACCTCGGGGGCTGGCGCTCACCGCTGACGGTGGGCGCCTCCTGGTGTCTCGCTTCATCAGCCCGCCGGTCCTGGGAGAGTCCACCGCGTCACCGGTGATGTCGAGCGCCAGCGCCGAACTGCGCATCGTCTCCTTGATGGCGCCGGCCGTGTCGCACGTGATCTCGCTGAGCCCCAGCGAGCGCGTGGACAGCCCGGTGCAGGGGCGGGGCGTACCGAACTACCTGGGCGCTCCCGCCATCTCGCCCGACGGGGCGACGGCCTGGGTTCCCTCGAAGCAGGACAACGTGGCGCGCGGCGCCGCTCGCGACGGGCACCCGCTCGATTTTCAGAACACCGTTCGGGCAATCACCTCCCGCGTCGACCTGGTCACGGAGAGCGAGACACCCGCGTCACGGATCGATCACGACGACTCCGGTGTGGCGGCAGCGGCCACCTTCCATCCGAGCGGGGTTTATCTCTTCGTGGCCCTCGAGACGAGCCGTGAAGTGGCGGTCGTGAACGCCCTCGATGGGGTGGAGCTCTTTCGGGTCGCTGTGGGACGCGCACCTCAAGCGCTGGTTGTCTCCGGAGACGGACAGCGCCTGTTCGTCAAAAACTTCATGGATCGATCGGTGAGCGTGTTCGACTTGGGTCCGTTGGTGCACTATGGCGAATTCGAAGCGCCGCTGCTGGCAACGCTCCCCACGGTGACGAGCGAGCGTCTGCCTCCGCAGGTATTGCTCGGCAAGCAGCTCTTCTACGATGCGCGAGACCCGAGACTCGCGCGGGACGCTTACCTCTCCTGCGCCAGTTGCCACGCCGAGGGCGGACAGGACGGGCGGGTCTGGGATCTTACCGGAGAGGGTGAAGGACTGCGCAACACGAAGAGCCTCGTGGGTCGCGCTGGCGCCTCGCGGGGCCGACTGCACTGGAGCTTGAACTTCGACGAGGTGCAGGACTTCGAGGGGCAGATTCGGGCGCTCGCTGGCGGAACCGGCCTGCTGCCGGACGCCGTCTACGGCAGCGGATCCGTCAGCGATCCTTTGGGCGCCCCCAAGGCGGGTCTGAGCGTCGAGTTGGACGCGCTCGCAGCCTATTTGGAGGCGTTGGGCGAAGCAACGCCGAGCCCTCACCGCGATGGGTTGGAGCTGACGGCCGAGGCTACCGCCGGACGTGTCTTGTTCCAGAAGGTCGGCTGCACCGCCTGCCACTACGGCGACAGCTTCTCCGATGAAGAGCACGGTGGCCTTCGGGACATCGGCACGCTCAAGGGCACGAGCGGCCAGCGACTTTTCGGACCTCTGCTCGGCATCGGCGTGCCCTCCTTGCTCGACGCCTGGAACACGGGGCCCTACCTGCACGACGGTTCGGCAGCCACGCTGACCGACGCCATCCTGGCGCACGAGGGGGTCTCCTTGAGCAGCAGCGAGCTCCAGCAGGTGGCGAGCTATGTTCGCCAGCTCGATGGTCGAGAACCGCCGCTACCCAAGTTTGGCTGCGCGGACGCCGTCCTCAACGGGAGCGAGACGGACGTCGATTGCGGCGGGAGCTGCGCCGCCTGCCCTGACGGCGCGCGCTGCGAGAGCGCCTCCGACTGTCAGAGCCTTCTGTGTGAGGCCAGCCGGTGTGTAGCTCAGCCAACCTGCTTCGACGAGGTGAAGAACGGTACCGAGAGCGACATCGATTGCGGTGGCGGTTGCGGCTCGAAGTGTGAGCTCGGGCAAAGCTGCTCGGTGGACGGAGACTGCACGTCTTCGGCGTGTGCAGGTGGGATCTGTGCCGATCCGCCCTCCTGTGAGGATGGTCAGACGAACCAGGACGAAACGGACGTCGATTGCGGCGGGTCGTGTGCACCGTGCCAGGACGGAAGCCCCTGCGCCGACGCTTCCGACTGCGTGAGCGATCTCTGCTTGGACGGTGCGTGCAGCGCGCGGCCGACCTGCTTCGACGATCTCTCGAACCAGGACGAGTCGGACGTCGACTGCGGCGGACGGTGCCCCCGCTGCAGCGACGGCCGTGCTTGCCAGAGGTCGACCGATTGCCGCAGCGGGCACTGCGACGAGGAAGTGTGCGCCTCGAAACCGCTGGAGCCCGAACCCGAACCCGAACCC
>JAEZYZ010000490.1 GCA_023418705.1 Pseudomonadota bacterium | reverse complement strand
GCTCAAGACGACCGGCCGCCGCCACGCCGAGTTCGAAGAGTTCGAGATGATGAAGTTCCGGACCATGCGGCCGGACGCAGAAAAGTTCACCGGGGCCGTGCTTGCTCAAGAGAACGACCCGCGCGTGACGCGAGTGGGCCGCGTGCTGCGCAAGACGCGCCTGGATGAGCTGCCTCAGCTGTGGAACGTCCTGTGCGGGGACATGAGCTTGGTGGGCCCGCGTCCGGAGCGGCCCGAGCTCTTGCGAAATCTGATCGCCGCGATCCCATTTTTCGAGGAGCGCCTAAGAGGCGTCAAACCGGGGATCACCGGCTTCGCTCAGGTCTCCCTCGGTTACTCGGGGCGCGCCATCCCGGGCACGGAGATCGCTCGGCACGAACCGCAGCTGACCAATCCCTTCGAGCTGGAAGGGGCCGCAAACGCCGAAGCGGACGACATGCGCATGAAGCTGCTGTTCGACTTGGCCTACGTCACGGCGCTCGAGAAGTTTTCGACCTTCGTCCGCATGGAGCTCCTGGTCATCTTCAAGACCCCCTGGGTCATGCTGCGAGGGCTTGGTCGCTGACGCCCGGCGCCTTACTGCACGCCGTCGAGGAGACGCACACATGAACATCGCGCACATTCTCTCTTCATTTCACATCGGGGGCGGGGAGCGGGTGGCGCTGGACCTGGCGCGCCACCAGGTCCAGCAGGGGTGCCGCGTCCTGGCGGTCTCCCTCGGCCCGCCCCCCGATGGACCGCTGGCGCAGGAATTCCGCCGCATCGGCGCGCAGATCCGCACCCTGCCCAACCGCGGGCGCGGCCTCGATGTCGGGCTGGTCGTGCGGCTCACTCAGCGGCTGCGCTCGGAGGGGATCGAAGTCGTGCACACGCACAACCCCCTGGCGCTCATCTACGGCGGACCAGCGGCTCGGTTCGCGGGGGCGGTCGCCGTCCACACCAAACACGGCGGCAATCCGACGACCAACCGCCGGCTGTGGCTGCGGCGGATCGCCGGGTTGTTCGCCGATCGCTACGTCGCCGTCGCGCCCCTGGTGGCGCGCAGCGCCGTGGAGAGCGTCGACTGTGCGCAGGAGAAGCTCTGCGTCGTCAAGAACGGCATCGACGTCGAGCTCTTTCGGCCGCATCCTGCGGCGCGCCGCGAGGTGCGCGCGGAGCTCGGCATTCCGGAGGGAGCGCTCGTGGTGGGCACCGTCGGCCGCCTGTCGCCGGAGAAGAATCAGCGCTTGCTCATCGACGCCATGGCGCCCCTGCTCGACCCGATGCGCCGCCTGGTGCTGATCGGCGACGGACCGGAGCGGGGAGCGCTCGAGGGCCACGTGAGCTCGCGGCTGGGTCCCCGCGCGCGCTTCGTGACCTTCACCGGAGCCCGCGCCGATACTCACCGCCTCTACCCGGCGCTGGATGTCTTCGCGCTCACCTCCCATCGTGAAGGCCTGCCGCTGGTGATCCCCGAAGCCATGGCCTGCGAGCTGCCGGTGGTCGCGACGGCCGTGGGCGGCATCCCCGACGTCATCGAACACGAGCTGAGCGGGCTCCTCGTGCCGTCCGGCGACGAGCTGGGGCTCAGCCTGGCCTTGCAACGCCTGCTGGAGGACCGGTCCTTCGCGCAGGCGATCGCCGGACGCGTCCGCAAGCTGGCGGTGGACCGCTACTCCGTCGAACGCATGGCGCGGGACTACTTCGCCCTGTACGAGAACGCGTTGCGCCGCCGCGGCCGGCGCGCGACGATCCGATCGGGGGGAGCGCCGGACCGGGCGATGGCTTCGGGAACCGCAGCATGAGTGCTCTGGTCGTGGCCGCGCTGGCGCTGGTCATCTACACCTACGCCGGCTACCCGGTGATCGCCGCGCTGCTGGCGCGCGCGCGTCCCCTGCCCCTCCCGACGCCGTCGCGCCCGCCTGCGTTCGAGCCGACCGTCAGCGTGTGCCTCTCCATACACAACGGGGCGGCGTTCATCGAGAGCAAGCTCGAGAGCCTGCTCGCGCTCGACTACCCGGCCGAGAAGCTGGAGTTTTTGATCTTCTCCGACGGCTCGACGGACGACACCAACCAGCTGGTAGCGGCCTACGCTCGCCGCGATCCGCGGGTGCGACTGCTCACGAGCGAGCTGCGCCAGGGCAAGCCGACCGCCCTGAACCAGCTGTGCGCCGCCGCACGCGGCGAGGTGTTGCTGATGACGGACGTGCGCCAGCCCTTGTCGCGCGGCGCCGCGCGCGCGTTGGTGGAGGTGCTCGCCGATCCCGAGGTCGGCTGCGTCTCGGGCAACCTCGAGCTCCAGGGGGAAGCGGCTTCTGGGGCCTACTGGCGCTACGAGAAGTTCATCCGCGCTTCTGAGGCGCGGCTGGGCAGCATGGTGGGCGTCAGCGGCAGCATCTACGCCATTCGCAAGGCAGACTTCCCCGAGCTGCCACCCGACGTGATCCTCGACGACATGTGGGTCCCGCTGCGCTGCTCGCTTCGGAGAAAACGCGTCGTATTCTGCGAACGCGCGGTGGCCTACGACGTGGCGTTCGACGACGACAAGGAGTTCACCCGCAAGGTGCGCACGCTCGCCGGCAACTACCAGCTGCTCGCGAGGATGCCCGAGCTGATGTGGCCGTTCGCGGGCCACGGCTGGTTTCAGATGCTCTCGCACAAGGTCCTGCGCCTGTTGTGCCCCTGGGCGCTCTTGGTCTTGCTCGCCGCCTCCTGGGTCGGCGGGTTCGCGCTGCCCCCGAGCTCGCCGAGCGAGCAGCTGGTGCTGCAGAGCCTGGCCGTCGGCCAGCTCGCCTTCTATCTGGTCGCGTTCGCTGGACCCGTCGCTGGCCGCTTCGGGCGCCTGGCCCGCACCTTCGTGGTCCTGAACGCCGCGGCGCTCGTCGGCCTGTGGCGCTTCGCGCGCGGCGAGCAACAAGTGACCTGGTGAACCGCTCCCGGGGAGAGAGGAGGGTCAGCCAGCGCAACCTGCCCGCCTACCTTTCGTTCACCGGAAGGGCGGAAGGGCGGAAGATTTTTTGGGAGGTCGACGGTTGAGCCCGACGCGATCCTCGCGTCCGGTAGCCGCCACGGGGGCGAGTCGCGCCGCTCCATCAAATGTTTGGGCGGGTAGGCACCGCGAGCTGCCTTGAATTTTTCACAGGAAGGCGCGGAAGCGCGGAAGATTTGGGGATTGGGGATGGGTCCGAAGCGGGCCTGGGTGCGTGGGTCGTCACAGCGATTCACGTCGCGCCGCGCGAGATCGACTCCGATCGGAGACCGACGATGTCGGTCCCCGATCCGCTCTTCCGATCGTTCCCGTGACCCAGCTCCGGTTTGGACCCGTCGACGGACGACGCTAGCTCGGTGGTGAGAACCGTTTTCACTGCCTCGAGGTGGGCCGAAGGCCCTGATGGCCTTCTTGTGATCTTCACCCTCGTCGCACGACGCCAGCCCGGTGAGGGCGCACCTCGAGGAGCCTCAGCACTCGCCGAGGGTCGGGCGGCCAATGCCGCGGTAGCGCAGGCCGGCGTCGCGGACCGCCTCGGGCACGAGGATGTTGCGGCCGTCGAGCAAGCAGTTGCCTCGCATCAGCTCTTTGACGCGCACCAGGTCGGGCGAGCGGTACTGGCTCCACTCGGTCGCCAACACCAGGGCGTCGGCGCCGCGGCAACACTCGTACTCGTCGTTCAAGAGCTCGACGTGCTCGAGGCATTTCATGGCCGCGAGCCGCTCGCGCGCCGTCTCCATCGCCTGCGGGTCGGTGGCGCGGATCTTGGCGCCGCGCGCCGTCAGGCGCTGGATGAGCGCCAGGGCCGGCGCTTCCCGGACGTCGTCGGTGCGGGGCTTGAACGCGAGCCCCCAGATCGCGATCGTCTTGCCGGCCAGGCTCCCGAGGTCCTGCTCCAGGTGCAGGGCGGCGTCGGCGACGGGCAGATCGTTGGCCGCCACGGCCGCCGCCACGACCCGGAGCGGGGTGCCGAGCTCCTCGCCGGTGCGCACCAGGGCGCGCAGATCCTTCGGGAAGCAGCTGCCGCCAAAACCGAGGCCCGGGTAGAGGAACTGGTAGCCGATGCGGCTGTCCGAGCCGAGCGCGATGCGGACGTCCTCGACGTCGCCGCCCGCGGCGTCGCAGAGCCGCGCGATCTCGTTGATGAACGAGATCTTGGTCGCGAGCAGCGCGTTGGCCGCATACTTCACGATCTCCGCGCTCTTCGGCGTCATGCGCATGATCCGATTGCGTTGCCGATTGTAGGGCGCGTACAGCCGAGACAAGCTCTCGTAGGCGTCGTCGTCGTCCGTTCCCACGACGATGCGGTCGGGCTTCAGAAAGTCGTTGACGGCGTCGCCTTCCTTCAAAAACTCCGGGTTGCTGACGACCGAGATCTTGTGTTTGGCGTGCTGCTCGACGACCCGCCGCACCTTCTCGTTGGTGCCCACCGGGACGGTGCTCTTCAGCACCAACGCGAGATCGTTCTGCGCCGTCTTGGCGACATCCTCGGCCACCTTCAACACGTGGCTGAGATCGGCCGAGCCGTCTTCTTGGGGTGGCGTGCCCACGGCCACGAACACGACCTGCCGGTCACGGATCGCCTCCGCCAAGTTGGAACTGAAGCTCAGCCGCGCGGGCCAGTTGCGCAGCACCAGCTCCCTTAGGCGCGGCTCGTAGAACGGGATTTCCCCGCGTTCGAGCTTCTTCAGCTTGTTCTGATCGATGTCGACACACACGACGTTCGTGCCGGAGTCCGCAAAGCAAGCTCCTGCCACCAGACCCACGTATCCCGTACCGATGACTGCTATTTTCACGGTACCTCAAGTAATCTCGAACGGCCGCGGTGTCGAGAGAGAAACGGCCGGCGAGGCGGCCCCGCCGCGCCCCGCCGCCGCGGGCTAGCCTCTCGGGATTTCGGCGCGAGCAGATCTCGGTAGCCGCCGAGCGCCGGCCCACCCGTGGGCGTGGCCGGCAGCGTCCCACCGCCGGAGGGCTCGCGAACCCGTGATCACGGAACTTTCCTCGAAAAGGCTAGCGCAGGGCGGCCCGCCGCGGCGCGACCTGGCGAAGCCCGCCCGCGGCGCTCGTTCGGCGCGGCGCCGATCGTCCGGCGATGGCCTGCAGCTTCGGCCGCGCCGGAGCCTCGGCCGGGACGTTCGCTGCCCCGTGCTCCTGCTGGCGGAGCGCCGTGAAGTGCAACGAGAGCCCCCGCTCGGTAGAAACGGGCTGCTCATAGCCGAGCCCTTTCAGCTTCGAATTGTCGAACCGGTTGCCCTTCCAGAGGGTGGCGGTCTTGTAAGGGGTAAAGATGGCGGGGAGCTGCCCGCCCGAGAACTCCGAGTACCAGCTCACCGCGCGCGACAGCGCCATCAGCACCGGATAAGGCAAGCTCACGACCCTGAGCTTTCTCACCTCGCGCTGGTACCGCCGCAGAAACGCCGCCGCGGTCACCGGGTCGTCGTCGACCACGTTGAAGACGCTTCCAACCGCGCGCGGGTGGTCGCCGGCCAGCGCGAACGCCTCGGCGCAATTGTCGACGTAGGTGAGCGGCAACGGGTTGCGACCGCCGAGCTTGAGAAACATGCCGAAGAGCTCGAGCCCGACTCGGTTCGAAATGGCGCCGCCGCCGGGGCCGTAAATCACCCCCGGACGCAGCACGACCACCGGCAGCGCGTGACGCTCCGAGTACTCCCACACCAGCCGCTCCTGCCGGTGCTTGGAGTGCGAATACAGATCGCGCCGCTCGGGGTGCGGCTCGGGCGGCGTGGTTTCGTCGATCACGGCCCCTCGGGGCAGGTCGGCGACGCCGTAGACACCGAACGAGCTGCAGTGCACGAGCTTCGGTCGCCGCCCCGTGCGCACCATCGCCTCCAGCAGGTTCTTGGTCGCCACGACGCTGTTCAGGAACATGTCGGCCGCAGCCCCGCGCAGCGCCGCGGCCAGGTGCTGAACCACCGCGATGCCGTCGAGCGCGTGCAGGCAGTCCGCAGGGTTCGACAACGTACCGCGGACGATCTCCACCCGATCGCCCCAGCGGTCGATCACCGGCCTCAGCTTCGAAACGTCACTGCCCGGTCGCACCAAGCAGCGCACCCGCGCTTCGGGCCGCGAAAGGACCCGCGCCACCACCGCCGACCCCAGAAAGCCGTTTGCCCCCGTGACCAAGACGTTCATCGTGCCTCCGCCGTCTGCCGAAAGATCTCGTCCATCATTCGGCTCGTCTTCGCGATCTCGCTATGAGAAATCGGCGCCGGACCCCCATTCGAAATGCTGTCGTAGAACTTGCCGATCAGCGCCCTGAGCCCGGCAAAATAGTGGTAGTCGTTCGCTGCGAATCGCCCCACGTTGTGCGCTGCCGACCGGGCGTATTGCCACGACTGGGCAAACCCCGCCGCCAAACGGCCGATCGCGCTCGGCAGCGTCGGCCCTTGCTCGAACGCCAGCGTGCGCGATTGGAAGTCGGCGTGCATCGTGGCCTTGCTCCCGCACACCCGCTGCCAATGGGCGACGGGTTTGACGTTGGAGGTGAAGGTGGCGTAGGCCGAAACGTGTCGACCTCGAATGAGCACGCGGAGCTCGTCCAACAGCTCGTCGCGCGCGTCGCCGAACACGCGGTCGGCGTTCTGGCGCCAGCCGAAGGCCTGAATGAGCGGCTCTTCGTCCGGGAGGAGCTCGACGACCTTGGACAACAGGTGATCGATGTTGTTGTGGAAGAGCTTGCCGGGCAGCCGGTGGACCCAATGATCGGGCGAGCTCATCAAGACTTTGCCGAAGGGCCCGTCGAGGTTGTAGCCGTACCAGCTCTCCACGTGCAGCACCTCGCCCAGATCGCCCGCGGCGATGCGGCGCCGGAGCTCCTCGGCCGGCGGATCGTAGCGATACGTGTGGCCGATCGTCAGCTCGCGGCCCGCGCTGCGCGCGGCCGCCAAGAGCTCCTCGGTCTGGGCGTGTGTCAGCGCCAGCGGCTTCTCCACGTACAGGTGACAGCCCGCCGACAGGGCGGCCTTCGCCAGCGGCAGGTGGCTGGCCGGCGGCGTGCAAATGTGGAGCACGTCCGGCTTCTCGCGGCTGAGCAGCCGCTCGAGATCGGAGTAGTGAGCGGGCACGCCAAAGCGAACCGCGAGCTGCTCTGCCATCAGCGGTTCCAGATCGCAAACAGCGACCAGCTTCGCGTTCGACAACTTCTGGATTTCACCGGCGTGGCCATCGGCGATTTGCCCACAGCCGACGACGGCGACCTTTAGCTCGCTCGACATCGCATCATCCTTCGCGGGTCTGGCATCGCGCCGCGGACTCGAAGCAACAACGGTGCCGCTGGCCGCAGCCACGGCGTCTCGAGCGCAGCGTGGGTCGCGCCATCACCTGCGTCAACGCATGGCGCTGGCATGTTAGCTGCACGCGAGCCGGAGCGATGATCAAACCGCCGATTCGGATCTCTGCACGTGTGATCGGTTCGGCGCTCGCCCTCGTTGCGCTGCTCGCGGCGGGGGCGCTCGTCACTCGGAGCCTCTGGATGCCCAGGGCCACGGCCGCGGCAAAGCGAATGGTCCACCTTGCCCGGGCAGCTGGGGGAGGCAGTGAAGCGCGCGCACAAGAGCGTCCCAAGGCCTCCCCCGTCGCGCTCGCGCCGGGCCGCCTGCAGCTGACGGACGTCGAGCCGCGCCGCTATCGGCTCATCCTGGACGCGGCCGCTCGGGAGCGCCTGCGTCGTTCTGCTACGCAGCGTACGGATGCCTGGCGCCGCATCGAGGCGCATTGCCACGGACATCTGGCGCGGAACACCCGAGGTGGCTACCAGGGGCAGAGCTGGGCGGGCGCCATCGGGGATCTTTGTCTGTGCTGGCACGCCACGGGCGAAGCGAAGTACGCACGGCGCGCCATCGACTACCTGCGTGCCCTGCTCGACGACCGCTTCGACATCGGAGACGGCAAGGGCGGCGTCAGCGTGGTGACCCACGACATCGGCTACGGCATGCGCAACTTCGCCGTCTTCACGGCGCTCGGCTACGACTGGCTGCACGACGCCCCGGGGATGACAGCCGAGCTGCGGCGCCGCATGGTGGACCGGTTGGAAAGCTGGATCGATTGGTACTCGCGCGAGGGCTACCAGCGCGATCGACCGATCTCGAACTACTTCTGGGGATACTTGACCGCGACCACGCTGGCCGGGCTCGCCGTCGCCGGGACCGCTCCCGAAGGCGACGCTTTCCTCGCGCACGCGCGCGAGCTGTGGGAACAGCGCGTGCTGCCGGAGTTCTCCAAGCTGGAAGGCGGCGACTGGCCGGAGGGGTGGCAGTACGGCGAGGTGGTGGCGGCGCAGGCCGCGCTCTTGACCAAGGCGTTCGACACCGCCGCCGGAGTGGATCTGCTGCCGAAGTTGCCGTGGGTGAAGCAGGTCGTGAGGCACCACGCGCACGCGCTCTTGCCCGACACCAAGACCGTGTACGGCGGCGGCACCTGGAACGACCGCCCGAGCAGGCCGTCGTCGCTGGCGCTGCTGGCGTTGTCCGTGGCGTTGAACGAGAAGCACCCGGACCTGGCCGCCGAAGCGCGCTTCATGGCCACGCGCCTGACACCCGACCTGCCGCGTGAGTTCGCCTGGTTCTCGCTCTTGGCCGATGACCCGAAGGGCAAGCTGATCGATCCGCGGCGAGGGGCGCGCAGCTACCACGCCCGCGGCACCGGTCTCACGCTGATGCGCAGCGACTGGACCGGCGACGCCGTGTTCGCGAGCTTCAAGCTCGGCCCTCGGCTGGCGCTGGATCATCAAGACGCGGACGAGGGCCACTTCGAGCTCTGGCGCGGCAGCGATCCCCTGCTCATCGACGCCGGCGACATCTACGGCTCGGGAACCATCAACCACAACAGCCTGCTCATCGACGACGCTGGCCGGCTGCTCGAGTACCCGCCCAATCAGGGACGTTGGGGCACGAGCGTTCGCACCAGCCGCTTCGCCGACGATGGCGAAGCGGTGGTCGTGGCCGGGGACTTCGCCGAGAGCTATGCCCCCAAGTGCGCCCGCGACGGGTGCACCGACCGCCTGCTCGACCGGGCGGAGCGAACCCTGGTCTACCTCCGCCCGAACGTGCTCGTGGTGCGGGACCGGGTGGCGCTCAAAAACGCTGGCGACGGCGTTCGCTTCATCCTGCACACGGCGGGCCGCGCTCACCTCGAAGGTCGCCGTGCCACCGCCGAGGTCGGGACGTCGCGCGTCAGCGTCGACAGCCTGCTTCCAAACGACGCCAAGCGGACGGTCGTGGCGGAGCCGACGCCCACGGCCCCGTCGAAGGACGAGCTGTGGACCAAAAACCGCGTCTGGACCGACAGCTACCGCCTGGAGGTGGACAGCCCACGCGGCGCCGAGCAGCGGGAATTTCTACACGTGGCGTTCGCCTCTGCGCGCGGCCGCTCCCCGGCGAAGGCGCGCTACGTGAGCGGCAGCGGCCTCGACGGCGCCCTGGTCGAAAGCGGCGGGCGCTCGGTCGCGGTTCTGTTCGCCGACAGCGCCGGCGGAGGCAACATCGAGGTGCCCGGCGCGTCGCGCATCCTCGTGGTTGGCCTCACGCCGAACCGAACCTACCGGATCCGGACGACCTCGAAGGCAGCCTGTGCGATCGAAATCGACGCGTCGGGCTCCGGAGCAACCCGCACCAATGCCGCCGGGGCGCTGCGCGTTGCCGGCTGCCAGGAGTGATTGAGCTTGTCCCTTGCGAGCAAAGCGGTTCGTGGTGCCATCTGGACGATCTCGGCCGGCATCGGAGCGCGGGCCATCGGCCTGGTCGGCACCCTCGTCATCACGCGCTTCGTGGCCCCCGACGCCTACGGACAGGTCATGGTCGCTTCCGTCCTGGTGTTGACGGCGCAGCAGTTCTCCACCCTCGGATTGTCACAGTATCTGATCGCCAGCCCGGACTGTGGGCGCCGCATCGGCTTCCACGCCACCGCCTACCACCTGCTCACCGGGGTCGTCGCCTTCGTGGTCCTCGGTCTGGTGGGCAGCTGGGCAGGACGGCTGCTCGGCGCACCGGAGATCGGCGGCTACATGCCAGGGCTGATCGCCGCCGCCGTCGTGGATCGCGTGGCGCACACGCCGGAGCGCATCCTGGTGCGCGACCTGCGGTTCGCGCCGATCAGCGGAGCCCGGACCGCCGGGGACGTGGCCTACAGCGCCCTGTCCGTCAGCCTGGCGGCGACGGGGATGGGCGCCATGGCCATCGTCTGGGGAAACCTCGCGCGCTCGATCGCCCGCGCCGTGCTCCTGATCTGGAAGACCGACCTCCGGGACTGGTTCAGCCCCTGCAAGCTCACGCTGGCCGAGACCAAGACGCTGTTCGCCTTCGGGCTCCCGGTCTCGATCGCCTCGATTTCGAACTTCGCGTCGCGCCGCTGGGACAACTTGCTCGTCTCGAGCTTCTTCGGTCCCGGGCCCGCGGGTATGTACAACCTGGCCTACAACCTGGCCGACGTTCCCGCCATCCAGCTGGGCGAGCAGATCGGCGACGTGTTGTTCCCATCGTTTGCTCGCCTGGATCCCGAGCGCCGCAAGCAGGCGCTGGTGCGGGCGCTGACGTTGCTCGGGCTGGTCGTATTTCCGCTAGCGGTCGGGCTGGGCGCGGTCGCCCACACCTTGGTGGCGGTGCTCTTCGACGAACGCTGGCGCCTGGTCGGCCCCATGCTGATGATCCTGTCGATCATGTCGGTGACGCGTCCGGTCAGCTGGACGCTGGCTTCGTACCTGAAGGCGATCCGGCTGCCGCGGCCGGTGATGTGGATCGAGATCTTGGCGGTCGCGGCCCTGCTGGGCTCCGTGTTCACCATCGGCCGGCTCGGACCGCTCTGGACCTGCACCGCCGTCGGCCTCGCCTTCATCGCGCAGGTGCTGGTTCAGTTCGGCTACGTCGCCAAGCGAGAGCAGATCCCGCTGCGCACCATGCTGCTCAGCGTCTGGGGCCCGCTGTCGGCCTGCGCGATCATGGCGGGCTGCGTGTTCGTCGCGCGCTACTCGCTCGACACCCCGAGCTGGAGCTCCAAGCTGCTGGCGCTGAGCGTCGAAGTGGGCGTCGGAGCGTCGTCCTACCTGGTGGCCGTCGCCGTCGTCGCGCAGGGGCCGGCGCGCGAGCTGATCCAACGAGTGCGCGACGCTCTGCGGCGGCGGGTGTCGCTGCCGAGCGGCGCGCCAGCGCCGCAATGAGCCAAACAGCAGGAAGGGAACGATCGTGAACGTCGTCTATCACTTTCGAGTTCGGGGCAACGGCGCCGAAGCCGTGCACATCGCCGGCATCGCCGGCGGGTTTCAGCAGCTGGGACACCGGGTGCGCTTCGTTTCGCCCTCCGGGGTCGATCCGATCGAGGTGGTCCGGCGTTCGCAGAGCGCCGCGACGCGGCCGGCTGGCGCCGCCGTGCGCGCCCTGCACGCCCTGGCAGACCGAGCGCCGCAGCTTGCCTTCGAGTGCCTGGAGGTCGGCTACAACGCCATCGCGATCCCGCGGCTCTTGGCGGTCGTTCGGCGGCTGCAGCCCGAGCTGATCTACGAGCGCCACGCCTTCTTCAACGTCGCTGGCGCCGTGGCGGCGGAGCGCACCGGGACGCCGTTGGTCGTGGAGGTGAACGAGCTTGCCGGCTACGAACGGGTGCGCGATCAGAAGCTGGTCGCGCTCGCCAAGGACGCCGAGCGCTACGCCTTCGAACGCGCACGGCTGATCGTCACCGTCTCGGACTTCTTGACGGAACGAGTGAAGGCCGCCGTCGGCGGGCGCGTCCCGGTGGCGACGATCCCGAACGGGGTGACCCGCGACTGGCTCGCCGCGGACACGCCCGAGGGGGACCGCGAGATCCTGCGCCGAAGCCTCGGCCTCTCGGACCGACGCGTCGTGTGTTTCGTCGGTCACCTCTCGCACTGGCACGACTTCCCGCGCCTGCTGCAGACCTTGAAGGAGGTCCGCGCGGCGGTCCCGAACGCCGTCCTGCTGTTGGTCGGTGAGGGTCGGGAGCGCGCGGCGATCCTCGAGCAGGCCCGAGAGCTCGGCCTGGGCGACGCCGTACAGCTGGTGGGCGCCGTCCCGCACGGGCAGGTGCGGCGCTACATCGAAATCGCCGACGCCGCGGTCATCCCCCACTCGAACCAATACCGCTCACCGATCAAGATGTTCGAGTACATGGGGGCGGGCAAGCCGGTGGTCGCGCCGGGCACGCCGCCCATCCGGAGCGTCATCGAACACGCACGCGACGGTCTGCTCTTCCACCCGGGCGGCGCGGGCTTCAGCGAGGCCTTGACCGCGGCGCTGAGCGACCCCGAGCGGGCGCGCGCGCTCGGCCGCGCCGCTCGCGAGAAAATCGCCCAGCGGTACACCTGGGACGCTCACGCACGCCAGATCCTCGAGCTTGCCGTGCCGGCCCTCCGCGCGCCCCGAGCGCGCTTCAGCCCCGAGCCCCAGGCCGCGGGTTGACCCGAGCGGCCTCGTTCACGGAACGACGAGCTTCGCTATTTTTGTTCACAGGCAGGGCGGAAGGACGGAAGATTTTTTGGGAGCTCGCCCTGTGCGGCCTCACCAGGGATAGGTGTTGCCGCGGTAGTTCAGGAAGGTGCCAGAGTCTTCGGGACCGAGGCGGTCGAAGATCTGGCGCATGCGGGAGATGCTCTCTGGCGGTTCGAGGTTGGCACCGGGGCCTCCCATGTCCGTCCGCACCCAACCGGGGTTGATCACGACCGCGATGATGCCGCGCTTCTTCAGGTCGACGGCGACGTTGCGCATCACCATGTTGAGCGCCGCTTTGCTGGTTCGGTAGGCGTACGACCCGCCGCTCGTGTTGTCTTCGATGCTCCCCATGCCGCTGGTGATCGCGACCATGAGCTTGCGACCGCTCCGCGCCACGTTGTCCACGAACGCTTCGCAGACCCGCAGCGGACCGAGCGTGTTGATGCGCAGCGTGTGCTCGAACCCGGGATAGTCGATATCGCCGAAGCGCTGGCGCTTGGGTCCGTTGATCCCAGCGTTGTTGATCAGAATGTCGATCGACGGCTCGGAGAGCTCGTCGGCGAGCCGCTCGATGCTGGCCGGATCCCCCACGTCCAGCCGATGCACCGAGAGCCGAGCGCCCGAGAGGCGGCGGAGCTCCTCCGCGGTGTCCGGATCGCGACAAGCAGCGAAGACACGGTGACCGTCCTCGCAGTACTGGCGCGCGAATTCGAGCCCCAGACCACGGTTGGCTCCAGTGATCAAGACGGATGGCATGGCGACACTCCCGAACGCACTACATAACGCACCCCCTCCTCCATCGCTAGAGCACCGATCCGTTCGCCAGACCGGATAGCCTCTCGTCTGCTCAGGGCTCGGTGCTCTAGATGGTCTTATTTTCCGCGACGAACGGCTTGCTCCGCGAACCGTTTGTCGCTCTTGGCGGGCTTTCGGTTTGCTCGATCGAAGATCCGACCGAGAAAAACCTCGGCCGTAGGCCCGGAGAGGCGCACGGTCAGGGTGGGCAGTGGCGTTCGATGCCGTCGAGCACGAGGTGGCGCGCCTCCTCCCACGGCGCTTCATGCACCGGCCAGGCTCGTTCTCCCGTCGCCTCGCCGAGGGCGCGCGGGATCAAGGCGCGGGCCACGCGCCTTGCGTAGGCTGCCTGCCCGCAATCCTCCAGTTGCTCGAGCAGCAGCCGATCCTGCAGGCCGCGGCGCAGCGCCTTCAAGCGCAAGGAAGGCAGCGCGCCGGGATAGGCGAGGAGGCCATCGCCGTTGCCGAAGTCCGTCCCACCCTTCTGCCGTTCGTCGAAGCTCACCGGATCGTTCAGCAAGTCGGTGGCCTCGGCGCCACGATTGTAGCGATCTCGAAAGTAGAGCCCTTCCCAAGCGTACCAGAGATCGACATCATATAAATAGCCGATCCAGCCCCACGTGCGCAGCGCCACGCCGTAGGTGTCGATGATCATGCTGCCGGCGTGTGGCGGCTTGCCGTTGTACGTCCAGAACAGCTGCCCGCGAGCGCGCCGCTCGTTGGCGGGCTCCGGGATGTTCAGGGGGGAGAAGTACAGGTCGATGCTGTCGCCATAGACCGGGTGCACGGCGTCGGTGACCGCTCGCAAGAAGCTCGGGCGGCCGCCACCGGCCTTGCCGATCACCTCGGCCACGTGACGGACCCGCTCCCGCTGCTCGGCCGTGCGCGGCTCGTCGATGGGGATCGAAAACGCGCGCACGTCGCTGCCATCCAGCAGCTCCAGCCAGCGCCGCACATCGGCGGCGATGTTGGCGTCGCTGCTGTGGTCGACCCACGCCGGCCAGAACCTCACGTCCTTCATGAACTGCCGGCGCGGCGGGAACCGGTGCGGCCCGAGGTGCGGCGCGAGCAGCGCGCCATGCCGCCGAAATAGCTCGTAGTACTCCCGCTCGACCTCGATCTGCTCCGGACGGTCATCGTCCGGCAGCCCGTGCACGGCCGCCACTTCGCCCGGCATGTAGTAGACCCAGACCAGCGGATCGGATCGGAGGTCGATGCGGGCGTTCTCGATACGAAGCTCCACCGGGATGCGGCGGCTGCCGATGCGAAGCTCCCCGGTGTGCCGGCCCGGTGAGGCAGCGGGGCCAACGGCCACGTCGAAGTATGCCCGAGGTTGACCCTCGATCCCACCCGGGGCGGGCGTCAAAACGTCGGGATACTGTCCAGGGCCTCGGCTGTCGCCGTACATGGACGTGGACGGCTCGCGTACGGGCACGGTGTCGAGGCGAAACGCGACGATGTGCACGTCCTTGGCGTGCAGGTCGAGCGCAATTGCCCCGCGCACCGCGTGGGTGAGCAGCACCTGAACGCCGAGCGTCTCGCCCCGGGCGGCGCGGAGGCGGACGCGGCCCCCCGCGTACAGCGCCGAGCGGCGCGGCAGATCGGCGCCTTCCTTCACCTTCACGCTGTCGCCGACCACCGCGAGCTCCGGCGCCGCCTGGCACCCCGCCGGCGCGAGCAGCGCGCAAAGGGCGGCGAGGCCTCGCCGGAGCGGCGCCTTCATCTTCATCCGCCCTCGCTCAGGCTCGGGCGCGAGCCGCGCGCCGGCTCGGCCGAAGCGCGCGAGCTCATCGCCGTCTTCTCTCGGACCGCCGATCGCAACAAGTCGAAGACGCGCTCACCGTTTTGGTGCCAGCTCGTGGCAGCGCTCGCCGCCACGACCTGCGCGGGGTCGTACCGCACGTCGATCGCCTGCACCAGCGCCTGCGCCAGCGCGCCCGGGCTACGAGCTTGCACGAGCTGCCCGAGCTCGGGCAAGTCCACGAGGTCGGGGACCCCACCGACGCGCGTGGCCACCACCCGCCGGCCGCTCGCCAAGGCCTCGAGCACGCAGTTCGGGGTCCCCTCGTTCCAGCTCGGCAGCGTGTGGACGTCGCTCGCACCGAGCCAGGCGGCCACCCCGTCGAGCGACTGATTGCCGGCGAGCCAGACCCGCCCGGGGTGCCGTTCCCGCGCGCGCTCGCAGGCGCCCGAGGCGCCGCCGACCCCGACGATCGCGAGGTCGACGTCAGGACGAACCGGCGCGATCCGATCGAAGGCCTCCAGCAAGTCGAGCACGCCCTTTTCACGGGTCACGCGCCCCACGTACACGATCAGCTTTCGTTCCTCGGGCAGCCCGAGTGCCGCGCGGCACGCCTGTCGATCGCGCGGAAAAAACACCGACGTGTCGACGCCGTTCAGCACGACCTCGATCATGTCCCGAGGCACCCCGAGCTCCGCCAGCCGCCCACCGAGTGCCCGGCTGACGGCGATCACGCGGCTCGCGCGCGGCAGCCAGCGTTTCATCCAGTAGCGCGGCCCCGGGAGCGCGGAGACGCAGTTGATGTCGGACCCATGCACTTTCACGACGGCCGGCACCCCGAGCGCCTCGGCCAGCGCCACCGCGGCGCAACCGTCGGGATAAGCCCAGGTGGCGAAGACGGCGTCGATCAAGCCGCGCATCGGCAGCACGGCCCGCGCGAGCGAAGCGACGTACAATGGCAGCGACAAGCCTGGGAGCTTGGGCACGAACCAAGTGCGAGGGTGCCGGACCTGCATCCCCGAGATCGTCTCCTGGTCGGGGACGGCGGTGAGCTTGCCGGTAGCAGACCAGCGCCGAGCCCACCGTGCCCCCGGGAACGACGGGATCGTCGCGAGCACGTGCAAGTCGCACCGCCGTGCGAGCTCCGCGAACTGCTGCCGATTGTAGGGCGCGTAGTGCGGGTCGAGTGCGTTGGGAAAAATTTTGGTGATCGCCAGTACCCGCATGGTCTTCCCTGCTGCCGCGCCCGTGCAGTCGACGTGCCAACGCTCAGGCCCGCGAGGCTCGCGCTGGCACGCCCCTTGCGCTCGCGCTGGCCCGTGACCGACCTTCGACCGCTACGGGGCGTGATCGACGTGGCAAGCCGCCGCAGTGTCCCTATCAAGCACGCCGCGATGGCTCTTCCCGAGCGACTTGCGGTCGGCCAGCCATAGGCGAACCGGCGATGTTCTGTATTCCTGGAATCCTGGCGCTCATCACCCTGGTGTACCTGCGACCACAGGAGTTCATCGAGCCGCTCCAGGCCGTGCCCCTGCTGTACATCGCGTTCGCCTTGGCCGTGTTCGGCTTCGTCATCGACGTCCGGCTCAGGAAGTCGGAGCTGTTCTCGACGCCGCTGCTCTGGCTGTCGGTGGGGTTCTTCGGCTGGTTGGTGCTGACGGCGCTGGCCTACGAGCCGCGAGAGGCCCCGCTGCACGCCATCGATCTGGCGATCCCGCTCGTGCTGTTTCTGCTCGTCGGCTACGGCGTGCAGGGCTACCGAGCCTTGCACGCCGTCGGGGGTGTCACGCTCGCGATGGTGCTGTTCGTCACCGCGGTCGGCGTTCACCAGTGGTTTCAACCGACCGGCTGCATCGAAGTGAACGAAACGGTCGCCAGCGACACGTTCTCCGGCACGTTCGACGGCAGGTGGTGCGACACGGCGCACGCCTGCTATCTCGGCACGCCCGAGCCCGGTGCCCAGTACCGCTGCGAGAAGATCGGCCTGTTCGGCACCAACTCGGTCGGCGAAGGACGGGTGCGCTGGCGCGGCGTCCTGCAAGATCCGAATGAGCTGGCGCTCGCAGGAGGGATCGGCATCCCGCTGGCTTTCGGCCTCGGGCTGCGGCGCCGCGCCCTGCCACGTTGGCTGCTCAACGCCCTCACGCTCGCGGTGGTGATGGTCTGCGCCATGTTCACCGGCTCGCGTGGCGGACAGCTGGTGGTGCTGGCGGTGCTCGGCGCCTACTTCGTCAAGCGCTACGGCTACAAGGGCCTGTCCGTGGGCGCGCTGCTCGCGCTTCCCGTGCTCGTGCTCGGCGGCCGCGCGGGCGACTCGGCGGAGCAGTCGACCAATGAACGGATCGAGTGTTGGTACGAAGCGCTGCAGATGTTCCAAATGAACCCGCTGCTCGGGGTCGGCTATTCGAACTTCGGCGAGTACCACTACCTGACGGCGCACAACTCGTTCATGTTGGCGCTCGGCGAGACCGGCTTTCCCGGCCTCCTGTTGTTCTCTTTGGTCGTCTACCTGGCGGTCAAAATCCCCTGCGTCATCCTGAAGCGGTACTCCGACCCGGTGGTGCTGACGGATCCGGTTCTGGCCGCTGGTGCGCCGATGGCGCGCGGCTGGTCGATGGCGTTGCTCGCGACCTACTGTGGGTTGGCCGTCGGGATCTTCTTCCTGTCGTTCACCTACCACCCCATCCTTTGGATCTACATCGGCCTGAGCGCCGCGCTGTATGGCGCCACCCGCGCCCACGACCCCGCGCTCGCAGTGGGGTTCGGCTGGCGAGACGTGCTGACCGTCGCCGCCGCGTGCGTGGTGCTCGTCGCGGGCGTGTACGTCCTCACGCGAGCCATGACCTGAAGGTGGCATATCGATTGCTTGTACGACGCGCGTCTGCGCTCCCCGCGCTGGGGGGCGCCGTCGGTAAAACCACGAAAACGATTCCTCTTACCAAGAACCAGAAGAACGAGCTTGGGAGGTCGCATGCAACACCAGACCATTTGCAACAAAGCGAAAGTAACCCGCTCGGGGCTTTTCGCGTCGTCGAGACCGACGATGACCCTTCGAGTTCTCAGCGCTTGCACGCTGCTAGCGCTTGGATGGACGGCCGCCGCCTGCAGTGACAAGAACAACTCCGACGGCAACGGCGGCAGCGGCGCCGGAACGGGTCCCAACCCGCCGGCTGGAGCGGGCGGCGTCGGCAGCAACGGCAACGGCAGCCCGACGATGTGCGCGAGTATCGGGGCAGGGCCGGGCCCGATGGTGGAGGTGCCCGCCGGGGATTTCACCATGGGCTGCGACGCCGGGGAGTTTGGCTGCGACGAAGAGGAGCAACCGCGTCGCGCCCTGTCGCTCGACACCTTTCAGATCGACCAGTTCGAGGTCTCCCAGGCCGAGTACGCTTCGTGCGTCGAGGCCGGCGCGTGCACGCAGCCGAACCTGGGCGACAAGTGCGCCTGGAACTGCGAGCAGATGAACCTGCCCGCCGCTTGCCTGACGCGCACCCAGATGAGCGAGTACTGCGCGTACGCCGGCAAGCGTCTGCCGAGCGAAGCGGAGTGGGAGAAGGCGGCCCGCGGCGGCGACGGGCGCACCTATCCCTGGGGCGAGGCGGAGCCGACCTGTGAGCTGACGAACATGGGCAACTGCCTCGGTACCGCAGCGACCGTGGACGACCCGGCCTTCGCAGCGGGTGACAGCCCGTATGGCGCTCGTCACATGGCCGGCAATATGGTCGAAGTCGTGGCCGACCCCTGGGCGGAGGGCAGCTCCGAGTTCGTGGGCAAGGGAGGCGGCTGGTGGAACAGCACCGCCAAGTGGCTGCGGGCCGCGGACCGTGACAACTACGGCCCGACGTATGCGAGCATCGCGTTCGGCTTCCGCTGTGCGCGCTGATCCGCCCGCACGTCAGCCGACGGGTTCTCCAGGGGATCGGGGGTCTCATCGCGCGGCGTCGGGACCCTGAGACCCTGCGAGGACCCGCCACGCCTCCGGGGGGAAGCTCTTTTGTCGAGCCTTGGTGGCTGGTGGCAGCACCGGACCGCCGGACTTATCTTGCCCCCCGTCGCGAGGTACAACGTTGCTGAAGAGAAGATTCCGTCCCTTGGTTGTGTGCTCACTCGCCTCCGTCGCGTTGCTCGCCGCCTGCGGCGGCGGCAACGCCATGAGCGGCTACAGTCACTACGGTCAGGAGCTCGATCCGCGCAAGCATCCCTACGTCATCGGCACCGGCGATCGTTTGAGCGTCGTGGTCTGGCAAGAGCCCGACCTTTCACGGGACGTACAAGTTCGCCCCGACGGCACGGTGACCCTGCCGCTCGTCGGTGAGGTGCACGCCGCCGGCAAGACGCCGACGCAGCTCAAAGAAGAGCTCAAGCAGCGGATGCAGAACTACGTGAAGCAACCCATCGTCACCGTGAGCGTGGAGGCGGTGGCGAGCTACCGCTTCACGGTGTCCGGCAACGTCGCCCAAAATGGGATCTTCGCTCCGGGATACTACGTCACCGTCGCAGAGGCGATCGCGATGGCCGGCGGCCCCACCGAATACGCCGACGGCGATGACGTCGTGCTGATCCGCACGGACCCGGGCGGCCAGCTACGCCGCATCCCGATCGACTACGAGGCGATCCTCGACGGGGACAACCCCGAACAGAACATCGTCGTGTTGCCCGGTGACAACCTGTTCGTGCCGTAAGAAGGGCCTGAACCATCGGGGCAAGCTCCGCCGTTTTTGTTCGCAGGAAGACCATCAGGGCCTTCGGCCCACCTCGAGTCGGTGAAAACACATCTCCCGACGGAGACAGCGCGCTGTGTCGACGAGTCTGGCTCGGAGATGGGTCACAGGAAGGTCGGAAGATCGGAAGGGGGACCCACGTCGTCGGTCCCCGCCCGGAGTCGATCTCGACCGGCGAGACGTGAATCGCTGTGACGACCCACGCACCCACGCCCGCTTCGGAGCCCATCTCAATCCCAACTTCTTCCGCTCTTCCGCGC
>JAEZYZ010000481.1 GCA_023418705.1 Pseudomonadota bacterium | reverse complement strand
GGGGGGGGGGGCGGGGCGGGGGCGCAACCGGCGAACGCGAGCAGCGCGGCCCCGGCCATCAACAGCGATCGAATCATGCCCGTGGCATACGGCGACCACGGGCGGAGTCAAACCTCTCGAATATTCCCGCGCCCCGCCGCTGGCGCAGCGCGGGCGGCTCTCCCCCCCGGCGGGGCCTCAGAACTCCGCCCAGCCCGGGGTCCGCGGGTAGGGGATGACGTCTCGGATGTTCTTCATGCCGGTGACGTACATGAGCATGCGCTCGAGGCCCAGGCCGAAGCCCGCGTGCGGGGTCGAACCGAATTTTCGAAGCTCGAGGTACCACCAGTAGGGGGCCTCCGGCAGGCCCTGTTCGCGGATGCGCTCGAGGAGCACGTCGTGACGCTCCTCGCGCTGGCTGCCGCCGATGATCTCTCCAATCCGCGGCGCCAGCACGTCCATCGCCCGCACCGTTTTGCCGTCGTCGTTGGCGCGCATGTAAAATGCCTTGATGCTCTTTGGATAGTCCGTGACGATGACCGGCTTCTTGAACTTCTCTTCGGTCAGGTAGCGCTCGTGCTCGCTCTGGAGGTCGGCGCCCCAGTGGACGGGGAACTCGAAGCTTCGCCCGGCTTTCTCCAGAAGGCGAATCGCTTCGGCGTAGGTGAGGTGCTCGAAGGTCGCGCTCGCCACGTGCTCGAGGGTCGAGAGCACGGTGTTGTCGATGCGCTGGTTGAAAAAGGCCAAATCATCCGCGCAGTGATCCAGCAGGTGCGCGATGATCGCCTTGAGGAACTCCTCGGCCAGCGACATGTCGCCGGCCAGATCGCAGAACGCCATCTCCGGCTCGACCATCCAGAACTCGGCGAGGTGGCGCGGTGTGTTGGAGTTCTCTGCTCGGAACGTCGGACCAAACGTGTAGATGTTGGTGAACGCTTGGGCGAAGGTTTCTCCTTCGAGCTGGCCACTGACCGTCAAGTAGGCGGGTTTGCCGAAGAAATCGCGCGTGCGGTCGACCTTGCCCTGCTCGTCGCGCGGGAGCTTTTCGAGATCCAAGGTCGTGACATTGAAGAGGGCGCCCGCCCCTTCCGCGTCGGAGGCGGTGATCACCGGAGTGTGGATGTACAAAAAGCCGCGTTCCTGAAAAAAATCGTGGATCGCGCGACAGAGCGCGTTGCGCACGCGAAAGACGGCATTGAAGGTGTTCGAGCGCGGTCGCAAGTGGGCGATCTCGCGCAAAAACTCGAAGGAATGCCCCTTTTTCTGCAGCGGGTAGGCGGCCGGGTCCGCGGGGCCGAACACCTCGACCGCCGACGCCTTGAGCTCCACCGTTTGCCCCTTGGCCGGCGACGGCACGAGCGTGCCGTCGAAACGCACGGAAGCGCCCGTGGTGACGAGGCGCAGCAGGTCGGCCGGGATGGCGCCGGGCTCGATGACCACTTGCAAATCTCGAGCGCTGCTGCCGTCGTTCAGTTGGATGAACGACGCCGCTTTGCTATCGCGCCGAGTCCTCACCCAGCCGTGGACCGACAGCGACGACCCCGGGTCCCTCGCGAGCACGTCGCGAACGTATTGACCTTTTCGAATCATGTTGCCTGTGGCGACGAGCGGCTTGCCTGCCTGCCAGCCGTCGTCGCGAAACGTCGAGGTAGTCTAGATCCGACCCGCGAGCGGAGGATCTCAGGAACCACCCGGTGCTCGGGTCTGGAAAAACGGATCCGGACTCGTCGGGTTCCGGAGCGGCGTCCTGAGCCGATGCTCGCCATGACGGCCGCGGCTGGCAAGCCGCTCGATGGGAGGCGACTTCGATAAGAGTGACGGGCGTCTGGAGCGCGGAAGCGTCCCCGTCCGTCGCCGGCCCTGCGGCCTTGACGCCGAAGCATCGCAGCCACAAGAGTTTCCGCGCAAGCGCGCGGCGGCCGGCCGCCGGAGGAGTGCATGACCGATTACCACGAACCGTACGAGCACCTGGACGACGAGGCCCGCAATTTTCACCGCGCGCTCAACAGCCTCAAGGAGGAGATCGAGGCCGTGGATTGGTACCACCAGCGGGTCGCGCTCTGTCAGGATGCTTCCTTGCGCGACGTGCTCGCTCACAACCGGGACGAGGAGATCGAGCACGCCTGTATGACCCTCGAGTGGCTGCGCCGGAACATGCCCCAGTGGGACGAGATGCTCCGCACCTACTTGTTCACCGAGGCGCCGATCACGCAGATCGAGGAAGAGGACACCGGCGCCGCTCAGGCGGACAAGCCGGCACGGCCCTCGGCGGGGCGAGCGGCGGTCGGCAGTCTCGGCATCGGAAGTCTGAAAGGAAGCAACGGATGAATTTCTTGAAGCGTGGTTTGGCGCCGCTCACCGATCGAGCCTGGGAGACGATCGAAGAGGAGGCGGTGCGGGTCTTGAAAGCCAACCTCTCGGGACGGCACGTCGTCGACCTCGAAGGACCGCTCGGCTTCGACGTTTCGGCCGTGAATCTCGGCAGGCTCTCACCGGCGGACCAGACCACCGAACAGGGGGTTCACTACGGGATCCGCTCGGTGCTCCCGCTCGTGGAGCTGCGGGTGCCGTTCGAGCTCGACGTGTGGGAGCTCGACAATCTGTCCCGTGGCGCCGACGACCCGGACGTGGAGGCGTTGATCCAGGCGGCGCTCAAGCTCGCGCATTTCGAAGAGCAGGCCATCTATTCGGGGTTTCCGCCGGGCAACATCAAAGGCCTCGCCGAGTCGAAGGCGCACGCGCCGCTGACCCTCGGCGATGACGCCGCTCGCTATCCAGACATCATCACCCGCGCCATGCTGATGCTGAACGACGAGGGGGTGAACGGCCCGTACGCGCTCGTGCTGGGCCCGAGGCCCTACCGACTGCTGTCGGGCGACGCGTCCGTCTACCCCCTGCGCCAGCGCGTCGCCAGGCTGATCGACGGGCCCATCCTGCACACCACCGCCGTCGACGGCGGCTTCTTGCTCTCGGTCCGCGGTGGGGATTTCCAGCTCACGGTCGGTCAGGACATCAGCATCGGTTACGACTGGCACGATCGGCGCAAGGCGAGCCTCTACCTGACCGAGAGCTTCACCTTCCGTGTGCTCACGCCGGAGGCCGTGGTGCCGCTGGTCATGACCTGAGCTCGCGCCCCCGTCGTCAGCGGCGCGCTGACGGGCCCACGAACCATCGCCCAAGGCTCGGTCGATTTGCGAACCCGGGAGCCCGGGAGTAAGCTCGCCTGGTTCACACAATGGAGCTGCGGCTCAAAGTCGACGTCCTGACGCAGCCGGACGACTGCACCTGCGGGCCGACCTGTTTGCAAGGCGTCTACGCGTACTTGGGCGACGCGATCAGCCTGGAGCAGGTGATCGCCGAGACCAGGCGCTTGGAGGACGGAGGGACCCTGGCCGTCTTGCTGGGGTGCCACGCCCTGTCGCGGGGCTACCGTGCCTCCATCCACACCTACAACCTTCAGGTCTTCGACCCGACCTGGTTCGTCGACGGCGTCGATTTGATCGCGAAGCTCAAGGCGCAAGCCGCGGTCAAGGCGGCACCCAAGCTCCAGGCCGCCACCGAGGCATATATCGAATTTTTGGAGCAGGGTGGCCGGCTGCGCTTCGAAGATCTCACGCCCGCGGTGATCCGGCGTTACCTCAACCGCGGCGTGCCGATCCTGACCGGACTCAGCGCCACCTACTTGTACCGCAGCAAGCGCGAGCTGACCGTGGATGGGCGCCTCGAGTTCGACGACGTGAAGGGGGTGCCCATGGGGCACTTCGTGGTGCTCTGCGGGTACGACCGGACGGAGCGCTGTGTGCTTGTGGCCGACCCTTGGGGGCCACACCCTTCGCCCGAGTCCCGCCAGTACTGGGTCGGCATCGATCGCCTCATCAACTCCATCTTGCTGGGCATCATCACCTACGACGCCAACCTGCTGGTCATCGAGCCGAGCCGCGGAAAAGCTGCAGATGAAGGCGCTCATCGTCGTCAATAATCCCAAGGACTGGCCGTTCCAGATCCCCGGCGTCGAGGTCGTCGACGCGCGGTCCTACCTCACCCAGCCAGCGTACAGCGAGCTTCGGGGCAGCAAGGTCTTCAACCTGTGCCGGTCCTACCGCTACCAGGCGCTCGGCTACTACGTCTCCTTGCTCGCGACGGCGCGCGGCCACAAGCCGGTGCCCACCGTCGGGACGATTCAAGATCTAAAGGCGTCCGAGATCGTGCGGATCCGCTCCGATGAGCTCGACGCGCTGATCCAAAAGAGCCTGGCGGCCATCGTCTCGAAGACCTTCGTGCTGAGCATCTACTTCGGCAGAAACCTGGCGCGCCGCTACGACAAGCTCAGCGCCCATCTGTTCAAGCTGTTCCACGCGCCCCTGCTGCGCGCCGCCTTTACTCGTTCGCGGAGCGGGCGCTGGCACCTGCAGAGCGTGCTGCCGATCTCCGCCGACGACATCCCGAAGAACCACCGTCCTTTCGTGCTCGAGGTGGCGACGGAGTACTTCCAAGGCGGGCGCTGGACCGTGCCGAAGCGCAAGGTGCCGCGCTACGACTTGGCCATCTTGTTCGACGCCAATGAAGCCGAGGCCCCGTCGGACGAGCGGGCCATCGGCAAGTTCATCAAGGCGGCCAATCAACTCGGGATGAACGCATATGTCATTCAAAAAGACGAGTACGCCAGCTTGGCGCAGTTCGACGCGCTGTTCATCCGGGAGACCACGAACGTCAACCACCACACCTATCGGTTCTCGCGCCGCGCCTTCGCAGAGGGGATGGTCGTCATCGACGATCCGGATTCCATCCTGCGGTGTACCAACAAGGTCTACCTGAAGGAGCTGCTCGACCGCTACAAGGTGCCGGCCCCGAGCACGATGGTCGTGCACAAGGAAAACATCGCCGCTGTGGTCGAAACCCTCGGGTTCCCGCTGATCCTCAAGCAGCCCGACAGCGCCTTCTCGCAGGGGGTGGTCAAGGTCTCGACCCCGGAGGAGCTCGACGCCTCGGCCGAGCGGCTGCTCGCCAAGTCGGAGCTCATCATCGCCCAGGAGTATTTGCCGACGGAGTACGACTGGCGCATCGGCATCATCGATCGCGAGCCGCTCTGGGCGGCCAAGTATTTCATGGCGAAGAAGCACTGGCAGATCATCAAGACGGACGCGGCCGGCGGCCGCCGCTACGGCAAGGTCGAGGCCGTGCCTTTGTCCGAGGTCCCGAGCGCGGTGCTGCGCGCCGCCTTGCGCGCCGCCGGCCTGATCGGCGACGGTCTCTACGGCGTGGACGTGAAGCAACGCGAACGCCGCGTGTACACGGTCGAGGTGAACGACAATCCCTCGATCGAGTCGGGCTACGAAGACGCCGTTCTGAAGGACACCCTCTATGATCGCATCATGCAAGTGTTCCTGAAGCGGCTGGAGGCGCGGCAGCAGGGGAGGGCCAGCACGTGACCGCGCGGCGCACGCTGAAGCTCTTCGAGGGGGTGGGCGTCGAGATCGAGTACATGATCGTCGACGGCGAGTCGCTCGCCGTCGTGCCGATCAGCGATCGATTGCTCCAGGGCGTCGCGGCGCTGCCGGACGCCGTGGTCGACGAGCCCGAGGCGGGCGCGTTTCCGTCGGAGGTGGCGCTCGGGAAGCTGGCCTGGTCGAACGAGCTCGTGTTGCACGTCGTCGAGCTGAAGACCAACGGTCCGGCCGCCGACCTTGGGGGGCTCGGCGCCGCGTTCCACCGGGGCGTGCGTCAGGTCGAAGCGCTGCTCGAACCGCTCGGCGCCCGGCTGATGCCGACCGCCATGCACCCGTTGATGAACCCGGAGCGCGACACCCGGCTCTGGCCGCACGAGTACAGCGAGGTGTATGCGACGTTCGATCGCATCTTCGATTGCCGCGGCCACGGCTGGTCGAACCTGCAAAGCGTGCACATCAATCTGCCCTTCGACGGGGACGAGGAGTTTGCGCGTCTGCACGGTGCCATTCGCCTGGTGCTGCCGCTCCTGCCCGCGCTCTCGGCCAGCTCGCCCATGGTCGAGGGTGTCCTGACCGGCATCTGCGACAACCGCCTCGAGTACTACCGAACCAACTGCCAGCGCATCCCGTCGGTGACGGGCCACTTGATCCCCGAGCCCATCTCGACCCGTCAGGAATACGAGCAGCGGGTGCTGCGCCCGATCGCGCGCGACGTCGGGCCCTTCGATCCGAACGGGATCCTCGATCCGGAGTGGGTCAACGCGCGGGGCGCGATCGCGCGGTTTTCACGGGGGAGCATCGAGATCCGCGTGCTCGACGTGCAAGAGTGCGTGGCCGCCGACCTCGCGATCATCGAGGCCGTCGTGCAGCTTTTGCGGCTCATCGCCGAGGAGCAATGGATGACGAGCAGCGATCAGCGCTTGTTTCCCACCGAGCGGCTCAAGGTCCTCTTTCGGACGTTGACGCAGGCCGGGTCCTCCGCCGTGATCGACGACGCGGCCTACCTGGCCGCCCTGGGCATCGATCCCCCCGACCCGCTCACCGCGCGCGAGCTCTGGGCCACCTTGTTCGATCAGCTCGGGCGCCGCGGCCTTTTGTCGTCCGAGGCGGCGGGACCGCTCGAGGTGTACGCGGCCGAGGGCACGCTGGCCGAGCGGATCGTGGCGCGGCTGCCGCCGGCGCCCGGCCAGGACTCGATCGTGGCCGTCTATCGCGAGCTCTGTGAGTGCTTGCGCTTCGACCGATCGTTTCGGGCGGAGTGAACGTGGCGAAGCGACCCTCGCCGAGCGTGATCATCACCTGCGAGCACGGGGGCCATCGCATCCCGAAGAGCTTCGCCAGCTGGTTCGATGGACACCGGGCCTTGCTCGGCACGCACCGCGGCTTCGACTTCGGGGCGGCGGCGCTGGCTCGCGAGCTCGGTCGCGCCTTCGGCAGCGTGCCGCACATCGCCACGACGTCGCGGCTCTTGGTGGACCTGAATCGATCGCTCGCTCACCGCGCGCTGTTCTCCGAGCTGACGCGGCCGCTGCCGGCGGCCGTGCGCGAGCGCATCCTGAGCGAGCACTATCACCCCTACCGCCAGCGCGTGCGGCGCAGCGTCGGCGCCGCGATCGGGGCCGGCCGACCCGTGCTGCACTTGAGCGCGCACTCGTTCACGCCCATCCTCGGCGGAGAGGTTCGGCGCGCCGACGTCGGGCTCCTCTACGACCCCACCCGGCCGCTCGAGCGCGCCTATTGCCGGCGGCTTCGCGAGCTGTTGCACGACGAGCTGCCGGGGCTCTTGGTTCGCCGCAACTACCCATACCTGGGCCGCGCCGATGGCCACACGACCGGCCTCCGGCGTGTTTTTGGTCCGTCGCACTACGCGGGCGTCGAGATCGAGATCAACCAGCGGCTGTTCGATGACGCTCGGGCCGCCGCAAAGATCTTGAAGCGGTTGTCGGCGTGTGCGCGCCGCGCGTCGCTCGCTTGAACCTTGCAGGCCCGCGGGGGCCGGGGTTGGCGGTCTCCGCTCGGAACCGACCGCGCCACCTGTTTGTCACGTCACATTCACGCTCCCTTCTCGCGTGTCGCCTAAAGCGAGGGCCGTGTCCTGGAGCTCGCCGCTGCGGCGGCTCAGGGGCGAGGCAACATGCGTTCAAGACCGACTTCTTTTGGTGCCCTGCGTCCGTCCCTCGTTGCCCTGCTGACCGCTGGCGGCCTGCTCGCCGGGCCACCCGCGTTGGCCCAAGCGCCGCCGGTGGCGCCCGCGAACGGGGCCGACGAAGTGCCCTCCGACCCGACGCCGACTCCCGAGGACGGCGAACCGCCGCCGGCGCCCGAGGACGGCGAAGCGCCGCCGGCTCCTGAGCGCGATGAAGCCCGCCGGGTCTATGGCCAGGCGACGCGGGCGTTCGAAGCTGGCGACTTCCAGGCCGCTGCCGATGGCTTTCGGCGCGCCAACGAGCTCGTCCCCGCTCCGCATGCCGAATATTGGAGGGCCGTGAGCCTCGATCGCTCGAACCGCGACGTCGCGGCGCTCGAGGCCTACGAGGCGTACCTGGAGAACCCGGAGGCGGAGAAGGTCGGAGAGGAACCGCTCCTCACGGCGCGCCGGCGGGTGAAGGAGCTGTTGGCGAAGCTCGCCGTGGTGGAGCTCGCGACGACACCACCGGCCGCCGTCACCGTGAACGGGACGGCCAGCGGCACGACGCCGATCAAGCTACGGCTGGAGCCCGGCGTGCACCGTGTCGTGCTGAGCGCCGACGGCTACCGAATCGAGGAGCTCACGGTGCGGGCCGTGGCCGGGCAGTCGCTCGCGGAGAGCTTCGCGCTCACGCCCGTCGCTCCCGCGGCGCCGCCGCCAGCGCCGGCGCCGCCCACGCCGCCGCCAGCCCCACCCGCCGCAGCCCCCGTGGCGATCGAAGAGCCGGACCGCACCGCCGGGTACGTGCTCCTGGGCCTCACCGGAGCGGGCGCGTTGGTGGGCAGCTACTTCGGCCTGAAGGCGCTCAGCGCGACGGCGGACTTCGACGATCATCCGAATGAGGAGCTGGCGGAGGACGCCGAGCGGTACGCCCTCATCAGCGACATCGGCTTTGGTGCCGCCATCACCTTCGGCGTCACGGCGCTGGTCGTGCTCACGGCCTCGCCCGACCAGGCCAAGGCAGCGACCCACGCCCGGAGGCGCCGAGCGGCACGCCCCTTCCAGCTCGCGCCGCTCGTCTCGAGCAAGGGCGGCGGTGCGGCGGCGCGCTTTAGCTTCTAGCGCAGCGGGCGAGCGCGGACGCGGGGCCCACACCTCGCGACGGACCGCCGCGCTCACGCTGGCGC
>JAEZYZ010000307.1 GCA_023418705.1 Pseudomonadota bacterium | reverse complement strand
CCGGTTGGGCCGCGGCTGGGGGGCGCGCGCCCGCGGGCGCGTGCTGACGGTGGGGCGGCGCGAGGGGGACGTGCGCCTCGGACGGGCAGAGCTCGGTCCCGGCGGCATCCAAGCCCAGATCGTGCTTCCCTCCGGCGCCGTGGATCTGGCAAGCCCCCTGGTGGGGGAACACAACCTCGACAACTGCTCGATCGCGCTCGGGATCGTGGAGGCGCTCGGGATGGACGTGACAGCGGCCGCGCGCGCCCTGTCGCAGACGCAGGCCGTCCCCGGTCGTCTCGAGCGTTGCGACGGGGCGGGGGACGACCTCGTGGTGCTGGTCGACTACGCGCACACGCCCGACGCGCTCCGTCGCGCGCTCGGCGCCGTGCGCGGGCTCAAGCGTGGCCGCATCTGGTGCGTCTTCGGCTGCGGCGGGGACCGCGATCCCAAAAAGCGCCCGAAGATGGGAGCGGCGGTCGCCGAGGGGGCGGATCGGGCGGTGCTGACGAGCGACAACCCGCGCTCCGAGGCGCCGGCCGCCATCGCGGCCGCCGTCGAGCCGGCCTTGAAAGCGGGGGGCAAGCCCTACGACGTGGAGCTCGATCGGGCCAAGGCCATCTCCCTGGCGGTGACGGCGGCGAGCCCGGGTGACGTGGTGCTCATCGCGGGCAAAGGGCATGAGCCCTACCAGATCATCGGCGAGCAGGTGCTCGCCTTCGATGACCGCGAGCAGGCGCGCGCCGCGCTGCGAGCGCGCCGAGGGAACGCCGGCTGATGGCCACGCCCATCCCCGAAAACCGCGCCTCGTTCAGCTTGGCGGAGATCGCTTCGGCCACCGGCGGGCAAGTTCGGGCGGGGCGGGCGACGAGCGTGACGGGCGTCGTGACGGACACCCGCGCAACGCTCGAGGGCAAGTTGTTCGTCGCGCTCCGCGGCGAGCGGTTCGACGGCCACGCCTTCGTGGCGCAGGCGCTCGCAGGAGGAGCGGCAGCGGCGCTGGTCGATCGCGACGTCGACGTCCCTCCGGCGGCGTCGCTGATCCGCGTCGCCTCCACCCTCGACGCCCTCGGGGCGCTCGCCAACGCGCACCGGCGCCGCTGGGGCGGCCAGGTGGTGGCCGTGGCTGGCTCGGCGGGGAAGACCACGACCCGCCATGCGATCGGCGCCGTGCTGCGGGCGCGGCTCGCGGGCGCCGTCCACGAGCTGCCGGGCAACCTCAACAATCGCATCGGCGTGCCGATGGTGCTGCTCGCGGCCGAGGCGCGGCACCGAGCCGCGGTGGTGGAGATCGGCACCAACCAGCGCGGAGAGGTCGAGGCGCTGACGCGCGTGGTCCAGCCGGACCTGGCCGTGCTGACGTTGATCGCCCTCGAGCACGCCGAAGGGATCGGGGATCTCGACGCCGTCGAGCTGGAAGAGGGCGCGCTGTTGCGCGGGCTCCCTGCCGGCGCCGCGGCGCTCTGCAACGGCGACGACCCCCGCTGCCGCCGGCAGCTCGAGCGCTCGCCGGCCGCGGTCCGGCGCACCTACGGCGCGGGCCCGGACAACGACTACCGGCTCTGCGAGCGGGTGCCGCTCGGGATCGAAGGCAGCCGCCTCTGCATCGAGCGCCCGCGCGTCGCAGCGGGTCAGCTAGAGCTGCGGGTCCCCCACCTCGGCCTGCCCGGCGCGCTCGCGACCCTCGCGGCGATCGCCGCCGCCGAGCAGATCGGAGGATCCGCGGCCCCCGATCTCGCCGCCATCGAGCGGGCGCTCGCCGCCTGCGAACGTGAGGCAGGTCGGCTGCTGGCCACCCTGCTGGGCGACGGATCGGTGCTGATCGACGACGCCTACAACGCCAACCCCGCCAGCGTGGAGAGCTCGCTGAGCGTCGCCCGCGAGATCGCGACGGCGCGCGGCGCGCGGCTCTTCCTGGTGCTGGGCGACATGCTCGAGCTCGGCGACCACAGCGACGCCGCCCACCGGCAGACCGCCGAGGCGGTGCGCGCCGCGGCGCCCGCCGAGCTGATCGCCGTCGGCCCCGCCGCGACCGCGTTCCTCGATCCTGTCCGGCAGGCGGGCGGGCGCGCGGAGGGCCGCCCGCAGGCGGACGCCGAGACCGCCGCGCTGCTGATCGAGCGGGTGCGGCCGGGCGACGTGGTGCTGGTCAAGGCATCGCGCGGCATCGGCGCCGATCGCCTGGCGAAGGCTTTGCTCGAGGCAAAAGGCAGGGCAGCGTGATTTACGAGCTCCTCTATCCCCTGAGCACCCAGTTCGGCTGGGCCAGCGCCTTGAACGTGCTCAGGTACACCAACTTCCGCGCCATCATGGCCGTCATCACCGCCATGCTGATGTCGTTTTTCGTGGCGCCGTGGTTCATCCGCAAGCTGCGGGGCAAGCAGATCAGCCAGATCATCCGGGAGGAAGGGCCGGCGTCGCATCAGGCCAAGGCGGGCACGCCCACGATGGGCGGCGCGCTGATCCTGCTGTCCGTCTTGGTGCCGACGATGCTCTGGGCGGACGTGCGCAACGTGTTCGTGCTGGCCACCGCCTCGGTGACCGCCGGCTACGGCCTGATCGGGTACATCGACGACCGGCTGAAGATCGAGGGGAGCAACACCCGAGGCCTGCCGGGTCGCTTCAAGCTGCTCGGACAGTTCGCGATCGGCGGCGTGGCGATCGGCTATCTGTTCATCGGCGGCCAGGATCTGCCCGCCGATTGGCTCGCCATCCGCGGCCGGCTCAGCCTGCCGTTCGTCGCCTTCGAGAAGTTCCCGATCGAGCTGCCGCTGCCGCTCTACGCAGCGTTCGCGCTGGTGGTCGTGGTCGCCATGAGCAACGCGGTGAACCTCACCGATGGGCTCGACGGTCTCGCGATCGGGCCGGTCATGATCAACGCAGGCACCTACAGCATCTGGGCCTACATCGCCGGGTCGGTGCTGTTCGGCCGTCCCCTGGCGTCGTACCTGGACATCGCCGGCTACAACGAGATGAGCGAGCTGGCGGTCTATGGCGCGGCCATGGTCGGCGCGGGGGTGGGTTTTCTTTGGTACAACACCTACCCCGCGCAGGTGTTCATGGGGGACGTGGGGTCGCTGGCGCTCGGCGGTGGCCTCGGCATGATGGCCGTCCTCACCAAGAACGAGCTGCTCAGCTTGCTGATCGGCGGCATCTTCTTCATCGAAGCCGTGAGCGTCATCACCCAGGTGATAAGCTTCAAGCTGTTCAAGAAGCGGGTCTTCTTGATGGCGCCCATTCACCATCATTTCGAGAAGAAGGGCTGGCCCGAGCCGCGCATCATCGTGCGCTTCTGGATCATCTCCATCTTGCTGGCGCTGGTGAGCTTGGCGTCCTTGAAGGTGCGCTGATGGCCGCCCAGCGCAGGCTATCCCTGGAGGGGAAGCGGGTGGTGGTGGTCGGCCTCGGCAAGAGCGGGGTGGCCGCCGCCCGCCTCTGCCTGCGGCTCGGGGCGCGGGTGGCCGGCGCCGATCGGAAGCCGCTCGAGCAGCTCCCGCCGGAGGTCGCCGATCTCGGCATCGAGCTGTTCACCTCGGGGTACGGCGGGGTGGATTTCGCGGCGGCCGACGGCATCGTGGTGTCCCCGGGGGTTCCATCGCTGCCGGAAATCGTGGCGGCCGAGCGCGCCGGCGTCCCCGTGATCGGCGAACTCGAGCTCGCGGTGCGGGCTCTCCGGAATCAGCCGAAAATTTTGTGCGTGGGCGGCACGAACGGCAAAAGCACGACCACGATGCTGCTCGGCCGCATCATGGAGAAGACCGTCCCCGAGGTGTTCATCGGCGGGAACCTGGGCACGCCGCTCTCGTCCCAGGCCGAGCGGGCCTTCGACGCGATCGTGCTGGAGGTCTCGAGCTTTCAGCTCGAGCGGGCGCCCACGTTTCGGCCCCACGTCGGCATCCTGCTGAACGTGACCGAGGATCACCTCGACCGGTACGCGAGCTTTGCCGCGTACGCGGACGCCAAGGGCAACGCCTTCGTCAACCAGCGCGAGCAGGACGTGGCGCTGATCCCGGCGGGCGACGCCCGCTGCGAGGCGCAGGCGCGCCGCGGCCGGGGACGCATCTGGCGCTTTGGGACGGCCGCGCCGGCCGACTATTTGATCGAGGGCCAGGCGGTGCACGAAGCGGCGACCGGCGTCCGCTTCGACCTCGAACACGTGCCGCTCCACGGCGGGCACAACCTGCAGAACGCCGCCGCGGCCATCGCCGCGGCGCGCGCGGCCGGCGCCACGCCCGCCCAGGTGCGCGACGGGCTCGCCGGGTTCGTGCCCCTGCGGCATCGGATGGCGCTGGCAGGCGAGCTGTCGGGCGTGCGGTTTTACGACGATTCGAAGGCCACGAACGTCGGCGCGGCGGTCACCGCGCTCGCCGGGCTGCGTGAGCCGAAGGCGGTGTTGATCGCGGGGGGGCGTGACAAGCTCGGTTCGTACGCGGCGCTGGTCGACGCGCTGGTCGCCAAGGGCCGCGCCGCGGTGTTGATCGGCGAGGCCGCCGAGCGCATCGCCGTCGCGATGGGTGGGCGGCTGAAGGTCGTGCGGGCGGGCGGCATGGAGGAGGCCGTCCGCGCCGCCTTCGAGCTCGCGGAGCCCGGAGACGCCGTGCTGCTCAGCCCCGCCTGCTCGAGCTTCGACATGTTCGAGAGCTACGCCGAACGGGGGGACGTGTTTTGCCGAGCGGTGGCCGAGCTCCGCCGGACCTGCGAGGAGAAGGACGCATGAAAGGGCTGACCGCGCTGTTCAAACCGGCGGTGCGCTGGGGCGAGATCGACGTGCTGCTGGCCGCCGTGGTCGTTGCCCTGATGGGGTTCGGCGTGGTGATGGTCTACAGCGCCAGCGTGATCGAGGCGACGGTGGTGTACGCCGATCCTCAGTATTTCCTGAAGCGGCAGGCGATTTTCTGCGGGGTTGGCCTGTGCGTGATGCTCCTGGTGTCTCGCGTCGACTATCACCTGCTCCGGCCCTTCACCTATCCGGTGCTGCTCGTCGTGACCCTGTTGATGGTGCTCAGCGTCATCGGCTTTGGTCACACCGGGGGCGGCGCCGCGCGCTGGCTGCGGCTCGGCCCGGTGCACGTGCAGCCGTCGGAGGCGGCCAAGCTCGCGCTGGTGCTCTGGCTCGGCTACTCCTTGGACAAGAAGAAGGAGAAGGTCAAAAGCTTCTCGATCGGGATGCTCCCGCACTGCCTGTTGGCGGGCGTTTTGGTGCTGCTCTGCATGAAACAGCCGGACTTTGGCGGAGCGGTGATCCTGGTCCTGCTCACGTTCACGCTGCTGTTCGTGGCCGGCGCCAAGCTCGGCTACTTGATCGGTATCGGCCTCTTGGGGGTGGGAGCGGCCGCCTGGGCGATCCGCTTCACGGCCTATCGCTTCGAACGGGTGCTCGCGTGGCTGAACATGAGCGAGCACCGGCAGGACCTGGCCTATCAGCCCTTTCAGTCGGTGATGAGCTTCGGCTCGGGAGAGGTGACGGGGCTCGGCCTCGGCAAGGGGCTGCAGGTGCTGTATCTGCCCGAGGCCCACACGGATTTCATCGCGGCCATCGTCGGCGAGGAGCTCGGGTTCATCGGCATCCTGGCGCTGTGCAGCGTCTATTTGCTGATCGTGGCGCGCGGCGTGCGGGTGGCGCTGTCGGCCGGCGACGACTACGGCCTGTACGTGGCGTTCGGGATATCGGTCCTGTTCGGGACCCAGGCGTGCTGGAACATCGCGGTCGCCATGAGCATGCTGCCGACCAAGGGCCTCACGCTGCCGTTCGTCAGCTATGGCGGCTCGTCGCTGCTGGTCAACTCCGCCGCGATGGGCGTCTTGCTGAATATCTCGAGGCCGCGGTTCTGGTCCGCCAACCAACAGCGCGTGGAAGACGCTGGCCCCGCGCCGGAGGCCCGCGCCGTCCTCGTCACCGAGGCCGAGTTCGGACCAGAGGCGGCCAAGCCCAAGACCAAACCCAAACCGCGGCGGCCGAAGGCGACCCTCGCGCCGGAGGCAGGATGAGCGCAGCGACCCTGGTGATGGCTGGCGGCGGCACCGGCGGCCACGTCTTCCCGCTGGTGGCCGTGGCCGACGCGTTGCGGGCGCTCCGACCCGAGCTTCGGCTGGTGTTCGTCGGGACGGCCAAGGGCATCGAGAGCTCGGTCGTGCCCGCGCGCGGCTACGAGCTCGAGCTGCTCTCCGTGCTCCCCATCCGCGGCGGGGGCGTGAAG
>JAEZYZ010000281.1 GCA_023418705.1 Pseudomonadota bacterium | reverse complement strand
GTGTTGCTTCGCTCCCATGCGCGGTCTCATTGTCATCCGTTCGATCAAGACGGTAAGGGCTCCCGTGCAGCGCCGGGAGCGCTTCGCGCGGGGGATACAAGCATGACACGGCGCAGCGCGCGACTCGAGGGTGCGATGCAATTCGCCGCGAGGCGCGCCGCTCTGTCGCACACACGCACACTCGGGCCTCCCTTGCCCCCGGGCGCGGGCTCCCGAAGCGCTCGCCCGGGTGCCGGCCACCACCGCGCCGTTCCGCCGTCGATCCGCGCGCGCCCGCCCTCCCCCCGGACGCCCACCCCGAGGGCACGCCCATTGCTTGATGCCCGGCGTGCGCCTGCACGCTCGACTCGGAAGCGGTCGCTCCAGCAGCCCAGCGCTCAGGCCAATCCGACACTCGTTCGTCTCTTTTTTTCCTTTTAGGAGGGTCGCTTCATGAAGCACGCCATGGTCCTATCGGTCGCCTTGCTCATCGCGAGCGTCGGCTTGGCGCTGGTCGCGGGTGGGGCATCGGCACCCAGCACGTCCACGGTAGAGGAAAACCCTCCGGTCACCGCGGCCGCCGCGGTCCATATCGTGCCGCCAGCGCGAGCCGCGTCCGGAGGCAGCGTGCAGTGGCTCGAAGAGGTGACCATCGTCGGCACCGTCACCGATGCTCACCAGCCCCCTGGCTCGACCGCGAAAAGCACGGTCTTGCCCGCCGCCGCGGCCGTGGTTCAGCCCCGCTGAGGGACGGGGGCGGGAGCGTGGGTCGCGAGCCGAACCGATTTCGGGAAGCGCGCCGCCCCGCGAGTGGTTATCGCGGCGGTTGGCTGCAGGATCTGCCAACCCCGCCGCTGCGCCCCCCAAGGATGCGGCCCCAGAGAGCGCCGCCTCGCCCGTGCCCCGACCAGCATGCGTAGTCAAACCCCCGATACCCTTCGCCCGAAACGCGCCACCGGGCCCATTCTCTTGGCCGAAGACGACGTCGAGCTGCGGAGCTTGCTGGGCAGCCTGCTGCGGTCGGACGGCTACGAAGTGGTCGAGGTGCGAAACGGCAGCGAGCTACTCAGCTACATCGCCGCCTCGTTAATGTATGGCGCTCGCTACGTCGAACCCTCGCTGATTTTGACCGACGTGCAGATGCCGGGACCGAGCGGGCTCGAAGTGATCCACGCCCTCAAGCGCACCAGCTACCGCGCACCGCTGGTGGTGATGACTGCCTTCGGGACGGACGAGACGCGGCGGCGCGCGCGCGAGCTCGGCGCGGCCGCCGTGCTCGACAAACCCTTCGAGCTTCAGACCCTGCGCGAGCTGGTGCAGAACCTGGCGCCCATCGCCGCCCCCGCGGACTGACCCGCCCGCAGCCCGCCGCCTCAGTTGGCAAAGAAAGATTTCAGGAACCGGCTCGTGAAATTGTCGAACGCCTCGCTGGCGGCCAGCTCGTAGACCTGCTCCGGGGTGCCGTCCTCTTCCTTGAGCACGGAAAGGTCGGGGGGCCGCCACATCGAGAACTTGAAGTTGAGCTCCTCGTCCTGGTCCGGGATCTTGAAGGTCGCGCGGAACAAGAGGCCGAGGCCCACGAACACGCCCCGCGGGTTGCGGTTCAGGTACAGGCCGTTCATCTGCGTGTGGTGCTCGATGAACAGGGTCGGGACCTTCACGGGCGGCAGCTCTGCGAGCTCCGTGCTCACCGGCTCTGCGAGCTCGAACTTCAAGACATCGACCGGGAACTCCGCTTGCAGCCGCTCGAGCACGACCGCCGCGGTCTTCTGCTCGCGCTGCTCGGCGTGCTGTCCGTTGAAGTAACGAGAGGGCAGCAGGTGCTGGCCCATGTAGTAGGTGCTCTTCATCAGAGCTTGTTCGATCTTCTCGTTGGACGGCGAAAAGCGGCGCTGGAACCTGAGCTCGACCGCCGGCCCGTGCACCCGAGCGTGCTCCAGCAAGCGGCCGAAGAACGCGACGAGCTTTGGATCGCGCGCCGCTGATTTGGTGAATTTCTCCAGGGCGGCCTGGTAGACCTGCCGCTTGGCGGCGGCGATCTCCTTTTTCACCAGGTCATGGCGCGGGTGGCGCTCCTCGAACGCCCGCAGCGCTCCGAGCGTCCCGGCGTCGATCGCCTGCTTCAGCTGGGCGAGCAGGATCTCACGGTGCACCGCCGCGATCTCCGCCTTGATCTTGGAGTCCGGGTAGCGCTCGATGAACGCCTCGATGGCTTCGACGCTGCCCGATTGCTGCACCTTCCTGAGCTCCGCGCGCGGCAAGAGCAGCTCGTTCACCTCGGGACGCTCTCCCCCGCGCTCGAGGTAGGCGCGGTAAGCGTCCGCGTCGTCCGCGCGGCGTGCCTCGAGGTAGAGCGCCGCCTCGCTGCGCAGGTTGCGCAGCTTGAATGCGCCCACGCCGATCACGGCGCCGAGCAGCACCGCCAGCAGCGCGGCCGCCCACGCCGGCAGGGCACGCCGCGGCACCAGCGCGACCGTCGGCGAGAAGGGGTTGCTGAAGCCGGTGTCCGTCAGCGGGTCGAGCAACGCGCGGTCGCGGCGGCTCTGCGACTGCTCGGCCTGCGCGTTCAGCCGTTGGGCTTCAGCGATCGCCTGCAGCCCGAGCTCGACATTCTTGGCGTCGCCGACCTCGAACTCGAAGCTCGTGGCGTCGCTGAAGACGAGCACGATCTTGGTGCCGCGCGAGGTCGCCTGCGCGACCTCCGTCAGCGGGTGCACGCGAAACCGGGGACTTCGCGCGTCGACGACCCCGATGGGGAAGAGGTAGACCCAGGGCCGGTAGGGGGAGAGCACCTCACGCTGAGCGCTGGCGTGCGCGCGCAGGCCACAGAACACCGCCGCGGCGAAGCACACGACGTAGCCGATCCCGAAGGCCGAGGGTTGGAGCGCCGAGGAGCTCGACAGCTCGCCGAAGCCGTACAGCGAGAGGCCCACCGCGGCCGACAGGGCGGCCAGGGCGCCAAGGCCCCACAAAAAAGGGCCGACACGCCGCGGGCGACTCACCAGGAGGGGCGCCGGGACCGTGCCTTGCGTCGCTGCGACGAAGCGCTCCTGGATCGGGCGCGGCAGCTTGAAGAAGTCGACTTCTCTCATCCTTGCCTGCGGGGATGTCGGACAAAGCAAACCACGTCCGGATTGGGATCGCCAAGCGCCAAAGGTTCAAGCTCGGCCCCGAAAGCTGCTCGACCCACTCGGCCCAGCCAGCGGACCGCTGAACCGCCTCTGGATAAATCCAGTAGGCTTACCCGCTGCTCACGACCCGATCGCGACCGCTGCGTTTCGCGACGTACAGCCGGCGATCGGCCAGCGCGATCAGCCCTTGCGCGCTGAGCTCTGGCAGCTCGGCGACGGCGGCGCAGCCGGCGCTGATCGTCACCCGCACGGTGTGGCTGTCATGGACGACGCCCAGGCTGCGCACGATCATTCGGAGGCGCTCGGCCGCGCGCTGCGCGCCCCCGATGTCGATCTCGCGCAGCACGACGGCGAACTCCTCACCGCCATAGCGCGCAAACACGTCCTCGTTGCGCAGACACTTGTGCACCTTGGCCGCGATCTCTTGCAACACGGCGTCCCCGGCCTGGTGACCATAGGTGTCGTTCACCGCCTTGAAGTGATCGACATCGAACATGATCATGGACAGCTGCGTGCGGTGGCGGCGCGCATACGACAGCTCCGTCAACAAGCGGGCGTCGAGGTGCTCGCGGTTGTACGCCCGCGTGAGCGGATCGGTGATGCTGGCGACGTACAGGTGCCGGAGCATCGCCTCCTGATCCGGGTCGACCAGCGAGTAGCGCAGCACCACGGACGAGCCGAACTGCACGATGTCACCATCGCAGAGCCGCCGCCGAACGATGCGCTCTCCTTGAACGAAGGTGCCGTTGGCCGACTGCAGATCTTCAATTGCGTAGCCACCGTCTTCCGGGAAGAGGCGCGCGTGGCGGCGGCTGATGCCCGCGTCGGGCAGCAGGATCTCCGACTCTTCGTGGCGGCCGATGCGGTAGGGTTGATCGGCCAGCGCGATCACTTGCCCCACTTGCGAGCCCTGCATCATCACCAGCAGGTGACGGTCCGGCTGAATCCCCGAGCCGGACGCCTGCAGGTCGGCCATGTTCAAGACGGCGGTCTTGTCGGCCCGATCGTCCGGGTCTGGAGCACGGTGCTGATCGTCGCCCGCCACGAAGCCTCGAAAGCCTTAACCTAGCACGCCTTCGTCGAGCCGCGGAAGCGGCTCTTACCGGATCCTCGCGCTCCCCGCCGCGGCGCTTATCTGGTAAGCCGGCCTCAGCATGGCGGAGAGGTTCTCTTTGGGGGTCAACTATTGGCCGCGAACGCGCGCCATGAGCATGTGGGCGGCCTTCGACGATCGCATCGTCGCGGCCGAGTTTTCGCTGATCCGCGATCTGGGGCTCGACCTCGTACGCGTCTTTTTGTTCTGGGAAGATTTCCAGCCCACACCGGACACGGTTTCGGCAGAGGCCGTGCGCAACCTGCGCCGGGTCTGCGACATCGCCGCAGAGCGGCACCTGAAGCTCGATGTCACCTTCTTCACCGGCCACATGAGCGGCCCGAACTGGGCCCCACCGTGGCTCTTGCAGGGGCCGCCGGCCGCGGGCGCGCGCCAGGTGGTGAGCGGCGGTCGGACGGTCGCGAGCGGGTATCTCAACCCCTACGTGGACCCGCTCGCCCGCGCCGCCGAGCGGTTGCTGCTGACCCGTGTCGTCCGCGAGCTCGCGGGTCACCCGGCGATCGCGTGCTGGAACCTCGGCAACGAGCCCGACCTCTTCGCCAGACCGCCGAGCGCCGAGGCAGGCTCGGCGTGGGTGGGCGAGATGACGGCGCTGATTCGAGAGCTCGACCCGGACCACCCGATCACGTGCGGGCTGCACGTGCCGAGCTTGAGCGAACACAACGGGCTCCGGGTCGACCAGGTGTTCTCCCACACCGACTTCGCGGTGATGCACGCCTACCCGATGTACGCGGACTGGGCTCGCGAGCCGCTGGACCCGGACGTCGTCCCCTTCAGCTGCGCGCTGACCACGGCCCTGTGCGGCAAGCCCGTGCTGATGGAGGAGTTCGGCGGCTGCACCGCGCCGCCGGGGGAGCCGTCGCACATCTTGCGCTGGCAGGTGGACGGCGCCGAGCGCTCGCAGTTCATGGCGTCGGAGACGGAGCTCGCCGACTACATCGAGCAGGTGCTCGATCGGCTGCTCGACGTGGGGGCGACCGGCGCCGTGCTCTGGTGCTTCGCCGACTATGTCGAGGCGCTCTGGGACCGGCCGCCCTGCGACCGCCAGCCGCACGAGCGCTTCTTCGGGATCGTCCGTCCGGATGGCTCACTGAAGCCGCACGCCGAAGTGCTGCGGCGGTTCGCGGCACGGGCACCGGAGGTGCGTCCCGCCGTCCGGCGGGTCGAGCTGGCGATGACACCGGACGAGTTTTATCTTGCGCCGCTCGACAACCTGAAGGCGTCGTTCGCTCGCTTCGTGGACCGGGGATAAATGGTTTCGTCTGCTCGCCAGCGGCAGTTTCGGGGCACACGCCAGGCGGCGTTCTCGCTGGGGCTGGCGTTCGTCGTCGCCAGCGGCTGCGACGACGACGCGCCCCCGCCGACGCCGCCGAGCGCGCCAGCCCCCCCCGCGC